>CACZFT010000118.1 GCA_902780535.1 uncultured Selenomonas sp. | reverse complement strand
AGCACCTGCTTGAGGTTCAGCACCTGCGGCTTGCCGTCGACGAGCGCCAGCATGATGACGCCGAAGCTGTCCTGGAGCTTCGTGTGCTTGTAAAGCTGGTTCAGGATGACGTTCGCATTCGCGTCGCGGCGGAGGTCGATGACGATGCGCATGCCGCTGCGGTCGGACTCATCGTTGAGGCCCGTGATGCCCTCGATTTCCTTGTCGCGGACGAGCTGCGCGATGCTTTCGACGAGGCGCGCCTTGTTGACCTGGTACGGCAGCTCCGTGACGATGATGCGCGGCTTGCCGTTCGAAAGCGTCTCGATGCGGGCGTTCGCGCGCATCTTGATGACGCCGCGGCCCGTCGTGTAGGCGCTCTTGATGCCCTCGGTGCCGAGGATCAGGCCGGCCGTCGGGAAATCCGGCCCTTTGATGACCTGCATGAGCTCATCAACCGTCGCGTCGGGGTGGTCGATGAGCATGAGCGTGCCATCGATGACCTCGCTCATGTTGTGCGGCGGGATGTTCGTCGCCATGCCGACGGCGATGCCGCTCGTGCCGTTGACGAGGAGCTGCGGGAATTTCGCCGGGAGCACGGACGGCTCTTTGAGCGATTCGTCGTAGTTCGGGACGAAATCGACGGTTTCCTTGTCGATGTCCTGCAGCATGAGCTCGGCGATGCGCGACATGCGCACCTCGGTGTAACGCATGGCAGCGGCGGGGTCGCCGTCGACGGAGCCGAAGTTGCCGTGGCCGTCCGCGAGCATGTAGCGCATGGAGAAATCCTGCGCCATGCGGACGATTGCGTCGTAGACGGACGTATCGCCATGCGGATGATATTTACCTAAGACTTCGCCGACGATACGCGCCGACTTCTTGTAGGGCTTCGTCGGCCCCATGCCCGCTTCCTGCATCGCATACAGGATGCGGCGATGCACCGGCTTCAGACCATCGCGCACATCGGGAAGATGACGCTCATCGCGTAGTCGATGTACGAGTTCTTCATCTCGTGCTCGAGATTCACCGGCACGACTTTGCCTTGACCAAAATCCACAATCTCACCTCAAAAATTCGTTACTGTATTTATGCTTTCGGAATGTATCACACGATTCGTCCGGCTTCAGCACCCTACTACTCCCCCCGCCGCTTCGCGGCCCGTCCCCCCTCTGAGAGGGGGGCTTTTGAGGGAAGAAACATATCATATATTTTACCATAAAATCGCGGAAAAAGCTATTTTTCGGGCAGGGCAGTGGACAGGAAGAAGAAGACGTGGTATACTGAAGGCAATCAGAAAGATATTGATGGTCTACAGCCACAAAATCCCCGCGACGGCACATCGCGGGGATTTTGCTTTGTACAGGCTGGAATACGTTGCCGATACCATATCTGCCAGGTAAAGAAAACGGTGATGTTATAGTAGGAAATCCCCTGAAAAAAATGTGGAAAAGGGCTTTTTTTTGCGTTCCGCGGTGCTATAATGAGCTCAATTTCAACAAGATTTTTCTAGGTACTAAGAACTATTCAGCGAAAGCAAGAAGAAAGAAGTCCTGATTCATGCAGCTTTCCATCCTCCAAATCTCCATCATCGCCGTGACGATCGCTATCGCGCTCGGCGGCGGCATCTACGCGGCGCGTTCCGTGCATTCCGCGGAAGGCTTCAGCCTCGGCGGACGTTCAGCGGGCGTGCCGATGGTGGCTGGCACGATTGCCGGCACCTGCATCGGCGGCGGCGCGACGGTCGGCACGGCACAGCTCGCTGGCACGGTGGGTCTTTCTGCCTGGTGGTTCACGATCGGCACGGGCCTCGCGCTCGTCATCATGGGCCTGTTCTACGCGAAGCCGCTCCGCGGCACGGCGCTCGAGACGATCGCCCAGTACCTCGTCCTGAACTACGGCAAGGGCGCCGGCCACTTCACGACGGTCGTGTCGTCGCTCGGCATCTTCTTCTCGGCGGTTGCGAGCTGCCTGCCGGGCATCGCAATCCTCGCGGCGCTCACCGGCATGCCGTCCTGGGCAGCAGCGCTCGCCCTCACGGTGCTCGTTGCCTGCTACGGCTTCTTCGGCGGCCTCAAGAGCGCAGGCGTCGGCGGCATGATCAAGGCGGCCATCCTCTGGGGCAGCCTGTTCATCGCCGGCATCCTCGCTTGGCGTGCCATCTCGGGTGACGCCGTCGTCAGCGCGGCGCTCCCGGCGTTCCCGTGGTTCAGCCTCATTGGCAATGGCGTCCAGAACGCGCTCGTCAGTGTCTTCTCGCTGCTCGTCGGCGTCCTCTGCACGCAGAGCTACATCCAGGCCATTTTCTCCACTTCGAACCCGCGCACGGCATCGATTGGCGCGTTCACGGCGGCGCTCATCACGATCCCGGTCGGCCTCCCCTGCGCCCTCATCGGCATGTACATGCACGTCGCGCATCCGGAAATCGCACCGCTGCTCGCCCTGCCTGCCTACCTCCTGACGGAAGCACCGGCCGTGCTCGGCTCCATCGCGATGGGCGGCATCCTGCTCTCGCTCGTCGGCTCCATCGCGGGCCTCTCGCTCGGCATCGGCACGATGCTGACGCGCGGCATCTTCACGAAACTGTTCCATGTCGAGGGCGCTGCTTCGGAGCTCCGCCTGAGCCGCATCGTCGTCCTCGGCGTCATCCTCGCGGCCTGCGCGTTTTCGCTGGCCAATGAAGGCTCGCAGGTGCTGTTCTGGAACTACCTCTCGATGGCCCTGCGCGGCGGCGGCATCTTCCTGCCGCTGACGGTCGCCGTCTTCCGTCCGCACGCCGTCAGCGCGCGCGTGGCGCTCATGTCGATGATCCTCTCGACGCTGACCGCTGTGGTCGCGGCTGCGATGCACACGAGCGTCAGCCCGCTCTTCATCGGCCTCGGCGTCAGCGTCATCACGCTGCTGCCCGGTCTCTTCGGCGGTCATCACGATGACGACGACGAGCAGCCGGTCATGGTGGAAGACTGAGCCACCCTAATTTGCAAAGAATAGCCCGTCATGGCGATTAGATATCGCCATGACGGGCTATTTTCTCATTGTTGAAATCAGCGCGACAAACATCCGCCTGCCATCGCTACAGGAAAAGTGAGTTGAAAAGCAAAGAAAGCGTCAGAGGTTCCTCTGAGCCGCGCTGGCAGCGACGGTAGAGAGGTAGACGCGCACGTCTTTGCTCAAGGAGCGGAAGCTCGTCGCAATCATATTGCGGATGGTGGCTTTTTCCTGGGCACTCATCTTGCCGTTGTCCTGGACGGCCTGAATCATGCCGTAGGCCTGGGCGAGCTTGGCGCCTTCGTCCATGTTCTTGTCGCTATCAATACGGCTGACAAGCGCGCTGGCCTGCTCCATGCGCTCGGCAGGCGTATCCGCCGTGAGGGCGTCTTCCATGGAATGATAGCCGTACTCGATGTTGCGCTGGATGAAGCTCTCGAACTGCTCGTTGCCCTGCTCGAGCGCAGCGGTGACGGTCGAGGCGATGATGCTGTCCGTACCATGCTCGAGGGCGTGGATGTCGGCACCTTCCTGGGCGTTGCCGTCGACCTGGACATTGCTCTCTTCCGTTGCTGCAGGCTCCGTCGTGGCTGCCATCGACGTGCCCGTGAGGTCGCTCGCGGCCTGGGTCGCCTGCGTCGTCGCGTCAGTAAGGAGGTTTCCCTGCACGACCGTGGTCTCGGTCTGGATTTCGTCGCTGGTCTTCACAGTCGAAGAACCTGAGCTACTATTATTCGTCGTGCTGCCAGAAGACGAGTTGGAGCTGCTGCCATTGTCCGTCGTGCTGCCAGAAGACGTGTTGGAACTGCTGCCATTATCCGTCGTGTTGCTCGAATTGCTGCTCGTGGTATCGACGGTTGCGGCCGTAGCATAGCCCGTCGTCGTACTGTCAACGATGGTCGTCGCCGTGGAGTTCGTGCTGCCATTATACGTATGGTCGGCAAGCATGTTGTCCTTTGTCGTCGAAATCGTAACGGTCGGCGACATCTCAACAGAATAACCATACACATAAGCGTCCTTCGTCGTAATGGCCGTGCCGTTCTTCAACGTGACGTTGTTGCCATTAGCGACATTTTTTGTGATGTCATTGCCATCCGAAACCTCGTTCGTGACAGCCGCGACAACGATAGTGTCATCCGAAGTCAGCTTCGAGTTATCGACGATGGTCCGGCCACCATCGACATGGATTTCGCCATCCTTGTTCTGGATGGTCGTATTGATGAGCGTCGTCACGTTGCTGGCATCTGCGGTATGCGTTGCGAGCTGGCCAAGGCCATCGTAATCTGCATTTTCTTCCATTGAAGCCGTCGTGCCCGAAGCAACTGTGATGTTCGATTCTGAAGCATTGGATGTGACACTCGAATTCGTCAGTGTCGTCTGCCCGCCAAAGATGCCGATGACCTTGCCGCCGCTGACTGTCAGATTGTTGCCTGAGAGGACATTCGCCGACGTCGCCGTGCCTGGCACGGTTTCGCTGTCCTGCTGCTGGCCTGCCGTCGCATAAAGCTCCGAAGCATTGTTGAGCTTCAGCGTCGCGCCGTCGAGGTTCACCGTACCGCCATCGATATGGAAGTTCGTATTCTCGCTCGAGCTCGTGTTGTCAAACGTGCCGTGGAACGCCATCGCATTGTCTGTCGTAGTCGTCGTGGATCCCATGACATCTTGCGTTTCATTTTCTTTTTGGAACGTAAAGGATTTTGCTGCGAGATTTTCAATCATGACATCATCGCCGCTGCTCTTAGAGGAAAACGTGACGCCATCGGCGACATTGACTTTGCCTCCCGCAAGGATGAGCAGTTCCTCTACATTGAGCTTCGCGCCTTTTTCAACGGAAAGCAGAGCGGGCGTGCTGCCCGACTGCGTAAAGGTGGCCGTATTGCCATTGAGGAACTGGCTGTCACTCAGTGCAAGCGTCGTGAGAATCATATTGCCCGCATTGATGACGCCCGTGCCGCTGATGACAATGCCGTTCGGATTTACGAGAATCGCCGTATTCGTGCCCGTCTGATTCAGAATGCCTGCGAGCGTCGAGATGCCCGTACCCGTGACGCGGTTCAGCATCGCATAATTCGCCGTATTGAGGTTCAGCGTCTCGCCATTCCCGATATTGAACGAATTCCAGTTGATGATGGCATCGCTCGTCGCCGTCAGCGTGCCGCCCGAGGCGACCGTGCCATTCGTGAGGCCCGTGACGGTGCCGCTTGCGACGGAGCCGCCCTCCGGCATGGCATAGGCGGCGCCGCCGGAAAGCGTGAGTGCGATGGCCGTCGCAAGGAATGCGGCCTTCATGCGGTTCATTTTCTTTGCAAACATCGTTTCCATTCCTTTCTGCACAAACAAGTCGCGCAATCACGCTATCAGAAGCTGTAGCTCACGAGCATGTTCCAGCGTTTGTGCTGCTGATTCCAATCCTTTTCCACGTCCTTGAGGATGTCTGCGTAGTCCACCGCGACGGTCCAGCGCTTCTGCGGATCATTGTAGCGGTAGCCGATGCCCCAGGAGGCGATGTTCTCATGGTCGAAGAGCGCGACGTCGTTGTTGTTCGCGAGATGCGCGCCATCGAGGAAGAGCAGGAAGCGGGACCCCGGCGCGAACTGCGGCGTGTAGATTTCAAAGGAACCGACAACGCCCTTGTCGGCCGCGATGGCACGCTCCATGAAGCCGCGCACGGACGTGCGGCCACCCGCACCGAGCTGGAGGCACGGCACGAGGTTGCGGTTCGTGTACTGGCCTTCACCGCGCAGGCCGAAGATCCAATCACCGGGCGTGCGGTAGCTGTAATTCGCACCAATTTTAAAAATCTGGAATGTTTCATCGCGGCCAGATGCGGCTTCTTCGTCTCCGCCGACCGTGCCGAGGTTCGTCTCGACACCCGCCTGATAACTGAATGCCTGATGTGCATCACGATTGCTGTGCTGGAACATGAGGCTGGCCGTCGCCACGTCATACTTCGTCTCGTCCGTCATGCTCACGCTGCCGGCCTGCACGGTGTACGTATTCTTCATCTTCCAGTAGTTGACGCCGAGGTCGAAGCCATCTTTTTCCTGCGAGGTATAGGCGAGGTAACGCTGGTAGTGGAGCGCGGCCGAGAAGCCTTTGCCATCCGCGCCGACATCAAAGAAGCTGTTATGGGAAAGGCTGCCGAGATCGACATCGGAGTAGCTGGCCGTCAGCGTCAGTGCGTCATCGTTCCGCATCGGCAGGCGATAGGCGAGAGCGCCCTGCTTCACATCGGAGATATGGCCGCCCGACGGCGACGTCACATAGGCCACGCCGAGCGTGTCCGCGTTGCCGCTGATGTTGCGGTCCACATAGCTCGTCGCGACGCGCCAGTTGCCCGTGTAGTCGTTGCCAGTATTGGAGACGGAGACGGTCGCGGACTCGGCTTTCTGCCCGGCGACATCGATTGTCAGCGCATAGCCGTCCGTCGTCGCAGTCTGGAAGTCGGCGCTGATCTTCATCGCGCCGCCGTCATTGATGAGCTGAATCTCTTTCGAGATCTGGTGGATATTCACGAGCGTCTTGCCAGCTTCCGGCACGAGGCGCAGGACGTCCGCCTTCGTCATGCCATTGTCCGCTTTCACGGAGAGGGACGAGACAGGCGCAACGATATGACCGCTCTTCGTGCCCTTCACGGCATCGGCCGTATGGCGCTCAGCGATTTTCCGCTCCTGTGCGAGGAGCTCCTGGCTGGCAGCATTCGGTTTGGAGAACTCGTTTGCTGCATCGGCCGCCGCTCCTGCCGCACTCGCCGCTTCTGCGGGCGTGCTCCAGGCGCAGCTGCCCAGGCAGGCTGCGACGCCCGCAACCAACGCCAGTCGTTTTGCCATGCCTTTCGTCTCATGCAATCCCCAGAATCCCACCATGACCGCG
>CACZFT010000117.1 GCA_902780535.1 uncultured Selenomonas sp. | reverse complement strand
AATCGCCTATCTCGGCCCCGAGACCATCACGAACGTCGCCGCGCGCCATGACAAGCGCATGGAGGACGAGCGCTCGCTGCGCTCCGTGTTCTACGCCTATCCGCAGTATTTCATGATCGGCGCCGTTGCGACGCTGATCCTCATCTTCTTGTTCGTCACGCACTACATCCTCTCACGCCGCGCGCACATCAGCGAAATGCAGGCGCTGCTCGACGAGGATCGCGCGACGAAACGGCCGAACCGCAGCTGGTTCCTGCGCGAGGCCGATGCGCTCGTCGCTGCGCTGCCAGAGGAAGCGCCGAAGTTTTCCGTCGTCGTCATCGGCGTCCAGCGCACGGACATCTTCATCAGCACGTATGGGCGCGACACGCTCATTTCGTTCCTGCAGCAGCTCGCCGATGTCCTCGCCAAAGCCGACTGGGTGCGCCGCGTCGCGACGCATGGCAGCGTCGGCGAAGTCGTCTTCCTCGCCAAGACGGAAGACCTCGCCGCGCTGAAATCGCAGCTGCACGTCACGTTCAAGCGCTATGAGTTCGCGACGGTCGGCGGCATGCTCGTACGCGTGCCGCTGACGGCAGGCATCTCGCCCATCGCTGGCAAAACGCCGGATGGCATGCAGATGCTCAAAGCCTCTGAGGTGATGGCGCGCGCCGATTTCGCCATGCACGAGGCGAAGGACGTCCTCGTCTACGACGACAAGATGCTTGCCGAAGCGCATCTGACGAGCCGTATGGAAAGCCTGCAGGAGGCCGCGCTCGGGCGCGAGGAATTTGAAATCTGGTACCAGCCGAAATACGACCTCATCACGAAGCGCTGCATCGGCGCCGAAGCGCTCGTGCGCTGGCGCAGCGAAGAACTCGGCTTTCTGCCGCCGGGCAAGTTCATCGCGCTCTTTGAGAGCAATGGTTTCATTTCGAACCTCGATTTCTACAACCTCGAGCACGTCATGCAGTTCCAGCGCGACTGCCGCACGAAAGGGCTGCCCGTCGTGCCGATCTCCGTCAACCAGAGCCGCATCCACATGCAGGAGCAGGGATACCTGCGCAAGATAAGCGCGCTCGTCGGAAAATGCCGAGCAGCGCGAGCACTCCATCGCCGTCGTCGCCGCGCTGCACGGTCTCGGCTTCAAGATCGACATGGACGACTTCGGCAGCGGTTACAGCGACCTCTCGCTCCTGAACTATCTGCCGCTCGACGTCATGAAGATCGACCGCTCGCTGCTGCTCGCCTCCGAAGGCTCCGAACGCATGCGCGCCGTGTTGAAGAAAATGGTCGAGCTCGGCCACATGCTCGGCATGGAAGTCATCTGCGAAGGCATCGAGACCGAAGCGCAGGAAGACCTCCTGATGGACTGCGGCTGCGAATACGGCCAGGGCTACCTCTACGGCCGCCCGATGCCGCGGCAGGAGTTCGAAGAATTTCTCAAGATACACGCATAAAGAATGACAAGCGGCCCGCATGCAGGCGATGAATCTGCATGCGGGCCGCTTTGCATGTGCATTTGTCTTTACGGGGGGGACTTTTCCGCTATAATGAAGACGATTTGTCCACAGAACGTCTTCATGGAAGGAAAATGTCATCATGGGAGAAGTGTCCGGCATCGAGGTCATCCGGCAGAAGATGCTTGAAATCTACGCGCGGGCAGCATCATCGCGGCAGCTTGACACGTCGGAAATCGCGCGGGAGCTCGAGCCGCTGTTTCAGGCGTACGGATACCGGGCGCCTGCGGAAGGTGCGCCACGGCGCATCCTTCTGCTGCACGATGACGGCGTCGGCGATTTCATCAACTGCTCGGTTGCCATCCGCGAGGTGCGGCGGGCGTATCCGGAGGCGTACATCACGCTCGTTGTCTTTGCGCCGAGCTATGATATGGCCGTGACCTGCCCGTATGTCGATCAGGTACTTGCCGATGCGAGGAAGTGCGACTGGCGGAATCCTCTGGCGCTTTTTCGCTGGCACATTGACATGGTCGCGCGGCTCCTGCCGATGCATTATGATGCGGCAGTTCATTTCACGGTTCGCGGCAGTTCGGTGCTGCTTTCCTACTTGTCGGGCGCTGCCCGCCGCATCGGCTATGTCCTGGCAGCAGATGCGCTGTCTGGGCCGTTCCATGCGGACGTCGTGCAGGGATTCGTGACGGATTTCGTGCCGAGCATCGGGCGCGGGACGCATTCTGTCTATCGCTATCTGCCGCTCATCGAGCATTTCACAAAGCAGGAGACGGAGGACTGCCGCCCGGAAATCTGGACGTTGGCGCAGGAAACGCGCTGGTGGCAGGAAGCGTTGCGGCAGAGAGGCGCGGGCGCGCGTTGGATAGCCGTGGTCATCGGTGCCTCCAGCGGGCGGCGTCACTGGCCCATCACATCGTATGTAGAGCTCCTCCAGCGCATCTTCGAGGAGGAAGCGGGCGATGTCCGTTTCCTGCTGCTTGGCGGGTCCGGAGATCGGGAGGATGCCGGGACGCTTGCTCGTGCACTGCCGGAGCAGGCGGTCTGGAATGCGGCAGGGCAGGGGAGCTGGCGGAATTCGGCGGCCGCACTCCGCTGCTGCGAGCTCTACATCGGGAACGATACGGGCCTGATGCATGCGGCGGCGGCTTCCTGTCTTCCCGTGCTGTCGCCCTGTTGCTATCCGGCCGACCTGCCGATGGCGTTCAATGCGGTTCCGCTCGTGCACTATCCCTATGGCGTGCCAGCCGTTTTTGCCCGTCCGGCGCATGCCCTGCCGGAGTGCCGTGCATCGAAGGATATCTGGGGCTGCGCGGCCGACCATCCGCACTGCATCACACAGGTGACACCGGGGCTGATGCTGCGTGGGTATCATGTACTGAAAGAGCAGATCCGGCAGGGCCGGACGGATCTGCTTTTCCTGTATGAGATGGACAATCCGACGCACGATGGCACAGTGACGGCCATCGAACCGCTTGATGTGAGCCGGTTCGAAATCGAAGATGCATGAAAAGAGCAGCCGGATGTGCATGTCCGGCTGCTCTTTGGTTCAGATATTTAGCATGCATGATAGAGGCATCACGTCTCAGAGCTGTTCGAGAACTTTGGCACGGAGCTCTGTCGGGACAGAAAGAGCCTCGACGGCTTGCTGGGCGGTCAGCTTCATGTTCTTCATGATGTTCCGTGCGGATGCCACCCATGTTTTTTCCGTGCCGCGAGCCTCGCCGTATGCTTCGCCTTCAGCTCTGCCGCGAGCTTCGCCCTCAGCTCGACTTTTTTCTTCGATCTGGTCTAAAAGAATGGATCTCATTGTCATCGACGCTCCTTCCTTTACATGAGTCTTCGCTTCTTTGAATCTGACGTCCTTTGTCAGGAGTGCCATCAGATCGAGCATTTCCTTTGCATGGCGGACGTATTCCTCGCTGGGATGGTACTCCTGCTTCTTTCGCATCTGGCTGAAGTATTCTGCGACCATGCGGAAGGGATTCGAGAATTTCGCAATGACGTCATCGGGCAGCCATGCAATCTCAATCACGTTGATGCGATAGTCGCTGACATACGGCGCCAATCGTTCGGGAATCGCAAAGCAGTCTTTCAAGCATCGAGGCTTCTTCCAGCGTTGTTCCCAGCCGAAATAAAGAACGACGGTGACGACGGGATACATCTTCACGTCTTTTGCGTTCAGTTCGTTTCGGTATGCCGCGCCATCGTATCCCATGATGCGGAGAGGCATTGTCTTGTCGATGGCGGACTGGTTTTCGAGCCCGAAGAGTGCGAGGCGGAGCTCGCTGTCCCTCCAGAGCTTTGCCACGTCGCGTTCCTGCTCGCGCAGCTTGCCGTCTGCCTTGTACGTCGATTGCGGCAGGACGTCGGTCAGTTCTTCGGGATGGATGACACCATCTCCATCGAAAAGCCCCACATTCAGGATATTTGCGAACACGTCTGCATAGGAGAGCAGCTGCTTTTCTGCGATGCCCTTTTCTGCCATCCGATCTCCGTCCCTTCTTTCCTCTTATTTTACAAAGGTTCTGTTTGAAAAGCAAGGCGAAAAGAGCGTTTCCGTGATGTCCTATCGGTATGCCGCGCTGCCCTTCAGACGTCCGCGAACTCGATCGCGGGCGCTTTTTCTATGAGGCCGTTCTGTTCGGCGAGGGCGTAGTACGTGCGGAGGCCGTCGAGGTAGTCGTCTGCGAGGTCCCAGCGGATGACGCCGCCGAGGTATTCGTCGAGCTCGTGGTAGAGGAACGGCTTCTCGCCGAGGACGGAGCGGATGGCTTCATCCTTGTGCGCGATGCCATAGGCGAAGCTCTCCTCGATGAGCGCGGCGGCTTTCTTGAGCCCTTCGGGCGAGCGGGCGGCAAAGTCTTTCGTCGCGACCCAGAGCGCGTAGACCATCTTCTTGCCTGTGAGCTTCTTCCACTCGGCACCGAGGTCGTAGGCGTAGAGCTGCGGGCTCGCGTGCCAATAGAGGTAGAGTGCGTCGTCGCCGATGAAGAGCGCGGCGGTCTGGTCGTCGGGGATGGGATGCTCGGGCGAGAGATTCTGCACGGTGTAGCGCGGGTTGGCGCCATAGCTGCTCCGGAGGATGATCTTGAGCAGGGCATGCGACGTCGCGCTCTTGGCTGTCAGCGCGATGGGGTCGTCTTCAAGTTCCTCGATGGGCTTTTTCGAGACGAGCAGGATGCTCTCGACGGGGCCGTCGGAGGAGACGCAGACGTGCGGCAGCACGCAGAGTTTTTCTGCATGGCGCGCGTAGAGGATGGAGGAGACGTTGCTGATGTCGAGGCGTCCCGCCGCGATGTCACTGTTGAGCACGGCAGGTACGCCGCGCCGGATGTCGAAAGCGTCACTGTCGCCGCCGTGCGCGTATCCGTAGGCGAGCGGCAGGACGTTGAGAAAGTCGATGTGTCCGATTCTGGGCTTTTGCTGCATAGAAAAACCTCCTTGCAATGTTGTCCCTTCCATTATATACGCCTGCGGGCGTGAGGCAAAGAACTTTCTTTTTTTGAAACTTTCGGGATTATTTTCGTGAAATCGTTTTCATCGGGACATTTCTCCTTGCAAATCGGGACGATACCTGCTATGATGATAGCTAAATGTAATCGGTTTCGATTTATCCGTAGCAAAATCGAGGTGAAATAAGACAAATGAAAGAGCTTTCTTTCGCGGTGAGTGATGCAGAGGAATTCTTGCCCGTACTGGATTTCGTGCGGGATGCAGAGCGCCGGATGGGCGGTGCGCGCTCGGTGCTCGTGATGCTCTGCGGGCCGCAGTCAGATCTGCCACTGCTGTTCCAGCTGCGCAGCACGATCCAGCATGGGATGCCGGAGGCGAAAATTGCGGGCGTCGTGTCGGCAAAGGCCATCGCGGACGGCCATACGGAGGGCAAAAAGACGGTTGTCTCGTTCCTGTTCTTTGAGGACAGCGTCGCAGACGTGCAGCTCTATGATTTCGGTGCGGAGGACGCGGCTTCGGTGACATCGGTGACGTTCGAGGTGCCGGAGGCTTCTGCGGCCGTTGGGAGAAAGCTCGCTTCGTTCCTGGCAGGGAAGGAGCATCTGCGGGCCGTCGGTCTCATTGCGGCGGGCGAGCGGCTCGACCTCGAGCCTGTATTCGATGCTTTCACGGGCGTGCCGGAAGATGTGGAAGTCTTTGGCGGTCTCGCGGAAAACCGGCCGGGCAGCGGCTTCCTCTTTGATGCGGAGCATGCGAGCACGTGCGGCCTGCTCGTGCTGACGTTTGCGGGCAAGGAGCTTTCTGTTTCCGTGCATTCGAGCTTCGGCTGGAAGCCTTTGGGGCGTCCGATGAAGATCACGCGGATGAAGGATCCGTTCACGATTCAGGAAATCGACCACCGGCCCGCCATCGAAATCTACCAGACGTATCTCGGCCTCGGGCCAGATGAGGACATCCTGACGGGCATGCTGACGTTCCCACTGTTCCTCCATCGCGACGGGCTGACGCTTGCGCGTCATCCGCGGAGCTATGCGCCGGATGGCAGCGTCTATTATGCGGCGGATTTTTATGAAGGCGAGGAAGTGCAGCTCGCCTATGGCGATCCGCAGGAAATCCTCGATACGGCCGACCAGCTGCAGATCGGCATGGCGCAGTTCCATCCGCAGTCCATCTTCTTCGTGAGCTGCGTCGCGCGCAGCCTGCTGTTGGAGGGCGACACGGAGCAGGAGCTTGCGATGAGCCGCTATGCGCCGTCAGCGGGCTTTTACGCCTACGGCGAATTCCTGCGCCGCAAAGACCGGATTCTCACGTCAAACATGACGCTCGTGACGGTCGGCATGCGCGAGGGCGCGCCGAGCACGGTGCCCATCGAGCTGCCGCAGCGTATCTCGCATGTCGATGCGCGCACGGCCGTCATGCGCCATCTCGTGAATTTCGTCCAGCAGTCGATCGGCGAGCTCGAGGAAGCGAATGAACGCTACCGCCGCCTCGCGCGGCACGACCTCCTGACGGGCCTCTTCAACCGTGGCACGACGGATGAGACGCTCGCGGAGATGGTGCAGGAAGCGGAGCGCGAGAAACGGCCGCTGACGGTGCTCATGATGGACATCGACGATTTCAAGGGCATCAACGATTCGTATGGGCACGACGAGGGCGACCGGGCACTCCAGATTGTCGCGCGCATCCTGCAGGAGCAGACGCGCAAGGATGTCGATGTGCCGGGCCGCATGGGCGGCGACGAGTTCTTCGTCATCTTGCACGCGACGGGTGCGGAGCAGGCGCGCGAAATCGCCGACCGCATCCGCGCGGGCATCGAGGAGCGCGGCCTGCTGCCGGGCGGCCGCCGCATGACGGCGAGCATCGGCGGGGCGGAATTCTTCCCCGGCGACACGCCGCAGCAGCTCTTCAAGCGCGCCGACGAGGCGCTCTATACGGCAAAGCGCCAGGAGGGCAAGAATTCTGTCGCCTGGGCGTGTGATTGACAAGCTTTCGGCAACTGCCTATAATTGAGCATAGGCAGTTGTTATTTTTTTGCAGAAATTTTGATTGATAGAATCAACGAATTGGGAAGGGGCCATTCGATGGATTACGTCAATATCGGCCGTTGGTTCACAATTCTGAATCGGCGCTCGCAGCTTTTCGTGACACAGTGCTGCAAAGATCTGAATATCACATACTCGGAATACGTGCTGCTCATCCGCATCTACGATGCCGAGGGACTGAGCCAGGAGGAGCTCGCGAGCGTGCTGTTCCTCGACAAGGCCGTCGTGACGCGCTCGCTGACGCT
>CACZFT010000116.1 GCA_902780535.1 uncultured Selenomonas sp. | reverse complement strand
TGGGCGAACTTCCGTTACAACCCGGATCTCCGCGGCACGGACAAGAACCCGTTCAGCCTCGATTCCAAGGCACCGGACTTCTCGAAGTTCCAGGACTTCCTGATGGGCGAGAACCGCTACATCAACCTCAAGCGCTCCTTCCCGGAGGCCGCCGAAGCCCTGTTCGAGAAGACCCAGAAAGACGCCGAGACGCGCTACAACCACTACGCGAAACTCGCCGGCAAATAATTTCAGCCAATCCATCATCTCTCTGGAAAGAGGAAGCCTCGTGCTTCCTCTTTTTGTGTTATACTGGAAGAAAAGAAGACTGGAAGGAGGAGATTTCCATGCAGCTGCGACTTCCCATCGGCGAAGATGATTTCGAGCAGGTGCGCCGGGAATACTATTACGTCGACAAATCGACATTCATCCGGCAGTTTCTCGACCGCCATGCGGCTGTCACGCTCTTCACGCGGCCGCGGCGCTTTGGCAAGACGCTGACGCTCTCGATGATGCGGTATTTCTTTGACATCGAAAAGGCGGAAGAGCATCGGAAACTATTCGACGGCCTCGCGATTTCCCGCGATGAGGCGGCGATGAAGGAGCAGGGGACGCGCCCCGTCGTGTTCCTGACGATGCGCGGGCTCAAGCTTTCGAGCTGGGAAAAGATGGAAAGCGGGCTGCGGGGACTGCTTTCCGAACTCTTTCGGCAGTATTGCTTCCTTCTGGAAGCTGCAGATATGGATGCGGTCGACCGAGAAAAGTTTGAGCAGATTCTGGCGGGAAACGCTGACGTCGTACAAGAAATGGGCGCGCTGGCATTCCTGCTTCGGCTGCTCGAACAGCACTATCACCGCAAGGCCGTCCTGCTGCTCGACGAATATGATGTGCCGGTCCAGCAGGGCTGGCGTTATCATTTTTATGACGAGGCCATCGAATTTCTCCGCGTGATGCTGACGACGGCGCTCAAAACGAATTCCTCGCTGGATTTTGCCATCCTCACGGGCGTTCTCCGCATCTCGAAGGAAAGCATCTTTTCTGATCTCAACAACCTGAAAGTGGACAGCGTCCTTTCTTCCAGCTATCCGGAAGCGTTCGGCTTTACGCCGCAGGACGTGGAAATTATGGCGAAGGATTTCGGCTGTCTGGACAAGCTCCCGGAACTTCGGTATTGGTATGACGGGTACCGTTTTGATCGAAAAGAGATTTACAATCCATGGTCGGTGCTCAACTATTTCGATGCCGGCTGCGAGCCCGATGCTTATTGGGTGAACACATCGGGCAACTCCATCCTGCAGGACATGATGGGACACAGCGATGATGAAACGTGGGACAGGCTGCAAGGTGTCATGCAGGGAAAGCCGATCCGCACAAAGATTCGAGACAGCTTCATTTACAGCGAAATCTACAAGAGCCCGCAGGCCCTCTATACGATGCTGGTGACGACAGGATACTTGACGTGTAAAAGTGTCCGCCGTTCGGATTTCGGGCTGAAAGCGGAGCTGGTTCTGCCGAATCGCGAACTTCTGTCGCTCTATCGCATGGAAGTGCTCGACCGTTTTCATGCGGAACGTTTGTCCATGGACATTGAGGACCTCATGCAGGCATTTCTCGACGGCAACCTTGCCATGGCGCAGCGCGGCCTGTCGGAGTATCTGGAAATCCTTGCGAGCTCGTTCGATACGGGCGAAAGGGAGTCGTTCTACCACGGCTTCGTGCTCGGCATGACGGCCGTGCTCGTGCCCGAGTACGAGGTGCAGTCGAACAAGGAAGCAGGGTATGGGCGTTTCGATGTCGCCGCATTCCCGAAAGACGTGCAGAAGACGGGCCTGCTGTTCGAATTCAAGACGGCGGAGACGGAGGATATGCTCGACACGAAAGCGGACGAAGCGCTCGCACAGATGGCGGAGCGTGACTATGAGGCATCGTTCCGCGCACGCGGCATCGGGAGCGTGCGGCGGTATGGCGCGGCGTTCTGCGGGAAAAAAGTGCTGCTCAAATTGGAAGGTCATGCCGCTTTGGACGCCGGCTGATAAAAATTTCGCGATGTGGCACAGTTTGGTAGCGCGCTTCGTTCGGGACGAAGAGGCCGCAGGTTCGAATCCTGTCATCCCGACCATTGATGACAACAGAGACCAGTCCTTGATGGGCTGGTCTTTTCTTATGCCTGATTTCTTGTTATAATAGTAGCGTTTTGAAAAGCAAAATGGGGAGGTCTTTCGATGAAGATCAATGAAGCATACCATGGGTTTCGCCTGCAGCGCGTCGAGGAGATGCAGGAGGCCGGCGTTACGGCGCACGTCTTTACGCACGAGAAGAGCGGCGCGCGTCTGCTGTATCTCCAGACGACGGACGACAACAAGGTCTTTTCGATAACGTTCCGCACGCCGCCGACGGATGACACGGGTGTCGCGCACATCGTCGAGCATTCGACGCTCTGCGGCTCGCGCAAGTATCCGCTGAAGGAACCGTTCGTCGAGCTCGTCAAAGGCAGCCTCAACACGTTCCTCAATGCCATGACGTACCCGGACAAGACGATGTACCCGGTCGCGAGCCGCAACGACAAGGATTTCCAGAACCTCATGGACGTCTATCTCGATGCCGTGTTCTATCCCGCCATGCGTAACGACCCGCAGGTCCTGATGCAGGAGGGCTGGCACTACGAGGTGCTCGATGAAAAGGACCCGCTGCGCTACAGCGGCGTCGTCTACAATGAGATGAAGGGCGCACTCTCGGCGCCGGACGACCTGCTCGAAAGCCGCATCCTGCAGGCGCTCTACCCGGACACGACGTATCACCACGAGTCCGGCGGCGACCCGGCGGCCATCCCGCAGCTCACGCAGGAGATGTTCACGGGTTTCCATGCGAAATACTACCATCCGTCGAACAGCTACATCTTCCTCTATGGCGACATGGACATCGACGAAAAGCTCGCGTATCTCGACCGCGAATACCTCTCGAACTTCGACCGCATCCCCGTGCCGTCCCATATCGACGTGCAGCAGCCGTTTTCGGAGCTCCATCGCGTCGAGCGCCCGTATCCGGTCGGGGCAGAGGAGGAGACGGCGGAAAAGACGTTCCTGTCGCTGAACTGGATGGTCGGCGAGACGAAGGACGTCCAGACGATGGCGGGCCTCGAAGTCCTCGAACATGCGCTGCTGCGCACGCAGGCTGCACCTCTGCGCAAAATTCTCATTGACGCGAAGCTCGGCAAGGACGTTGATTCCGAGTTCGAGACGGACCTCATGCAGCCGTTCTTCTCGATCATTATCAACAATTCCGAGGCCGACCGCGCCGAGAAATTCCGCACACTCGTCATGGAGACGCTGCAGGACCTCGCCGACAAGGGCCTTGACCGCACGCTGATGGAGGCGTCGCTGAACCTCTATGAGTTCAAGCTCCGCGAGGCGGATTTCGGCAGCGCGCCAAAAGGCCTCATCTATAACATTCGTTGCATGAAGAGCTGGCTCTATGATGGTGACCCGGTCGCGTATCTCTATTACGAGGATCTGCTCAAAAAGCTCCGCACCGGCCTCGATAACGGTTATTTCGAGAACCTCATCCGCAAGTATTTCCTCGAAAACCACCATGTGACGCTCCTGACGCTCGCGCCGTCAAAGACGATGGCAGCGGAGAAGGAGCAGGCCATGCAGAAGGAGCTCGCGGCGCGCCGCGCCAAGATGACGGACGAAGACCTGCGCCGGATCGTCGCGGCCACGAAAGCACTCAAAGAGCGCCAGCAGACGCCGGACAGCGCCGAAGCACTCGCGAAGATTCCCGTGCTCGAGCGCAAGGACATCCGCAAGAAAGCATACGAGTGGCCGCTCGAAGTCAAGGAGCAGGCGGGCGTGAAGCTGCTCGAAAGCGACATCACGACGAATGGCATCGCCTACCTGCAGTTCTATTTCGACGCGAAGGCTGTTCCGCAGGAAGACCTGCCGTATGCGTACCTGCTCTGCGCGCTGCTTGGCAGCGTCGATACGAAGGCGCATGGCTACATGGACCTCGCGAACCTCACGAACCTCCATACCGGCGGCATCAGCTTCGACCTCGGCGCCTATACGGAAAAAGATGCGCCGCAGAGCTTCCTGCCGAAGTTCAAGGTGCAGGCGAAAGCGCTGATTCCGAAACTGCCGGAGCTCTTCTCGCTCTTGAAAGAAATCCTCACCGAGAGCGTTTTCACGGACAAGAAGCGCATCCAGGAACTTTTGGAGCAGGAGCAAGTCTCCATCGAGCTCAGTATGCAGCGCAGCGCCCATCAGATCGTGGCCTCGCGCATCGCGGCGTATTTCACAAAGGCCGCAGCCTATGTCGATGAGGGCGGCCTGCCATACTATGCGTTCGTCAAAGGCTTCCTCAAGGACTTCGACGCCTCGTTTGCAAAACTGCAGGAGACGGCGGCGCACCTGCTGCCGCGCCTGTTCCGCACGCAGAATCTCGCCGTCAGCATCACGACGGCAGCCCAGGACATGGCAGCGGTCGAAAAGGAGCTCGCAAGCTTTCTGCCATGTCTCTCGCAGCAGACGTTTGACGATGAAAGCTATACATTCCCGCTCAAGAAGGCCAAAGAAGGGCTGATGTCTTCGAGCCAGGTGCAGTATGTCGGCAAGGGCGCAAACTTCCGCGAGCTTGGCTTCCGATACACGGGCGCGATGCATGTGCTCGAGACGCTGCTGCGCTATGGCTGGTTCTGGACGAAGATTCGCGTGCAGGGCGGCGCTTATGGCGCGTTCACGAACTTCAAACGCAACGGCACGCTGTTTTTCGGTTCGTACCGTGACCCGAACCTCAAGGAGACACTCGATGTCTTTGACAAGACGGCTGACGTCGTCAAAGCGTTCTCGGCCGACGACCGCGAGATGACAAAGGCCGTCATCGGCACGATGAGCGGCGTCGACATGCCGCTGACGCCGCGCGCGAAGGGCACGGCCGCCGCTGAATGCTGGATGCGCGGCATCACGTATGAAGACCGCCAGAAGACGCGCGATGAAATCCTTTCGGCGACGCCGGAAGACATCCGCGCCATCGCGCCTGTCATCGAGGCGGCCATGCAGCAGGACGCCATCTGCGTCTTTGGCGGCGAGGCAAAGCTCCAGGAGAATCAGGCGCTGTTCGACCGCATGACGCGCGTCATGGACTGATGTCCGCGTCCCGTACTTTCCCGCGTGTTTGCATTGACTTTCAAGAGTTGTCATGCAATAATAAACGTAATTGTGGAAACCTGCCAAAGCTGTTCATTAGGAGGGCTTTTCAGTGAAAAAAGAGATTTTTACGGGCGCAGGCGTCGCCCTTATCACGCCATTCACGGAAGATGGCATCAATTATCCGGAGTTCGCGCGCCTCATCGAGGACCAGATCGCGGGCGGGACGGACGCCATCGTCGTCGCGGGCACGTCGGGCGAAGCTGCCACGATGCCGGATGCCGAGCACCGCGCGGCCATCAAGTTTGCCTGCGAGCAGGTGAAAGGCCGCATCCCCGTCATCGCGGGCACGGGCTCGAATGACACGGCCTATGCCATCGACCTCTCGAAATACGCCGAGAGCGTCGGCGCGACGGCCCTCCTCGTCGTGACGCCATATTACAACAAGTGCACGCAGGCCGGCCTCATCGCGCATTACAAGGCAATTGCCGACAGCGTGAACACCCCGATCATCCTCTATGACGTGCCGTCGCGCACGGGCGTCGCGATTGCGACGGAGACGTATGCCGAGCTTGCCAAGCATCCGAACATCGTCGCCGTCAAAGAGGCGAATGGCGACCTCTCAAAGATCCTGCGCCTGCGCGCGGCCGTGCCGGAGCTCACGGTTTATTCGGGCAATGACGACCAGATCGTCCCGATCCTTTCGCTCGGCGGCAAGGGCGTCATTTCCGTTCTCTCAAACGTCGCGCCGAAAGACACGCACGACATGTGCCAGTTCTACTTCGACGGCAAGGTGGAAGAGGCGGCAAAGCTCCAGATTGCCTATAGCGACCTCATTGACGCGCTGTTCTGCGAAGTCAACCCGATCCCGGTCAAGACGGCCATGCGCCTCAAAGGCTACGCGGCCGGCCCGCTTCGCATGCCGCTCAGCGAAATGAGCGAAGAGCATCTCGCGCAGCTCAAGGCGGCGCTGAAGAAGCACAACCTGATCTGATTTTGTCTGTCATGTCGCTAAAACATTTCGTCATGTCATGAGATGTCTTAGCGACTTTTGATTTTGAAAGGGAGGGTTCCTTTTCATGCACAACGTTTTCGACATCGTCGGTCCCGTCATGATCGGGCCTTCGAGCTCGCATACGGCCGGTGCCGTGCGGCTCGGGCTCATGGCGCGGCAGGTGCTTGGCGAAGTGCCCGTGCGGGCTGACATCGAGCTCGCGGGCTCGTTTGCCCAGACGTATCGCGGCCACGGCACGGACAAGGCGCTCGTCGCGGGCATCCTCGGCTTCCGCCAGGACGATGAGCGCATCCGCGACGCGCTTTCCATTGCGGCGCGGCAGGGGCTCGATGTGCGCTTCCAGACCGTCCAGTTGCCGGACGCCCATCCGAATACGGCTATCATCCACTTGATCGGTGTCACGGGCCGTCTTGCGCGCATCCGCGGCGCCTCGGTCGGCGGCGGCAACATCCTTGTCTCGAACATCGACGGCTACGAGGTCGAGCTTTCAGGCGCGTATCCGGCGCTCATCGCCATTCACCGCGACCGCCCGGGTGTCGTCGCGCAGGTCACGCAGATTCTTTCGCGCTATGAGGTCAACATCGCGTTCATGCGCGTCAGCCGCCAGAACCGCGGCGAGACGGCCATGATGATCATGGAGCTCGACGACGTGCCGGCCGACGAAGTCGTCGAGGAATGCCAGGAAGTCTGCGATGTGGAACATGCGTTCAGCATCCCGCCGATTGGCTGATGGGGGAGGCCCGATATGATACAATTCAACACCGTCGCGGAGCTCGTGAAGCTCGCTGAGGAAAAGGAGCTCCCAATCCACGACATCGTCGTCGCGCGTGAGATGCACGACACGCAGCGGCCGAAACAGGCGATTCTCACGGAAATGCAGCGCAACTGGGAAGTCATGCAGGCTTCCATCGAACGCGGCATCGAGAATGAGGAACGCTCCGTCAGCGGCCTGACGGGCGGGGACGCCGAAAAAATTTACGAGCACCGCGAAGGCGGCTATCTTGGCGCGGCGGCGCTTTCCGCGGCGGCCTATGCCGTCGGCGTCAGCGAAGTCAATGCCGTCATGGGCCGCATTGTCGCGTGTCCGACGGCTGGCAGCTGCGGCATCGTGCCAGCGGCGCTCTATGCCGCGCGCGAGCAGCGCCATGTCACGGACGAGGCCATTGTCGGTGCGCTGTTTACGGCGGCCGGCATCGGCATGGTCATCGACCAGAACGCTTCGATTGCCGGCGCCGAAGGCGGCTGTCAGGCCGAGTGCGGCGCGGCGGCGGGCATGGCGGCGGCCGCGCTCGTCGAACTTGCGGACGGCACGCCCGCGCAGATTGCCAATGCCTGCGCGCTCGCCATCAAGAATCTTCTCGGCCTTGCCTGCGACCCCGTCGCGGGCCTCGTCGAAGTGCCGTGCGTCAAGCGCAATGGCTTCTGCACCGTGCATGCGATGCTCGCGGCCGACATGACGCTTGCGGGCGTGCAGTCCGTCATTCCCGTCGACGACGTCATCCTTGCGCTTGACACGATCGGCCGCTCCATGCCCCGCAGCATCCGCGAGACTGCAGAAGGCGGCCTTGCTGCGACGCCGTCCGGCAAAGCCCTCGCGCGCCGCATCTACCCAAAATAATTTTGTCATCTACGGCAGGACTTCTTTGCAAGATGGCGAATAAAGTAAGATAGCAGAAATGCAGAATCAAAAAGAAGATAAAGGAGAGTCTTATCTATGAAGAAACTCATGCGTCTCGTGTTCGTCCTCTGCCTGCTCGTGTTTGGCACGCAGGTGGCGTTTGCGAACTCGGACAAGGCGACGATCCTCGAAGGTGCCGACATCACGGGCATTCATCGCCTCGCGCTCGCGAAGCCGCTCTACATCCCGTCGAGCAACCTCGCACCGACGATGGATCAGCTCATCCAGATCGAGGGCGATGCGAGCAAGGTCGCGCGCATGTATGTCATTCCTTACCCGACGGCTGCCGAGAACGTCAAGACCGACACGCAGGTCGACATCCTCGCGCTCGACCGTCATCAGGCCGCGAAGGTCTTCAAGGACAATGCGTCGAAATATGCGGACGCCTACGTCGTGCTGACG
>CACZFT010000115.1 GCA_902780535.1 uncultured Selenomonas sp. | reverse complement strand
GCGCGGCATGGGCTTGCCGTAGAGGTAGCCCTGCCCGTACTCGCAGCCGCAGCGGCGCAGGAGGTTCTCCTGCGCCTCCGTCTCGATGCCCTCGCAGATGACCTTCATGCCGAGCGCGTGGCCGAGATCAATCATCTGCTGCAGCACGATGCACATGCGCTCCGAGCCTTCGGATGCGAGCAGGAGCGACCGGTCGATCTTCATGACGTCGAGCGGCAGCTGATTGAGGAGCGAGAGGTCGCTGTAGCCGCTGCCGAAATCGTCCATGTCGATGGCAAAGCCCATGGCATGGAGCGCGGCGACGACGGCAATCGAGTGCTCGCGGAGAGCATAATCGGTGAAATCGAACGCCGTCTCCGTGAGCTCGAGCTCGATGCCCTGCGTCGCATAGCGGTCGATGAGCGCCTGCATGCGCGTGAGATAGCCTTGCTCGCGCATGTGGACGCGGCTCTGGTTCACGGAAATCGGCACGACGGGCAAGCCTTTTTCCGCCGCTTCGCGCTGGAACCTCATGACCTGCTCGAGGTTGTAGAAATCGAGGTCGGAGATGAAGCCGTTGCTCTCGAAGAGCGCGATGAACTTGCCAGGCGGCAGAAAGCCGAGCTCGGCGCTCTGCCAGCGCACGAGCGCCTCGGCGCCGATGCAGCGCCGCGTCCGGAGATCGTATTTCGGCTGATACCAGACCTGGAATTCCTGCCGTTCGAGCGCCTGCCGCTGGAGGCTTTCCATACGTGTCGTGAGCACGGTCTCCTGCTGGAGGCTCCCGGAAAAGAACTGCACGGTCTCTTCGCCATGCGCGGCGATGTCGGCGTCATTGATGGCCGCACGAATGTCCATCGGCGGCTCGCCGAGATAGCAGATGCCCGCCTTGAGCGGCACGCGCACGAGCATGCTGCCGACTTCGAGGTATTCATTGGCGCGCAGGAGGCCAGCGAGGCGGACGCTGAGCTCGTCGCGCGTCACGGGATGCGTGAGGCAGAGGAGCTCGGCCCCTGCCGCCCGCATGCCGATGAGCTCGGGGTAGTTCGCGACTTCGAGCTGGCTGCCAAGCCGCTAGAAGAACGAGATGACGGCCTCGCGGCCATACGTGCCCACGAGAACATCCGGCCGCACGATGCGCAGGACGACGACGGCGCGTTCCGACGCCCCCACGCGGTCGCGCGCGATGAGCGCCGTTCCCTCGCGTTCGAGCCACTCCGCATTGTGCAGGCCCGTCGCATGGTCATGATCGATGAGGCTCTGCATGTGCGCTTCATTTTCATGCCGCATCGCACGATACCGCCAGAACGCGAAGATGGAGACGAACGCGATGGCAAAGATGGCGAGCACGACATACTGCGGATACGAATAGAAATACGAGAACGCCGAACGCTCTCTGAGGCTCCGCGCATTTTCCTCCGCATAGAACGCCTCGATACCGCCGTCACCCATGTGGCGAATCTCCTTGTCGAGGATGCGCAGCAGCACGGGGTCGCCCGTCTTCGGCACAGCCATGGCGATGCCTTTTTGGAGGGAGAGGTGGCCGCTCGCGACGAGGTCGGGATAACCGCCGCGCATGGTCTGGTACTGCGCAGACGAGGCGCGGATGTATGTCACATCGGCCTTCTTCTGCCGCACGGCCTCGAGGCATGCCTCGATGGAAGGATATGCCTGGATTTCGCGCTCTGGGAAATGATGGCGCAGAATCTCTTTGGCAAGGCGGTTGTCGAGCGTCGCGATGACGGGATCCCGCGGCATCCCGTTGCGGCGCGTAACGGCCGCGAAGCCCGACACCATGAACGGCGCTGTCTGGACGAGGCCGCGTTCCTCACCCCACTCGGGATCGACGAACATGTTGAGCAGGAAGTCGGCTTTCCCATCCTGCATGGCCTGATACGCGCTTTCGTAGTCCGTGTATGTCAGAGGCTCGATTTCGATGCCGAGGTCGCTTGCGAGCCGGTCGGTGACGACCTTCATCGCGCCTGCAAGCTCGCCGTTTTCATCGAGATAGGCATACGGCCGCTCATTTGCAACGACGAGCACGCTCAGTTTTCCAAACGACGAGCACGCTCAGTTTTCCATGCGTGCGCAGATAGACGCGTTCCTCGCGGTCAAGCAAGAGTGGCGGCCGCTCGCCCTCATCCTCGCGCTGGTGCAGGATGTCGGAGATGACGGTCGGCCGCGCGAGTGCCAGCTGATCCTGCGCACGCTCGAGACGTGCGAGCAGTGCCTCGTTCCCTTTTTATATTAAATACGATGAACGAGGACGATTTTCCTGCTTCTTTTGAAAGCTCACGCAAAAAAAGCCTCTCCCGTGCATCAAAAATGCGGCAGCCCGCCAAAATTTCTGACAGGTTGCCGCGTTTGCTATGAAGAATCTTATATTTGATTGTCACCGAACTGTTCCTGCACAACCTCGTCGAGCTTGCCATGCTTCACGTACTCCATGACATCGAGATCGACAAAATTCCGCTGCGAGATGTTTTGCGCAGCCTTGTCGAATCCGAAGATGTAGGCGATGGCGATGCTGTAGATGATGTGGCTCGGAGCGAAGCCGTAGACTTGGTGCTCGAGGATGTGGCGGAGACGCACGGCGTCATCGGGATAGGCGGCTTTGAGGCCGTCGCTCTTGTAGAGGCGCTTGACGATTTCCGTGATGTAGAGGCCGGACTTCATGTAGAAATCAACGAAGGTCTTCTCGGGATCATCAAAGATGCCGGGGTTCTCGGCTTCAAGCGCGTCGACCATCTGCGTGACGACGTTCTTCGGCGTGAAAATCTGGTTCGTCTTCTGCGGCGGGATGTAGTCGAAGATGTCTTCGTCCTGAGATTCGTCGAAGTAGTCGGCGAGGCGTTCCTTCAGCCGCAAAAATTCTTGGATGGATTCGTCGAACACGACCTCGTTGAAGAGGTGGCCGTCGAAATGCTTCCGCTCGCCGGTCTCGGGATCGTCGTAGTCGCCACCGTCGCGCAGGAAACGGAACTCCGGCTCCGTGATGCCCGTGACCTCGGCGAAGACGTCATCCGGCGTGTAGTCGTCGAAATTCGCGAGCCGCAGGTCTTTGCCGCCGCCGTGCGCCATCTCGCTATATGCCATGATGAAGCTCGGGATCGTGCGGGAGAAGCCGCGCAGATGCGCGCGGATGTCGTCTTCGACGCCCTTCTTTTTCTTCGCTTCCTGCTGGCGCTCCAATTCCTCGACGACGGTCTGCTGCGCTTCCTCGAACTTCTTCGTCGCCGTCTCCTGCAAATCCTTTTGGAACGCCTCGGTCGCCTGCTGGATCTTCGCCTGCACGTCCTCGTTGAGCTTCTGGACTTCCGCCTCGCTCGTCGCCTGCTGCACCTGCTCCTCGTGCTCGGCAAGGATGATTTTTTTCGCCTGCTCGTGGTCTTCCGCGAGGTGCTGGAACGCTGTCTTGATGTCCTTCTCGACGCGCGTGCTGATCTGCTGCGCCTTGCCTTTCGTGAGGCCGTACGCTTCCTTGATGTCCGTGTCGATCGTCGGCTGGAGGTTCGTCACGAGCGTATCGGCGACGGCCTCGGCGACCTTCATCGTCTGAGGAGAATCAAAGGCATCTTCCTTCGCTGCCGCGTCGATGAGACCTTGCGTCTCTTGCGCGACATCATCGTAGATCTTCTTGCCGAAAAATCCCTCGGATTTCTGGATGACGAGTTCGTTCGGCACGTCCACGTCGCCGTTTTCGTCGACGGAGACATCTTCCGCGTCGTTCATCGTGAGGTCGTTCTTCTTGTCGGCTTGCTCCTCGGCGGGCGTGAGCTTTTCGAGCACGTCGCGCACGGCGGCCGGCGCGGAGAAGATGTTGCCGATGTTCTGGAACAAGAAATTGCTCATGAAGCCGCGCCGGATGACCTCTTTCGCCTTGATCGTGCGCGGGATCGTCAGCACCTTCGCCGCATCGAGCTCGACCATCTTGCCATCGTCGTCCTCGGCGATGACGGGAAAGAAATTCAGCAAGCGTTTGATATGCTCCTCGTGCTCCTCCTTCGTCCCGCCGCCGTTCGCCGTCGTGGCATTGAGGTTGTTCGCGAAATCGTCGAAAATCATCAGCGTGCGCTCGGGTGCGAAATCGAAGACATAGGCGTTTTCCTTCTGATAGAGCTTGCCGTCCTCCTCGTACGCGTAGGGGTTCTGCGCGCGGAACGCGGCCTGCATGTACTCGGCGGGGCTCTTCATGTTCGACAGGATGAAGACCGCCGTCCACGGCTTCACCGTGACGCCCGTCGTCAGCTGCCCGACGGAGAGCGTGATCGTGCGGTCGTGGTGCGCGATGGCATCGAGCACCTTGTCGTAGCTCTTCTGGTTCTCGGCGTCGTCCTCCGCATCGAGCTTGCCGTCGCCCGCCGCGATCACGACCTCGTAATGCTCGAAGACGGGATGCTTTTTCAGCAGCTTCGCCATCGCTTTCACGCTGTCCACGCGGTTAAAAAGCCAGAACGTATGGCGTAGCTCGTTTCGCAGCTCCGGCGTGCTGAACGGGAATTTTTCGTTCGTCGTCAGCGTATCGAGGAATTTTTCGACATCCTTCTCATAGACGAAGCGCCCTTTGTCGACGCGGAAAAATTCATTGAGGTCGAACGCATACTCCGCGTGCTCGTCCTCCGACAGGTCGAGCCCCTTCGCGAGCGTGTCTCGGATCATGTTCGAAAGCTGGTACGTGAACATATTGAGACGCGGCAGCTTTTCATACGGATTCGTCCCCTGCTTGGGCTTCCAGGTCGCTTTCGCTTCTTGCTCGTCCTCATACGACCAGTTATAAATTTGCTCGGGACGGAATTTGCTGCTCGCGATGGCCTTGAACGGCGTGCCGGAGAGGTGCAGCGTGAATTTGCGGCGGATGCTGTCGAACGCCTTGTCCGTCTTGTACGTATCAACACCCTCGTGCGCCTCGTCGATGACGAGCAAATCCCAATCCGTCTCGGCGATCCATTTCAGCTTCGTATAGTTGCCGCCGAAATAAATCGAGCCCTTCAGCCCCTGCAAACTCTCGAACGCGATGAGCCCGGCGCGGTCGATCTCGTCATCGGAGAGCTTGTCGATATAGTCCTGATACGCCGCATACGAAAGCACGGGCTGGTCGGCGAGCGCGTCCGTCTCGCTGACGAAGAGGTAGCCCGTCTGCCAGCGGATGAACTGCGCGAAATCCTGATACCACGAGTTCGCGATGCTCGGACGGTTCGTCACGATGAGCACGCGCGCCGCGTCGATGCAC
This sequence comes from uncultured Selenomonas sp., assembly GCA_902780535.1. Lineage (GTDB taxonomy): Bacteria > Bacillota > Negativicutes > Selenomonadales > Selenomonadaceae > Selenomonas_C. The sequence continues at coordinate 3,339 of CACZFT010000115.1, read as the reverse complement.
CGCGCGAAATCATACGTCGTCAGCGTCTTGCCAAAGCGAGGCTTCGCGTTCCAGAGGAACGAACGCGCATCGTCCGTGTAGTCGTCCTTGTGGGCGGCGTAATAAGTCGCCGTCTGCTCGACGGCGCGCTGCTGCTCCGCGCGCAGCACATACGGCGTATGCTTCTCGCTGTCCTGCGCGTCGCCCAGGTCGCGATCGCGGAAGTGGTAAAAATAGTTCTTCGACGTTTTCCCGTCGATGCGAAACCACTCCGTCTGCGGCCGCCGCTCGATATGCTTCACGACCGTCAGATAATCATGGAACTCGCGATCGGTGAAATACGCGCCCGACCCGTCCGTATACCGCGCCTCGGACGACCACTCCAGATGCGCCGCGATGTCCGCCGTATGCGTCTGCTGATAAATGCGATCCTTCACGCTCTGCTTCGCCGTGTAGCCGATCTTCGTCCAGCCGTCGTGATCCGGCACGCCCGGCGTCGTGTAGGCGTAAATCATCGGGACGATATTGGAGAAGGACTTGATTTTTGTGTTGTCCATGTCCATCAAGCCTCCCCGTTCGCCATCGGCTTAATCATCGACTGGATGAATTGCACCTGTTCATCTGTGATTCCGTATTTACGATACAGTTCTTCGTCTGTCCACGGCTTTGAAAAATCTTGCGTTGGCACAAAATTGAAGACCAGCTTCGATAAACCGATGCCACTCAACGACATCAGAATCAAGAAGCGAACGAACGCCGTCTGCAAATAGGTCATGACGTTGTTCGCCGTTGCTTTGTCGTCGAACGGGCCGACCATGAAATAAGAGTGCGTGCAAACCTCGCCGGGCAGCATTACGCGCAGCGAGGACGGAATCACGCGAAATCTACCATCAGAGCCAGGCTCGCCCGCGTGCTCCGCGCTCGTCTTGCTAATCATCACTTTGTACTTGTCAACGTACTCCAATCCCTTCGTGATTTCGTTGCGGTCGATATAGGTGATGCTGTTCCCGCTTGCATAGAGGGCAAGCTGCTCAGGAGACGTACGCGTTTCTTTCCCGCGATAACTCGTGTTCAGCCCGAACGGCATTAGGCTGCTCATTTGGTCGGCAAGCAACGGCTCATCAAACGAGCGAACCTTGCGAATGATGTCGATTGCTTCATTGTAGCGAACCAACACAGGAAACTCGTTCAGCGGGCGCGTCATTGTTGTCGTTTCTCCGTTGATGACGTTTGAGAACTTGCAATCTCCGTCGTAATTTTTGTTCCATGTGAAGAAACAAACACCGCCGCCGATGCTGTTATCTGGGAAGCAATCTTTTGCATTCGTGTAGTCAACGAGTTTCGAGATGTGCTTATCATTCATGATGTCATTGCGGAACTTGTCGAGCCCCATGCCGCCAGCGAACCATCGAGACGGAATGATGAACGTCATAGCTTCGGGATTCGTCGATTTCACCTGTTCAATAAAGAGATTGTAGATAGGTTTTGCCTGACGGCCTGCACCGTTCGTGTCTTCCTGATACGGGGGATTCCCGATGGCTACGTCGAACTTGAATTTTCCCATTTAGCAGAGCTCCTTTCTCCAGACCTGCATCAGATCCACTTCCCGGTACGCCGGCCGCTGCGGGGCCGGTTCTGCCGCTGCGAAGAGATCGACCTCGCTCGCCGCCTCCTCCTCGTCGTGGAACATCGAATCATACGTGAACGGCACGCGCAGCACGCGGTGGCGGCGCTTTTCGTTTTGCCGCCACTCGCTGAACTCGATGAGCTCGCCCGTCGCATCCTTGTGCGTCAGCGTGTTCCCCTGCACGATGTTCGCTGCAATCACCGTCTCCACCGAGCGCAGGAGATCGGCATCCGTGTCGAGTGCGCGTCCCGTCTTTTCCTCGTAGCACTCCGCGAAGACGAGCAGCATATTCTCTCGCGCCTCGTTCAAATTGTCCGGCAGAAGCTCGATGCCGTAGATGCTCATGAGCGCCCAGAGCGCTTCATACTTCCAGTTGCTCCCACGGATGTTCTTCGCCGCGCTGACGTGCGCGAGCTTCTGACGCAGGATTTCCATAAGGAACGCTCCCACGCCCGCCGATGGTTCGAAGAACGTCGCATGCACGTCCGCGAGCTTTTCCTTGATGGGCGGATTCGACAGCATCAGCTTTACCATCCAGTTCGGCGTGAAGACCTCACCATGCTTTTGCACGCGCTCTTTCGACTTGATCAGTCGCTCGCGCAGTGTCTCACCTTCCGCCGCAACATTTTCCTGTTTGTTTTCCAACCTCTTGCCTCCGTCCCTTACAAACAGAAAACGCAGCTCCTCTCGCACAAACGAAAAAAGCTGCGCTCTTCCATTGATTACAGGCAGTCCTTGAGCAATTCCGGATGATCGATTGCCTTGACGATCAGACGGCGCAACACGCCCGTGTAGCCTGCGCCAAGCATTTTTTTCGCCTTATCGATCGTTTGCTGCGGAATGCGGATCGTGAGGTTGCTTTTCCGCATGGAGGCGCGCTGACGGCGTGCCATCGCCGCTACTTTTTTCAATTCCTCATCCGTGAGCGGCGGAATGTCATCATAATTAATCGGTAATTTGGAAGCTCGCTCCAAATCCGCAAGTTCTGCGGCCGTCGGTTTTTGTCCTTCATAAACAATCGCTTCATGAATTGCCATCGTAATACGCTCTCCTTTCTTTCGCGGTCGCATACCGAGCAGAAATCAATCGTACCGCATCGCCCCGTTCCGTGTAAACAACGAAAACAATATTGTTGATCATTCCCAGCACCTTGTACCGATCCTCATCGTCGCTATGTTCTTCATCAAACCATTCGATACGATATGGATCAGCAAAAACGAGGCGGGCTTCTTCCAAGGTAAATCCGTGCTTTTTCTTATTAAGCTCATTCTTTTCGTCGTCCCATTGAACGCGACGGCCTAAAAATTCTACTTCCATATTCTCATTATACCTTCAAAGAGATGCGCGGCGAGGAATGCTTCGAATTCTTCCTGCGGCATAGGCTTGCCGTAGAGGTAGCCCTGGCCGTGCTCGCAGCCGCAGTCGATGAGCATCTGCTCCTGCTCCTCCGTCTCGATGCCTTCGCAGATGACGGCCATGCCGAGCGCGTGGCCGAGGCCCACAATGCGTGCGAGCACGGAGCGCATGCGGTTGGAGTTCTCGCTCGCGAGCAGCAGCGAGCGGTCGAGCTTCATGACATCGAGCGGCAGCGCGTCGAGCAGCGTCATGTCGCTGTAGCCCGTGCCGAAGTCGTCCATGTCGATGCGGAAGCCGAGCCGCTTGAGCTCCGTGACGACGGCGAGCGCGTTCTCGCGCTGCTCGCGGCCCGCGAGGTCGAACGCCGTCTCCGTGAG
>CACZFT010000114.1 GCA_902780535.1 uncultured Selenomonas sp. | reverse complement strand
GCCGAATTCGTTGCCCATGAAATTCAGATAGCCGCCGTTCATCGTCGAGGCCGTGGCGAGACGGATCATCTTGTGCAGGGCGATGCCGCGCGTGACCGCGCCGCTCTCGTCCCCCTTGCGGAAATGCCAGTACATATCGGCATCGATGAGGCGGAAGATGATTGTCTTGTCGCCCACGAGTGCCTGGTCGTGACTCTCGCAATAGGAAATGGTACGCTCCCCCTGCCGACGGTTCGTGAGCTCCCAATAAATGCCCGAGGGGTGCCAATCCTCGTCTTTTTTCTCCTTGATGAGCTTGATCCAGTAGTCGGGGATGTTCATGGCGAGGCGGTAATCAAAACCATAGCCGCCCGTCGCAAAGGGCGCCGCGAGGCCGGGCATGCCGCTGACATCCTCGGCGATGGTGATGGCGTCGGGATTCACCTCGTGGATGAGCTGGTTCGCGAGCGTCAGATAGCAGATGGCGTTATCGTCCTGATGCCCATTGAAATAATCGCCGTAGCCATTGAAATCCTCGCCCAGCCCGTGACTGTAATACAGCATCGACGTCACGCCGTCAAAGCGGAAGCCGTCAAAATGGTATTCTTCCAGCCAGTATTTGCAGTTCGAGAGCAGGAAATGGATGACATCGTCCTTGCCGTAATCAAAGCAGAGGCTGTCCCATGCCGGATGGTCATGCCGATCGCCGGGGTAAAAATACTGGTTGGGATCGCCTGCGAGGTTCCCGAGCCCTTCCGCCTCATTGCGCGCCGCGTGGCTGTGCACGAGATCCATGATGACCGCGATGCCCATGCCATGTGCGGTATCGACGAGCTCCTTGAGCTCCTCTGGCGTGCCGAAACGGGAGCTGGCCGCAAAGAACGAGCTCACATGATAACCGAAGCTGCCATAATACGGGTGCTCCTGGATCGCCATCACCTGAATGGCGTTGTAGCCGTCCCGCTTGACCCGGGGCAGAACGTTTTCTGTGAACTCTTTATAGGTGCTGACCTTTTCAGCATCGCCCGCCATGCCGACATGGCACTCATAAATGAGCAGCGGGTCACGATTGGGGCGAAAATGCCCGTGCTGCCAGACATAGGGCTTTTTCGGCGCCCAGACCTGCGCCGAGAAAATTTTCGTCTGCGCATCCTGCACCACGCGCTGGCACCAGGCGGGGATGCGTTCTCCCTCGCCGCCCGCTGACCATTTCACCTTCATTTTATAGAGGTCGCCATGATGCATGGCCTCGGCCGGCAGCTTCAGCTCCCAATTGCCCGTGTCCCCCACCTTTTGAAGGCGGTAGCGCTGGCTCTCCTTCCAGCCGTTGAAATCGCCGATGAGGAAAATATCCAGCGCATGCGGCGCCCACTCGCGAAACACCCAGCCGTCCTTCGTGCGGTGCAGCCCGAAGTACGCGTGTCCGTTCGCGAAATCCGAGAGACTGCCGCTCCCGCCCGTGAGCTGGTTGATTTTCCACACGGCATGGTCATGGCGGCCGCGGATGGCGTCCTCATAGGGTGCCAGCCATTCATCCTCTGCGACCAGGCCGATATGCTTTTCTTTTCCCATTTTTCCAAACCCCTTTCTTTACCCAGGTTTGCTGCCGTCTCTTCCATATCCTGATGGTTTATGCCACGCCCGTATTCGCCGAGATTTCCTTGACCTTCGCAAGGATTCCCTGCCAGTCGGGCACGTTGCCTTTGAAAAGCTCCTGAATCTTCGTGCCGCGGAACGGCTCCTGCTGGATGCTCTCAGGCGTGATGTCCACGAAACCGTTCTTCGCGATGTAACGGATGATTTTCTCTACGAAGTCGAGCTGGTCGCGCGTCAGGCGGTTCTCGCGCAGGAAATCGCGGAACGCCTCGCGTACCGACGCCTCGTCCATGCCCGTGAGCTCGCGCACGAGACGTCCGAGTGGTTCCTGCTGATACGCGCGCTCATACTCCTCGCGCGTGCCGAGCTCCTGCCAGAAGATGCGCTCGAGCTCGCGCATGTCCGCCGCCGTCATCGCGATGTTGTGGCGGAGCTTGTAGACCGCCATCTCGTCGAGATGGTCGTGCAGATAATACTCCACCTTCTGCTTGTAGTTCTCCGACGGCTGCGGCGGCGCGATCTTCTGGCCCGAGCCTTGCTGCAGCGTATCGGCAAAATCCGACACGACATAGAAATGCTGTGGCGGCTCGATGAGCTGCACGAGCGCGCGCACCTCGCGCCGCAGGCCCTCGATTTCCGCCGCGCGCATCGACGGCCACGCATCCGGCCGCCGCAGCCGCTCGATGGCCGCACGATGCGCCTGCACCTGCGGCATCGCCTGCAAATGGTCGGCCGCGAGCAGATTCGCCGTCTCCTGCACGGCCGCGACCTGACAGCTGACCTCGTCCATGCGCCCATCGAGCGCCCCGCAGAGAATCGTCAGCATCAGCTGATCAAAGCGCCGCACCGTCTCGACCTCTTTCGCATCGCGCACGAGCGGCGCGATATGGCGCTGGAGCTCCGCGAGCGCGAGGTCGCTGAGCGAGCGGAACGCATAGATGTTCCGATACTTCTCGACGGCCCGCCGATGGCGCTGCACGACGAAGCTCGCCGGATCGAGCGCCTCGACCGCCCCGTGGAGGTCCTTTACGAATGCCTCGTGCAGCTGCTTTTCCTCCGGCTGCTCTGCGCCCTGCAAAAGCTTTGCCGCCCGCGCCTTCAGGAGATACACGCGCGACGAGAGCGGCAGAGGCAGCGCCTCCGATTTCTGCCGCCGTCCCGTCTCGGCGAAATACGAGAAATTCTCCGCATAGTCGAAAATCAGGAAATGATCCTTGTCCCGTCCCGGGCCGAAAAGATTCGGGCAGAGCCGCGTGCCACGCCCGATCATCTGCCAGAACTTGCTGTACGAATGGACTTTCTTGAAAAAGACGAGATTCACGATGGACGGCACATCGACGCCCGTGTCGAGCTTGTCGACCGACACCGCGATCTGCGGCATCTGCCCCGGCACGCGGAAACGGTCGATGATGTCGTCGGCATAGTCGATACTGTAGTCCACCTGCTGGATGAAATCATCGCCGAGCTCCGGGTACATCGCATGAAAACAGTCCACGATGCAGCGCGCATGGCGCGTATTCGTCGCAAAGATAATCGTCTTGCCGATCACATCGCCGCCCTCAACATGGATGCCCTCGTCCATGAGCCGCGACAGCACGAGCTCGATGGTCGCCTTGTTGAAGAGCCAGCGATTGAACGCCGGCGGATCGACATCATACGCGCCCGCCTCCGCCGCCTCGCGCACGCCGCCGAACAGATCTTCCATCTGCGCCTTCTCGGCCTCCGTGCGGTCGCGGTAATGCAGCCCTTTCTGCAAGAGATCCGTCGTGTACGAACGCAGCTCGTAATCTACGAGATACCCCTCTGCGACGGCCGTCCCATAGTCGTAGTCAAACGTCGGCACGCCATCCTCGAGGCCGAAGACGCGGTACGTATCGCGTCCGACCTCGTTTTTCGGCGTCGCCGTCAGGCCGAGCAGCATCGCGTCAAAATAGTCGAAAATCGCCTGATATTTCTGGTAGATGCTCCGATGCGACTCGTCGATGATGATGAGATCGAAATGCCCGGGCGTGAACACGCGCCGCCCGTCCTTCATCCGCATGCGGTCGATGGCGTTCAGCATCGTCGGGTACGTCGAAAACACGATGCGGCTCGCCATTGGGTCTTCCTTGTTCTCGAGCAGATTGCAGAGCGTCAGGCGGTGCTTGAAGAACTCCGTGAAACTCGCCTTCGCCTGCTTCACGAGCGCCGTGCGGTCGGCGAGGAACAGGATGTGCTTCGCCCAGTTGCAGCGCGTCAGGACATCTGCGATGCTGATGGCCACGCGCGTCTTGCCCGTGCCCGTCGCCTGCACGAGCAGCATGCGCCGCTGATGGCGCTCCGCCGCCTGGCAGAACGCGAGCACTGCCGCCCGCTGGTACGGCCGTCCCGCGATGCGGTCATCGAGCTCCGGCCGCGCGATGGACTGGCGCGCCGTCACCTGCCCCGGGAGCCTGGCCATGCGACGCACGAGATCATCCTGCGAAAAGAAGCCGCCGACACGCCGCCGCGGCTCGTCCCCCTCCACGAAATACACCTCGTAGCCATTCGAGAGAAAGACGAACGGCCGCCGCCCATACGCGCGCGCAAGCGCATCTGCATAGAGCGCCGCCTGATGCGCCCCCGCCTCCGCGCTCTTCGACGAACGCTTTGCCTCCACGACCGCGAGCGGCCGCTCATCCGGCCCATAGAGCACATAGTCGGCGAAACCGCGCCCATCCGTGCGGCCCGCCTCCGGCGGCATGCCATCGACCTCGACTTCCGCACGGCAGTCCGCGCCGAGTGTCCAGCCCGCCTCGGCGAGGTCGAGGTCGATGAAGCGCTTGCGCGTCTCCTGTTCCGTCGCCTCGTCCACCGAGAACGGCCGCGCCTGCTGGTTCGCCTGCCGCAGCGCCTCCATCTCGTGGCGCAGCGCCTCGTTCTCGCGCTTCGCCTCCGAGAGCTCGGCATCCTTCGCCGAAAGCGCAGCATCGCGCTCGGAAAGTTCGGCGTCCTTTTCCGCCAGCGCTTCCTCCTGCCGCACGAGCTCCTTCTTCTTTTTCGCGAGCTCCGCCGCCGTCAGCCGGTCCGCGCCCGCCTGCGGCACGAGCGACTCGTCAAAGCGCCGCTCCTCATACGCCCTTGCATAGCAGCACGCCACCCACTCGAGGAAGGCAAACAAATCCTTGAGCGCCAGCACGACCTGCCCGCGGCTCACGGGATCCGTCCGATGCACGGCGAAATTGCCCATGCGGATGACATATTTGAGCAGCGGAAAAAGCTCGGAGGGAATGATGTCCTGAAACGAAGCATCATAAATCAGCGCCGAAATCTGCGGACGGTACGGCAGCGAAAGCGCGTCGTCATGACGATACACCCAGAGCACGGCCGTCTCGAGGGCCTTGCGCGCATAAATCGCCGCCATCTCCGGCGAAAACGCCATCGCCCGCTCTGCCTGCACCGCAATCCGCGCAAAGTCGTGGAACCGAGGCTCCGAAGACAGAAAATCAAAATTCGACGCCATAGAAGACCACTCCTTCCACCAGCAAGCTCCGCCACACTTCAAAGAGCAGGCCCCCTCTAGAGGGGGCTGTCAGCGAAGCTGACTGGGGGAGTAGTTGGGTGCTGGAGACAAACAAGCATGCGAAACGTTGCTAAAGCCTTTACTGATGCCTGCATCCTTGTCAGGCTTCCGTATCCTACTACTCCTTCCACCGCTTCGCGGTCCCCCTCCCTCTAGAGGGAGGCAGGAGGTTGCATTACCCCTCATATTTCTCAAGCACATCTTCCGGAATTTTCCGCCCTTTAAAATACACTTCCCGGTCGCGTTCCCCGATTTCCCGCACCACGCGGCACGGATTGCCGAACGCGACGACATTCGCGGGGATATTATGTGTCACGATGCTGCCTGCGCCGATGACCGTATTTTCGCCAATCGTCACGCCCGGCATGACCATGACGCCTGCGCCGAGCCAGCAGCCATCACCGATGTGAATCGGCATGCTGAACTGCAAGCCGTGCTTGCGCAACGCGGGCAGCACGGGATGTCCCGTCGTCGTCAGCACGACATTCGGCGCGAGCATGACATTATTCCCAATGTAGATGTCCGTATCATCGACGAGCGTGAGGTTGAAATTCGCATAGACGTGATGGCCGAAATGGAGATAATGCCCGCCGAAATTCGCATGGAGCGGCGGCTCGATATAGCACCCCTCGCCGACCTCGGCAAGCATCTCCTTCATGATGCGCTGGCGCTTTTCAAATTCCTTCGGCCGCGTCGCATTGTAATCGTACATTTTTTCGAGGCACGCAATCTGCAGCTCCTGAATATCCGCATCCGCCGGATCGTAGATTTCACCTGTTTTCTGCTTGTCGAGCTCTGACATGCTTTTGCTCCTTTTCTCAACCGAAAAAATCCTGCATCATTTTTGCGCGCAACGTCATGAGGGAATCGAGCTGCGACTGGACGGATGATTTTGTGGCATCGACTTGATGGACGAAGGCGGCGAATTGATTTTGCAACGAAAGTGGGGGAACGGGGATTTCAAACTTTTTTATATCCTTGACATTAATATGTGGCGATGCCGAGCCAATCATTCCCTGCATCACTTTTTTATAAAAAGTATCCGCATTCATCACTGCGCATAAAAATCTCAACTTTCCCACCTGCCAACAGCAGGCGAATCGGCATAACATAAGGCATTGCTACCGATAGATTGAGCTCTTGACAGCACAAAGGCACCTTGCCTTG
>CACZFT010000113.1 GCA_902780535.1 uncultured Selenomonas sp. | reverse complement strand
GGTTTCCTTGTGCACCGTGCCGTCGATGTCATCCGCGCCGAAGCCGAGCGCGACCTGTGCGACGGGGACGGTCAGCATGACCCAGTACGCCTTGATGTGTGGGAAGTTGTCGAGCATCAGGCGCGAGATGGCCATCGTCCGCAGATCATCCCAAACGCTCGTCTGCCGCACTTTCTTGCCAAGCTCCGTGTTCGCGGGCAGGAACGGAAAACAGATGAACGTCAGGAAGCCATGCGTCTCGTCCTGCAGCGCCCGCAGCTTCATCAGATGGTCGACGCGCTCTTCGAGCGTCTCGATATGGCCGTAGAGCATGGACGCATTCGACTTGATGCCGAGCTCGTGCGCCGTCCGCGCGACGCCCAGCCATTCGTCGGCCGTCGCCTTCTTCGGGCAGAGCAGGCCGCGCACGCGGTCGGAAAGGATTTCCGCGCCGCCGCCCGCGATGGCCTGCAGCCCTGCCTCATCACGCAGCCGCGTCAGCACCTCGCGCACGGAAAGACCCGAAATCTGCGCAAAATGTGTGATTTCAACGCCCGTGAAGCCTTTGATATAGAGCTCGGGATACGCCTCGTGCAGCGCGCGCACGATGTCCAGATACTGCTCGAACGTCCACTCGGGGTGCAGGCCAGAAACGATGTGCAGCCCCGCGAGATCCGGGTCGCGCATGGCATCGCTCGGCATCGCGGCCGAACGCGCAGAACTTGCAGCGGCTCGTGCAGATGTTCGTCAGATTCACATGGCAGTTCACATTGTAGTAGACATAGTCCCCGTTCTTGCGCCGCCGCACGACGTCCGCCATCGCGCCGAGCCACGCGAGGTCGTGGCAGTGAAACAGCCGCACGCCGTCCTCCCGCGTCAGCCGCTCGCCATTCAAGACCTTTTCCTCGATATCTTCATATCCTCCTATTTTTCCGTCAAACATTCCCTTGAATTATACCATCGTTTGACAGATATTGGAAGGAAAGGATTCCATCGCGTCAGAATCCATGCTATACTGATTGTGCCGCCTACCTTCACCCCAGGCAAAACAAAAAGAGGGAGGTGAAGTTATGACTGCGATACTTTTATCCTTAGTCATCAGCATCATCGCAGGCTTGCTTGCGAATGCGCTGTATGACTGGCTCCGTGATTGGCGGCAGTAACTTCGTTGTGCCCTCCCGGCCTTACCAGCCGATGGCACAAAAAGACCCACGCGGTTTACCGGGCCGCGTGGGTCTTTTCGATTCGGTGAAGCATATGGCTGCTTTCCTTACTTCTATCCTTCGGTGTTATTATATCATTTCCTCTCTTGCCTGACAAGGAGATTCTCCATGCGCATCTCTCGCTTCCACCTCGTCGCCGTGCTCGTCACGCTCGTCATCATCGGCGCGTTCGCGTTCTTTGCGATGCATCGTGCCGCGCCGCAGCACCAGCTCCGCATCGCCATCCTCTCGACCGCCTCGCACGACTCGCTCACAGCGGCACAGCGCGGCATCGAGGCAGGACTCGCAGACGCAGGCTACGCTGAGGGCGGGAACGTCACGATCGACCGCCGCAACGCCGACGGCGACCCCGCCCGCCTCGCAACGCTCGCGCAAGGCATCGTCGCGAGTCAGCCCGACCTCATCTTCGCCATTGGCACGCCCGCCGCGCAGGCCGCTGCCCGCCAGACAACAAAAATCCCCATCGTCGGCGCCGCCATCACCGACTACGCCGCCGCCCGCCTCGTCAAAAGCGAGGATGCCCCCGGCACGAACGTCACCGGCACGAGCGACCGCTACGATGCGGCGGCGGCCGTCGCGCTCCTGCACGACCTCCTGCCGAGCGCCTATACCATCGGCATCCTCTACGACCCGCGCGAACTCTCCTCCGCCGTCGAAGTACAGTCCTTCGAGCGTGCCGCGACGGCGGCCGGCCTGCGTGTCGAAATCCTCCCAATCTTCCACGCGGACGACATCGCACCCTCCGCCCGCTGGTTCGCTCATCGCGTCGACGCCTTCTTCGCGCCCACCGACCACCTCATCGCCGCCCACATCGAAGAGCTCGCGACCGCCGCGCTCGAAAATGACACGCCGACCCCCACCATCGCCGCATCCCCCGAAATGCTCCGCGGCCCCGTCTTTGCGGCGCTTGGCATCGACTACGAAAAAAGCGGCCGCGAAGCCGCCGCCATCGCGAAAACCATCTTGGGCGGCCAGTCCCCCGGCCGCATCCCCATCCGCCACGCCGAAGCGCTCACGATGACGGTGCCATGAAATCCTCCCAAAAGGCGCGGACTCATGATATACTGAGGGTGACAAAACGTGTGAAAGGACGTGACCATGATGCAGTGGAAAATTCCGATCGGAATGGAATTCTTTGACCAGCTCCGCGAAAACGGCTATTATTTCGTAGACAAGACGCCCTTCATCCAGGAATTCCTCCGAGACCATGCGGCCGTGACGCTCCTGACGCGCCCGCGGCGCTTCGGCAAAACGCTCCTCCTATCGATGATGCAGCGCTTTCTCGACCTCAAAGACGCTGAAGAAAACCGCAAACTCTTCGAGGGACTGGCCGTCGCTCAAGATGAGGAAGCCATGGCCGAGCAGGGACAGCGGCCCGTCATCTTTCTGACGATGAAAAACATCGAGTGGGATACCTGGGAAGGCATGCAGCAAAAAATTTCTTGGGAACTTGCCCGCCTGTACAGCCCCTTCCAATATCTTTCGCAAGATGAAATGGATGATGACATGCGGGATGCCTTTGAAAGCATCCGCACCGGCAAGGCAACGCTCGAAACCATGGGCAACGCCTTCCAGCTCCTCTGCAAATTGCTTGAAGCTCACCACGAAAAGAAAGCCGTCCTGCTCATCGACGAATACGACGCCCCGCTTCAATGCGCATGGTCGCACGGCTATTACGACGAAGCCATCGGCTTCTTTCGCAGCCTCTATTCCTCGGCACTGAAATCGAATCCCTCGCTCGACTTCGCCATCCTCACGGGCGTACTGCGCATCGCGAAAGAAAGCATCTTCAGCGGGCTCAACAACCTGCGCGTCTCCTCCGCCCTTTCCGGTGGCTACGCCTCGGCCTGTGGCTACACGAAAGCCGAAGTTGCAAAAATGGCGCACGACCTCGGCCATGATGACAAGCTCGAAGAGCTCGCCTCGTGGTATGACGGCTATGATTTCCAAGGCACAGAAATCTACAATCCGTGGTCGGTCAACAACTACTTCATGGAACACTGCAAGGCGCGCCCCTACTGGATGCGGACGTCCGGCAACAGCATTCTTCAGACGATGCTGCGCGATGTCGACCAGAAGCGTGAAAGGGATCTCTATGAACTCGCCAGGGGCGGCTCCATCCGCGTGCGCGTCGATGAAGCTTTCATCTACAAAGACGTCGAAGAGCACATCGACAACCTCTACACCCTGCTCCTCTACACCGGCTACCTCAAATGCACGGGCAGCGAGTACGACGAAGACGAAGATGACGAGCTCTACACCGTTGCGCTGCCGAACCGCGAAATCCGCAGCGTTTTCCGCCGCGAAATCCTCAAATATCTGACATACTCCGTCGGCCGCACAACACTCGACTACATGCTGAATGCCATGGTCGAGGGCGATACGGACATGTTCGAAGAATGTCTGCAGGACATCGTCCGCAGCATGTGCGGCATCCACGATGCCGCACATCCCGAGCACTTCTATCACGGACTCATGCTCGGCCTGACCGTCTGGCTTGAAAAACGCTACCGCATCCGCTCCAACCGCGAGAGCGGCTACGGACGCTTCGACCTCGCCTTCTTCCCGAAACAGGCGAAATTCCCCGGCATCGTCATGGAATTCAAAGCCGTCAAAACAGAAGAAGAGCTGGCTCCCGCCGTTGACGCTGCCTGCCAGCAGATTGCAGAAAAAGACTACACAGCCGAGCTCGAAGCACAAGGCGCAAGCCCCATCTGGTGCTACGGCATCGCCTTCTGCAAGAAGCGCGTGATCGTAAAGATGTGCTCCTGAGGCACACGCAAAGAAAGCCGTCTCTCCAGGATTTCGACGCCCTGGAGAGACGGCTTTCTTTCCAATAAGTGATTTTTATTCACTTTATTTTTACAATATCTCATTTCCGCATTTACAAACACGCAAAAGCATAATTTTATCAAGAACCTGCAAAGCTCCCAAAAAGTGATTGCATTTCACGACTTCATCCCGCAAGAAATCATCCATATAATGTAGCATATCAGATATTTCGAGAATGAGAATGCGAGGTGACGTCCATGAATGTGACCGCCCTGCGGCTGCGCATGCTCCGCAAGGAAAAGAAAATGTCCCAGCAGCAAGTCGCCGATGTGCTCGGCATCACGCGCACGGCTTACAACAAGTACGAGAGCGGCGTCATCACGCCGTCGCGGAAGCTCCGCGAGCTCATGGACCTCTTCGGCGTGAGCGCGGACTACCTGCTCGGCCGCGACGCAGAAGGCGCGACGGCCACGCGCGAAGATTCGCACGTCGAAGGCCAGTTCCGCAAATACCTCGGCCTCAGCGAAGGCGGCCGCAGCATCGTCGACATCACGCTCGACGCCGTCTACGCGCGCGAACAGAAACAGCCGCCACAGCAGCAGAGCTCGTGACATTCCCAGTCTCCAGTATACAACAGTCCCCGCAGGATTCGGTGTCCTGCGGGGACAATTTTTTGCATATGATGTTCTTATATCATTGTGCCGGTTCAATCTTGTCCAGCGACATCCGATACCCGACAAGGTCGCCGACCTCCGAAACCGTGCCATAAACGGTAACGGGCTCGCCCTTTTTCAGCTTCAGCACAGCGTCCTTGACATCCTGATTCTTGCTGTTGATGGAGCACTGGACATGAATCATGGAGTAATTCTTGTCCGTTCCCTCAAGCGTGATGTACTTCATGTCAGAATCGATGTTCGACAGCCTGCCGCCAATGACGCGCAAATTCTTTTTCTTGTAATTTGCATTTGCAGAAGCAGCATTTTCCTTCGCTTCTTTGATCAGTCCATTGATCTCTGCATCTTCATAGACTTTCTGCTTCTGCTCTCCCGAAGATGATGAACTCGAAGCGCTTGACGACGTTGGTGCCTTCGACTCGTCCTTGCTTCCTCCGCCGGCACAGCTGCCAATCAAGGCGATGGCAAGCACGACGCCGATTGCGCCAAGGCATCCTGTTTTGAACTTTCCCATAACCGTCCCTTCTTTCCCAAACTCGCTTGCCAGTATCAGGATTTCTTCTTTCCCGTCTTGATACCGGCAACAACATATACCATGCCGAATAGGAAGGAAATGCCTCCCCAAACGGGCAGATCGCCATACGTTGCTCCTGTCCCCAATGTCAGCACGGCTCCCAGCCAATAAAACGCCGCTGGAATCATCGTGACGGTCTGAGAACGTGATTTCCTCGTGCAAACGGCTACGATGCCTGCGACCAGGATGAAGAACGCGGTCATGACACCATTCGTTCCCGAAGTTGCCTCGCTGTTTGACATCGCATGACTCAGTCCTGCCGCACAGGATTGAAAACCAATCAGGACGAACAAGACCATCGAGACGATTCCGATGACGAGCCTTCCCGTCGACCAGACCGGCGCCGCCTCTTGCCCATTCATTTCTTCCGGCTGCATCCGCATCCCTCCTGACTGCGTCTTCAAAAAGTGATTTATTTTCACTACATGTTCATTATACTACCTTGGAATTGTTTCGTAAAGCCTATATTTTCAGATATTTTCCCGTTTCACATCATCAACTTTAGCTCACATGTCTTTCCTGCCATCTTCATGAAGAAATCCCCGCCATCACGCGGGGATTTCTCCGATAGAAAACGATACGGCTCGCGACGTCATCTCGTCGCATACCATGCATGCGAGCCGCCTTTCGGGCAGTGCGGGTTGCTGCTACCCGGGTTCGCCGTCGTGCGGCCGCACTTGCTGCAACGATACCACGTCGTGGCGGCTTCCGCCGTGCTTGCCGTATCCGTGACAGCTGGTACGATGACCGCTGCCATCATCCCGAACATCACGCCTGCCATCAGGCACCGGATCAGCTTCTTCATACGAACCACTCCTTTGCTCAATCACTAAAACTACGATCCCTTATGGCCTTCATTATACAAGAATCCCCGCAGGATTCGGTGTCCTGCGGGGACAATGATTTTTCCAAGAAACAACATGCCACTCCGATTCCATCTCGCACAAATTCATGCTATACTGAAATTGCCGCCTACCTCACCCATACACAATAGCGAGGGAGGTGAAGAATATGACGTCCTTTTTTCTGTCTTTGGTCATCGGCGTCCTTGCGGGCTTGCTCGCAAATGCCTTGTATGACTGGATTCGCCAGTGGCGGCAGTAATCTCTCGGTGTGTCCTCTCTGCCTTACCAGCTGATGACGCCAAGAAGACCCCTGCGGGTTACCAAGCCGCAGGGGTCTTCTTGATTCGGTGAAGCTCGTATGACGTGACTTCCCTTTCTTCTGTCCTTTACGAGCCTATTATAGCATTTCCCCCTGCATCTGGCAAGAATTTCCAAAGCTGCATGCAGCATCTTTTGTCGCCTTACCAGCCGAAATTCGGCCGCGCTTTCGGGATGAAGTCGATGGGCATCTGCCCGCCAAAAAGCTGGTGGTCGATGCCGCGCACTTCGAGCTGCATCCTCCGCGCGTGGTAGCCTTCCTCGCCCGGATTCACGATGCGCAGGCCCGCGAGTGAGACGTCGAAGTCGATGCTGCCGCCCGGCACGAGGGCGGGCGCTTCGTAGTCGCGGACGGTCGTCTCGGCGCCATCGTTGTACTCCATGTGGAGAACCGGCGCGGGATACGTGTTCTGCGTCGTGTTCTGGACATTGACGCGGATGTGCCATGCCGCGCCGTCAGGAAAGATGCGCGCATCGTCATCGCCCGCCCAGGTTTGCCAG
The DNA here is from genome assembly GCA_902780535.1 of uncultured Selenomonas sp. Taxonomy (GTDB): domain Bacteria; phylum Bacillota; class Negativicutes; order Selenomonadales; family Selenomonadaceae; genus Selenomonas_C. The sequence goes on along the minus strand of CACZFT010000113.1, from coordinate 1,699 downwards.
GTGCTCGGCGGGATGTAGTCGATGCCGGTCGCATTGTTGATGGGATAGTCATACGCGTCTGTCCAAGCATTGAAGCACGTTCCGTCCATGTAGTAGTGGACGCGGATTTCTTCGCGCGGCTTCTCTTCTTCTGCGGCAGGCTCCGCGGCCTTGTCCTTCGCGTCGTCCGCCGCCGTTTCTGCCGCTTTCGCGCCGCTGGCTTCTTCGCCGCCGCCCGTCTGGAGAGCTCTTCGGGATGGCGCACGAGCTCTTCGACCGGCGTCGTTTCGAGCTCTTCGAGCTTCTCCGGCTTTGCCTGCGCGAGATAGAAAAGATAGGCGGCAATCGCCAGCACGGCGAGAGCAGCGAGCGCGGCCATGCCTTTGACGAAACGGATGCGGCGGCCATAGCGCACATCGCGCACGAGCGCGCAGATGTTCTGATAGCGGCGCTTCGGATCGACCTCGGCAGCACGGCGGCAGATGCGTGCGAGGCTGCCGTGGTAGTCGGGGCCGAGGAGCTCCTGCATTGTCATGCCGAGCGCGTAGATGTCGCTGCGCGCGTCCGTCGCGCCATAGCCGTACTGCTCAGGCGGCGCATAGCCGCGCGTGCCGAGGTAGACGGTGTCGGCGGCCTTTTCCTCGCCCTCCGCCCCCATGACGCGCGCCGCATCAAAATCAATCAGGCGGATCGTGCCGTCACGCTCTTCGATGAGGTTTTCGGGCTTGATGTCGCGGTGGAGGATGCGGTGCGCATGGAGCACGGCGAGGCCATCCTCCGTCTCGATGCGCCGCGAAAGCGGCTCACCCTGCACGCATTCCTCGAGGATGTGCGTCTCACCAGCCTCGGCGTCTTCGGCAAAGGCGTAGATTTCGGGCCAGAGCGGGTGCGCGAGCGCTTTGAGCTCCGCGAGCGGCAGGCCGATGCGGCGGATGCGCTTGTAGATGACGGGCCGTCCTGCGCGGTCGGCGCCGAGCCAGACCTCGCCGCGCGCCGTCTCGCGCAGGCAGCGGACTTTCTCGAACAGCCCGAAGAGATAGCTCTCTGCCTCGTCCATGCAACCGCCTCCTTGCACGTATTCTTCTGCAGTTCTCACCCCATCAGATTCTTTCCACATCTATCCGATAACGATACGGCCGTGCCGTCTTGTCGATGCGGACAAGGCCCTCGGGGAGTTTTTCGATATGCGCGTGAATCGTATTTTCGGATTTCTGGAGTGTTTCGCAAATCTCTCGGATGGAAGCACCGATGTCAGAAAAGATCGTCGCCTGCAAGAGCACGTTGCCGACAGCACGTGTCGTCTTGTTCGCCAGTTGTGGAGCCAGGTGCTCCCATTTCACTTCATACGCCTCCTGCCGTTCCGCAAGCAATGTGCGTGTCTCTTCGATAGCGCCGGCAATGAAGCTCCTCATACCAAGGATGAAAGGCGTGAGATCGCCACAGTTCCGATCATCATCTGTCGTAGAAAAAAGCTTGTAATACTGCTTCCGATGCTGCTTGATATAGATGGAGACACGGAGCGCAACGGTCGGATGAAATTCCCGCGCCAGAAAATACGATGTGAGAAAGCGCGACATGCGGCCATTGCCATCGTAGAAGGGATGAATATATCCAAAAAAGTAAGAGGCTTCTCCCATAACTGTGGGTAAGCCAGCATGAAAAAAGAAATCACTTGCACGCTCTGCTATAGTAGAAGCTGCTAAACAAACTGCCTTCGCAA
>CACZFT010000112.1 GCA_902780535.1 uncultured Selenomonas sp. | reverse complement strand
GACGGGCGCGGTCTATCTCTATCGCACGAAGCCCGGCTCGAAGGCATACATCATCCCGATGGTTCCGGCCATCTTCATGTCGGCCGTCACCTGCACGTATATCCTGCAGGCACCGGAAGGCCTGAAGCTCTCGACGGACATCAGCTATCCGGTCGGCATCATCTTCGCGGTCGTGTGCTTCTGCTTGTTCCTCAAGACGACGATTCTGCGCAAGACGCGCTGAAGCGGCTGACGCTCGACACTGTTTTGTGACATTTTGAAAGCAGTCCTGTGATTTTTACACGGGGCTGCTTTTTATGCGTTTCTTTGTCGTTTCGTATTTTGCGAGCACGAACCTCGAGCAGGCCGTCTCGGGCGAGATCACGGCCAGCATGAATGATTCTGCCGACAAGATTGACGGCTGGATCGGAGAGAAGAAGCAGATTGCCGTCTCGGCTGCCAATGTCATGGCGAAAGAGGATGACGGCACGAAGAGCCTCGAAGAGCTGCGCCGCTACCTCGCCATCGCGGGCGAGGATACAAACGAGGTTTCGGACCTCATCGTCGGCAATCGCGACGAGCAGATTGTCGGCTACCGCGCAGGTGACCTCACGGCGAAGATGAAGCCGACGGAACTGCGTTTCTACAAGGAATCGCGGCAAGCTCGTCGTCTCGATTGCCGCGCCGTACAAGGATGCATCGGGTGCGTATCGCGGTGCCATCTGCGAGGACATCTTCCTCGACATCCTGCAGAGCGAAGCGCAGGCGATGAAGTATCACGGTGAAGGCACGGGCTACATCATCGATAACACGGGCAAGATCATCGCGACGGAAGACAGCGAGACGAACGGCCAGCAGGCGTCCGATGTCCCGGCATTTGCGAAAGCGTATGATCAGATGACGAAGCAGCCGCAGGGCTTCCTGCGCGTCGAGAAAGACGGCGCGTCCATGGTGCTCGCCTATGCGACCGTGCCGAGCACGAAGTGGATTGCCGCGCTGCTCGTGCCGCAGGACATCGTCCTCGGCCAGCTGACGCTGCTCGGCATCCTGATCGTCGTGCTGACGAGCCTCAGATTCTCGGGCGCCATCACGCGCCGCCTCGAAATCCTGCGCGGCCATGCCGAGCAGCTTGCCTCGGGCGACCTCTCGGCACAGGACATCGTGCCGGAAGCGACGGACGAGATCGGCGACCTCACGCAGAGCTTCAATGCGATGAAGAACCATATCAAGGAGCTCATCGCGCAGATGCGCAATACGAGTGAGCAGGTCGCGGCGTCGAGCGAAGAGCTCACGGCGAGCGCACATCAGTCGGCCGATGCCGCGACGAATGTCGCGCAGACCGTCTCGACCGTCGCAGACGGCATGACGGAGCAGACGCAGCACGTCGACAATGCGACGAAGAGCGTCGAGGGCGTCATTGCCGAGCTCGACGGCGTCGCGCGCCAGACGAAGGACATCACGGGCAAGTCGTCGGAAGCGGCGGAATCGGCCGAGCACGGGCAGAAGCTTATGGGCGAGGCCATCGACCGCATGGCGCATATTGAGACGAGCGTCGGCCAGTCGGCTGATGTTGTCGCGAAGCTCGGCGAGAGCTCGAAGGAAATCGGTACAATTATCGAAACGATTGCGGGCATCGCCGACCAGACGAACCTGCTCGCACTCAACGCCGCCATCGAGGCGGCCCGCGCGGGTGAGCAGGGGCGCGGTTTCTCCGTCGTCGCCGACGAAGTCCGCAAACTCGCCGAGCAGTCGCAGGAGGCCGCTGAGGAAATCCGCCGCCGCATCGAGACGATCCAGTCCGATACGGATCAGGCCGTCGCCGCGATGAAGAGCGGCACAGAGGAAGTCCAGAGCGGCGTCGAAGCCATCCGCGCCGTCGGCGACGAATTCTCGCACATCATGCAGCAGGTCACGGACATCACGGTGCAGATGTCGACCATCGACGCCGCCGTGCAGAACGTCTCGAAGAGCGGCGACCACATCTCGACAGCCGTCGCCGGCATCCAGACCGTCAGCCAGAAGACGGCGGAGCAGACCGAGACCATCTCGGCAGCGACAGAAGAGCAGTCGGCTTCGAACGAAGAAATCGCCGCCGCGTCGCAGGCTCTCGCCAAGATGGCCGCGGAGCTTCAGGATATGGCCGCGAAGTTCAAAATCTGAAGCAACAACAAGATATGGAAGAGAAGCGCTCGGAACCGGGCGCTTCTTTTGTGTTCCTGACAGGGGGCGCTTCTTTTGTGTTCCTGACAGGAGCAGAATCTCATTGAGCTTCCTTTTGCGGTTGCAGAAAACGACGATTTTCGCTAAAATAAGAATAAAATCGATGGATAAAGGCAAGAGAGGTGGTGCACGTGGCATTTGTTTTCAAGGCTTGGGAAGACCTCACGATTCAGGATGACTTCATGTTCAAGGCCGTCATGAAGAGCAAGGAACTTTGCATGAGTGTGCTTGAGGCCATTCTGGACGAACCGATTCATGATATCAAATATCTCGGTGAAGAATTGTCGCTCAAAGCAGGCTATGAGAGCAAGGGCGTGCGGCTCGATGTGTACGTCGAGGACGAGGCGCATACCGTCTATGACGTGGAAATGCAAGTCGGCAGTGAAACTGACGAGGAACTGGCGAAACGCATGCGCTACTACCAGTCGCAGATGGATGCCGATCATTTGGCGCGTGGTAAAGATTATGTTGAGCTCAAAAAGACAATCATTATTTTCATCTGTCCGTTTGATCCTTACAAGCGCGGATGGCATCTCTATTGCTTTGAAAACACCTGCTGCCGCGATGCGACGCTGAAACTCGGAGATGATACTGTCAAGATTATCCTCAATACGCGTGGCATGGGCGAGGATATCACGCCGCAGCTTCAGGCATTTATGGACTATGTGAATAGCGGCATCATCAGTGCAAACCCGCTGGTGCAAGCACTAGATCGGCGGGTCAATGACGTGAAAAGGAATGAGAAAGAGAGGGTGAGCTATATGAAATACGAATTGAATCTGCGCGACGCGCGGAAAGATGGAGAAAAAGCAGGCGAGGCGAGAGGCAGAGCGGAGGGCGAAGCCAAGGGCAAGGCACTCGTCATTCGCGTTTGGCATATGTTGCAAGAGAAAGTTTCTTTTCCAGAAATTGCGCTCAAGACGAATCTTTCGTTAAAAGAAGTCGAGCAGATTGCACATGAGTTTGGCGTCGTTTATTGATGCCGACCTCCAGCTGAAGGTGCTGGCGTTGCTGTGAGACCTAAAATATGAAGAAAGCGAAGAAAGTTCATGCTTGGACGTTTCTTGGCTTTCTTTTTTCTGTATTTTATGTCATTTTTGCTCCGTGCCGGAGGATTTTATAGCAAGGCAAAGTGTTTTTCAGCAGGAATCTGCGAGCCGGACAGCGAATACATACACAAAGAACAACGAACGAGAACGCGAAAAAGGCAAAGGAGGTTTTTCATCATGAAACGGTTCATGGATGAAGATTTTCTGCTGGAGACCGAGACGGCGCGGAGGCTCTTTCACGAGCATGCGGAGAAGATGCCGATTCTTGACTTCCATTCGCACATCCATCCGCGCGAGATTGCGGAGAACCGGAGCTATCGCAACCTCGCGGAGGCGTGGCTCGCGGACGATCATTACAAATGGCGCCTCATGCGCGCGGACGGCGTCGAGGAACGCTTCATCACGGGCGGGCGGACGCCGGGGCGCGATCGCTTCCAGAAGTTCGCCGAGATGATGCCGAAAGCCATCGGCAACCCGATGTACGACTGGGTGCATCTCGAGCTCGCGCGCTATTTCCACAGCCATGTGCCGCTCTCGGGCAAGACGGCGGACGAGGTCTGGGATCTCGCGAACATCGCGCTGTCGCAGCCTGAGATGCGCGCGCAGGCCATTCTCGAGCGCTCGAACGTCAAGGTGCTCTGCACAGTCGATGACCCGACGGACGACCTCAAGTGGCACAAGGCCATCAAGACGAGCGGCTGCAAGACGCAGGTGCTGCCGACGTTCCGCGCGGACGGGGCGCTGACCATCGAGGACCCTGACTGGGAGAACTACATGAAGTACGATCTCGGGCAGGCGGCGGACGTCGATATCGTGACGATGGCCGATGTGCGCGAGGCGCTGCACCGCCGTCTCGACTATTTTGCGGCGCAGGGCTGCCGCATCGTCGATTGCGGCGTCGAGTGCGTGCGCTATCACGAAGTCGAGGAGTTCGAGCTCGACGACATCGTCGGCAAGTATATCAACGGCAAGGGTACGCCGACGAAGCTCGATCAGGAGCGCTATCGCGGCGCGCTGATGCTGTTCCTCGGCAAGGAGTGCAGCGAGCGCGGCTGGATTCTCACGATTCATTACGGGGCGCTCCGCAACGTCAACACGAAACGCCGCACGCAGCTCGGCACGGCCGCGGGCTTTGACAGCATTTCGGCGCGCGATTCGGCAAAAGGCATCACGCTGCTCCTCGACGCGCTCGACCGCCTCGAGAGCCTGCCGAAAGTCATCCTCTATCCGGCGAACCCGGCCGACAATGCGGTCATCGCGTCGATTGTCGGCGCGTTCCCAGGCGATGGCACGCGCGGGCGCGTCCAGCAGGGCGCGGCCTGGTGGTTCAACAACACGCGCAAGGGCATCGAAGAGCAGATTGCGACGCTCGCGAGCCTCGGTCTGCTCGGCAATACGATCGGCACGGTGACGGATTCGCGTTCGCCGTTCTCGTTCCCGCGCCATGAGTATTACCGCCGCATCCTCTGCAACTACATCGGCCGTCTCGTCGAAAACGGGGCGTATCCGGACGACGACGAGATGCTCGCGCAGATCGTCGATGACATCAGCTATAACAATGCCGCCAGGTTCCTCGGCTTCGAGGACCTCGTGGTCGAGGAAGGAAAGAAGAATTCATGACGACAAAGAAAGAAGACACGCAGGAGAAGGAGACGGCTGTGAAGGAGCCGAAAGAGACGAAGGAAGAGAAGAAGGAAACGGCCGAAAAAGCTGAGAAGAAGCCAGCGCGCGGCCGCAAGGGCTCGGGCGTCGAGAGCAACACGAAGGCGCTCGATTTCCAGGAATTCCTCGTTGACAACAACATCAACGTCTTCTCGACGGAGTCGCTTGAGGATGACTACCAGACCGTCATCTTCCGCTCGCGCATCGAGACGAAGGGGCAGATCCTGCCAACGGCCATCCTCATCGACACGAGCATCTTCACGATCATCCGCACGCAGATCGTGACAGGTGTCGCGGAGGAAAAGCGCCCGCGCCTCACGGCGTACCTCAACACACTCAATGCGCAGTTCAAGATTTTCAAATACTACCTGCGCGAAGACGGCACGATCTATCTCGACATCTGCCTGCCGTTCGTCGAAGAGACGTTCGACTCGAAGATGATCCAGCTCATGCTCAGCGTGCTCGTTCAGCATCTCGAGGCGACGTATGATGACCTCATGGCCGAGGTCTGGAAGAAAGACTGAGCCACGACGCAATTTCATAGGCAAACAGGAGCGCGAAGCGTTCCCCGGCATCCTGGAGTTCACATCCCGTGAGCTCCTTTATTTTATGGATGCGGTAATTGACGGTGTTGCGATGCGTGAATGCGTCTGCTGGAGGCTGCCGCCGGTCTGGAGATAGGTGCGCAGCGTCTCCGTGAGCTGGGCGTGGTGCCGCAGGTCGTAGCGGCGCAGCACGCCGAGCTGTTCGTCAGCGAGTTCCGAGAGCAGGGCGCGGTCGGGATGTGTCGCGAGCAGGCGCATGGGCCCGAGGTCGTCAAAGGCGCGGAACGGTGTACTGACTGCCTGCGCGGCAAGGCAGGCCGCGGCCGCCTCGCGGTGCGCGGCGGGCAGCATCGAAAGCGCCGTGCGCGGGCGGCTCGCGCCGCCGTGGACAGCGTCGGCAGAAATGCCGGGGGGGACGGCGGCGAGCAGCTGCGGCAGCAGCGCGGCAGGCGTGATGTTCGCTGCGGAAAGAGACGGCGTGCTCGTCGGCGTCGCAGCGTCCTTGCCGCGCGGCGCAAGTTCCAGCAGGAGCAGCAGGCTGTCGGGCTCGAAGAACAGCCAGTAGCGCAGGCCGAGGCGGTTCAGCAGCCGCCGCCATTTCAGGCGCAGCGGGGCCTGCTCGTCCTCGGCAAGCCCTTTGCCGCCGAACGAGAAGCGTGCGAGCACGTAGCGGCCGAGCGCAAAGCTGCGGTCTGCAAGCTCGTCGAGCGCGTGCTTCTGGCGGGCGGAGAGCACGACGGTCGGCGCATTATCGGCGTCCAGCGTGCCAGCCGGCTTCATCATCAGCGCAGCATCCTCGCCGCGCACGACGACGGCCGGCTCGCCCGCATGCAGCGGCGCGGGGGATGCGAGCAGCGCGAGCAGTCGCTCTTCCTCTTTTTCGGCCTGTGCCTGTTCGAGCAGCTGGGCGCAGGTGTCCTGCATGATGTCGGAGATGTGCGTTGACCACGGCATCAGGAACAGCGGGAAGTGCGCGGCGGCTGCGCGCTCGACGAGCTCCTTCGGGATGTCGCTCTCGCGCAGGTACTTGCCGATGTTGAGAATCAGTGCGGCGGCGCGTCGGCGCAAGAGGGCCGAGAGAAAGTCCTCGAGCCAGTGCTCGCGCAGCGCCGAGAGCCCCGTCGTGATGACGAGCTCGCCGCCGCGCAGGAATGACACATTCCCGATGTCTTCGCAGAGATGCACCCAGGTGAATTCGTGCGTGAGCCCCGCCGTGCCTGTCAGCAGGCGCAGGCCGTAGCGGCCTTTCGCGTCGCGGTAGAAGTCCTGCAGCTGGATCATACAGCCGCCTCCTTTGAAAAGCAATATCGTGACGGATTCAGCAGCCTCTCCCTTTGGGAGAGGGGGACCGCGAAGCGGTGGAGAGGGTAGTAGGATGCTGAAGTCTGTCAATCATATCGTTGTTTCTAAGGAAATAGAGCAGAAGTTTGTCTGCTTCGTGCTCCCTACTACCCCTTCAGTCACCCTGACGGGTGACTGCTCCCCCAGAGGTGGAGCCTGCTGTTCAAGATGCGTTCAGCAATCATTTTAATACATTTGTGCTATGAGTACAATTGTATTCGTGAAAATCGGTCAGAGCGCCCGTAGGAGAGCGTTGGTTTTCGTGCTAGGATAAATCCATCAAGAGAACAAAACATCATTGCGATATGGAGGAAAACATCATGCTCAGAGACGCACTGCCAGAAATCATCACGTCCGCTCTGCCGGGCCCGAAATCTGCCGAAGTCATCAAGCGCCGCGAGGCCGTCATCCCGAGCGCCATTCACTGCGGCTATCCGGTCGTCATGAAGCGCGCCGAGGGTGCCATCATCGAAGACCTTGACGGCAACCATTTCCTCGACTGGATCGGCGGCGTCGGCGTGCTGAACATCGGCCACTGCCATCCCGAGGTCGTTGCGGCCGTCAAGGAGCAGGCCGACAAGTATTTCCACGGCATGTTCAACGTCGTGACGCATGAGGGCTATGTCGCGCTCGCCGAAAAGCTCACGCAGATCGCACCGGTGCGCGGCGACAAGAAGCGCGCCTACTTCACGAACAGCGGCGCCGAGGCCGACGAGAACGCCGTCAAGATTGCCAAGGCCTTCACAAAGCGCCCGAACATCATCGTGTTCTCCGGTGCCTTCCACGGCCGCACGCTGATGACGATGGCGATGACGGCGAAGAAAGCGTATGCCGTCGGCATGGGCCCGTTCCCCGATGGCGTCTATCGCGCCGAGTTCCCGTACCTCTACCGCAAGCCTGAGGGCATGCCGGATGACAAAGCCATCGACTACTACGTTGAGAAATTCAATGAAGTTTTCGAGAACTGCAGCCCGGCGGAGTACGTCGCCGCTGTCGTCGTCGAGCCGCTGCAGGGCGAAGGCGGCTTCATCCCCGCGCCGATCGAGTGGGTCAAGGCCATCCGCAAAATCTGCGACGAGAAGGGCATCATGCTCGTGGCCGTCCGAATATTGGAAGGAAGCGGGCGTCGAGCCGGACATCATCGCAACGGCGAAATCCATCGCAGCCGGCGTGCCGCTCTCGGCCATCGTCGCGCGCGAGGAAATCATGGAAGCCGCGCCGGCCGGTACGATCGGCGGTACGTTCGGCGGCAACGCGCTCGCTTGCGCCGCAGCCCTCAAGACCATCGAGATCATGGAGCGCGACCACCTCGCTGACCGTTCGCTCGAAATCGGCAAGAAGGTCATGGCCCGCTACAACGAGTGGAAAGACAAGTACGAAGTTGTCGGCATCGAATTCGTCGAGGACAAGGCATCGAAGAAACCGGCAAAGGCCCTGACGGGCGCCATCATCAACGAGTGCGCGCAGAACGGCCTGCTCGTCGAGGGTGCTGGCATCTACGGCAACGTCATCCGTTTCCTCGCTCCGCTCGTCATGACGGACGACCAGCTCGAAGCCGGCCTCAACATCTTCGAGCGCGCCATCAAGAAATGCGCAAAGTGCTGAGTTTTTAAGCCCCCCTCCATGAGGGGGGAGGGCCACGAAGTGGCAGGGGGAGTAGTAGGATGCTGTTACTGTCAAATCAGATGGTAACAGCTAAAACAGAAAGTGGTGACTTTATGCAGACATTTCAAATTGTCCCCGAAATTTGTATGTTGCCTACGGTCGATGACTTCTTGAAAGAATTCGCCCCGACCAAAAGCGACCTCGTCTTTGCGAGCAGCGGCACGCAGAAGCGCCATCTCGCAGGCAAGCTTTCGGGCGCGACCGTCATCGACTACCGCGCCTATGGCCAGGGCGAGCCGACCGACCTCATGGTCGAGGGCATCGTCAAGGCGCTCGGCGGCAAAACGTATGACCGCGTCTTCGCCATCGGCGGCGGCACGATCCTCGACGTCGCGAAGCTCTTTGCGCTCGAAAAGCTCTCGCCCGTCACCGACCTCTACCAGAAGAAATTCCCCGCGAAGAAGGCGCACAAGCTGATCCTTGTGCCGACGACGTGTGGCACGGGCAGCGAGGTCACGAACATCTCGATCCTCGAACTCACGAAGCTTGGCACGAAGATGGGTCTCGCTGACGCGGCTCTCTACGCCGACCAGGCCGTGCTCGTCCCCGAGTTTTTGAAGGGCCTCCCGGACCGTGTCTTCGGCGCGAGCGCCATCGACGCGCTCATTCATTCCGTCGAGAGCTACACCTCGCCGAAATCGACGCCGTTCTCGCGCACGTTCTCGCGCAGGGCGATGGATTCCATCATCGAAGGCTTCCTCGCCATCCAGAAGGACGGCCTGCCCGCGCGTGAGGCGTATCTTGAAAAATTCCTGATCGCGAGCACGTATGCCGGCGTCGCATTCGGCAACGCGGGCTGTGCGGCTGTTCATGCCCTGAGCTATCCACTCGGCGCAGCGCAGCACGTTCCGCATGGCGAATCGAACGCTGTCATGTTCGCCGCCGTCTACGAAGCGTACAAGAACAAGCGCTATGACGGCTACCTCGAAAAGCTCACGCTCCACATCGCCAATCTCCTGCGTACGACGGAAGATGAAGCTTTCCCGAAGCTCATGGCGCTCCTCGACGAAATCCTGCCGAAGAAGCCGCTCAAAGGATACGGCGTCAAGGAAGCCGATCTCAAGGACTACACCGATATCGTCATGACAAAGCAAGGCCGCCTCATGGCCAACAATTACGTCGAACTGACGGAAAGCGACGTCATGGGCATCTACCAGAAACTTTACAACCAAGCTTGAACCTCGCAGTATCGCAAGAAACGGAGCCTATCTCATACCGAAGCCCCCCTCATTGAGGGGGGACGGGCCGCGAAGCGGCGGGGGGAGTAGTCGGAAGCACAAGCCAGACAAATAGCACGTTTCTCCGACGAAGTGCAATATTTGCCTTTTAACGCAAAAAAGTTCCTGCTATAATGGAAACAACCATTGAAGCAGGAACTTTTTTTACATATTCGAAAGGGGAAACCAATCATGCCAACCCGCGCCACCTGGGCCGAAATCGACCTCGCCGCCTATGCCGAAAACCTCGAACACATCAAGACCTGCGTCCACCCAGGCGCGAAGCTCTGCGTCGTCGTCAAAGCCGACGCCTATGGCCACGGCGCGATTCCGTGCGCGCGCGTCGCCGTCGAGCATGGCGCGGACTATCTCGCCGTCGCAACGATCGGCGAGGGCGTCGAGCTCCGGGAGGCCGGCTTCACGCAGCCCATCCTGCTTCTCGGCATGATTCTCCCCGAAGAGGCACAGACCGTCGTCGATTTCGGCATCACGCAGACCGTCTGCACGCAGGAGCTCGCGAAAGCGCTTTCAGATGCCGCTGTGCGCCTCGGAAAGACGGCGAAAGTCCATCTCAAGATCGAGACGGGCATGGGCCGCATCGGCATCCGCCCGGAAGAAGCCGCCGACCTCGCGGTATATATCAAGGGCCTGCCGGGGCTCGAGCTCGAAGGTGCGTTCTCCCATTTCGCCGCCGCTGACAGCAAAGATAAAACCTACACGAAGCAGCAGCTGGCTGCTTTCCAAAAGGCGCTCGATGCCATCAAAGCTTGTGGCATCGACATCCCCATCCGCCATATCGCCGAGAGTGCAGCCATCCTTGAAATCCCCGAGGCCCATTACGACATGGTGCGCGTCGGCATCATCCAGCACGGCCTCTGGCCTTCGGACGAGGTCACGCATCCCATCACGCTCAAAGAGACGATGAAGCTCTACGCAAAAGTCGTCTTCCTCAAGCACCTCCATCCCGGCGAATCCATCGGCTATGGCCGCCAGTTCGTCGCCGAGCGCGAGAGCATCATCGCGACGCTCCCGATCGGCTACGCCGACGGCTATATCCGCGCTTACAGCCCCGAAGGCTACGTCATCCTCCACGGAAAAAAAGCTCCGGTTGCCGGCCGCGTCTGCATGGACCAGGTCATGGTCGATGTCACGGACATCGAAAGCGTGGAGGTTGGCGACATAGCCCTCCTCTTCGGCGGCGAAGCCCTCCCGACTGACACAGCGGCAGGATGGCTCCATACGATCAATTATGAAGTCACCTGCCTCATCACGCCGCGCGTGCCGAGAGTGTACTGCTGATTGCGGATTCAAATAAAATTTTGCAAGGAGGTAGCAAAATGGAAAACGTAGCATTTTTTGATGAAGAACAGATTCCGATGGAGCTCATCAACGGGAAAATCGTCATGATGTCGCCACGGCCGCGCGTGAATCACACGCGGATTTCGGGCAATATTTATTCGATTTTCAAAAATGCTCTGAAAGGAAAACAGTGCGAAGCTTTTCCAGATGGCATCGATCTCTATCTTGACGAGAAAAATCATTTCATTCCTGATGCTATGATTGTCTGCGATCCCTCGCAGGTCAAGGGAGATCGCATTGATGGCGCCCCGTCTCTCGTCGTCGAGGTGCTGTCTCCGAGCACGGAGCTGCGTGACCGCGGCGTCAAGATGCGGGCGTATGCCGCAGCGGGCGTTGAAGAATACTGGCTCGTCGATGTCGTGTCGAAACGTGTCGAGGTTTATCGCCAGCAGGACGGACGGCTGGAAATCCAGCGCGTTTATACGTATTATTCTCCTGAAGAACAGAAGGAAAATGCCGAGAAGCCGGAGCAATTCCGTCTCAGCGATGAGGATATGGAGCAGGAAATCCAGGTGGAGCTCTGCGGCGGCTTCCGCGTGCCGCTCGGCGATGTGTTCGAGCGCGTCGGGAATTGACGTTTTGGAGCAGCAGGAAAAGAAAATGTCCCTGCAGGGCGGTGGTGTGCCTTGCGGGGACATTCGTGTCTTTGAAAAAGTTTTTTCAGCCGACCATCCAGCTCACGAAGTAGATGACGAGCGGGATCGTGACGCAGGCGATGCCGACGAAGTCGATGATGACGCCTGTGTGGATCATCTTGGTGATCGGGATGTAGCCGGACGCATAGACGATGGCGTTCGGCGGGGTCGAGACCGGGAGCATGAAGCCGAGCGAGGCCGAAAGCGCGATACCGACGGAGACCGGAATCGGGCTGATGCCGGCCGAGACGGCTGCCGTGATGGCGAGCGGGCCGATCATATTCGTTGCGGCCGTATGGCTCGTGAGCTCGGAGAGCAGGAGCGCCATGACGGAGAAGATGGCGACCATGCCGACCTGGCTGGGCTCGCCGCCCATCGCTGCGACGATGAGGTCGCCGACCCACTGAGAGAGGCCGGTCTGGTACATCATGCCGCCCATCGCGAGGCCGCCGCCAAAGAGGATCAGCGTGCCCCACTCGATGCCTTCCATGGCTTCTTTCCATGTCAGCGTGAAGCGGCGCGTCTTGAAGTCCACGGGCAGCAGGAACAGCAGCAATGCGCCGACCATGGCTGCAACGGCTTCTGGGAACAGTGTGTTGTACATCTTGAGCTCGGGGCTCGCGGAGCCGAGGCCGATGGAGAGGATGCCCGGCATGATCCAGAGGAGGACGGCGACAGCGAACGCGAGCAGCGTGTTTTTCTGTGCGCGGTTCCATGCGCCGAGTTCGGCGAGCTTGTTCTGGATGAACGTATCAGCGCCCTCGATGTGGTCGACATCTGCCGGGAACATGTGCGAGAGCACGACATAGGCGATGATGAAGTAGACGACCATGGCGATGAAGCCCCACGTCATCCATTCGAAGAACGAGATATGGATGTCGCACATCGTGTTGAGGAAGCCGAGCATGATGAGGTTCGGCGGGGTGCCAATCGGCGTCAGGACGCCGCCGATGGAGCAGGAGTACGCGGTCATGAGCATGAGGCCGGTCGCGTATTTGTACTCATGCAGGTCGATGTCGCGGCCGTTCGCGGCGAACATCTCTTTGATGGACGTCAGGAGGCCGAGACAGATCGGGAACATCATGGCAGCCGTCGCCGTGTTGCTGACCCATCCGGAGCAGAGGGCAGCGGCGAGGCCGCAGGCGAGGAAGATGCGCTTCGGGTTCGACCCGACCCATTTCCGTGCGAGCAGCCAGTAGGCGAATCGCTTGTCGAGTCCGTGCTTCATCATGGCTTTCGCGAGGATGAAGCCGCCCATGAACAGGAAGATCATCGGGTTTGCGAACGCTGCGAATGCAGCTTTGACGCTGACGACGCCGGTGACGACGGCGAGCGTCGGCCCGATGAGGGAGGTGACGGGGATGGGCACCGGCTCTGTGATCCACCAGAGAGCGACGAGCACCATGATTGCCAGAAGCTTGTGGCCTGGCACCGTCAGGGCCTCGATCGGGGTCAGAAAGACGAGGATGGCGAGGAGCGGGCCGCCGAAGAGTCCGATGGTGCGGCGCTTGCGGTCGAAGGCTTGTTCGGCTTTCTTGACCGCGAGGGCTTCTTTACTCATCTTGTCCAAATCAAAACGCCTCCTTTGAAATTTGAAACGTGTGCAAAGAGCATGACAGAAAGAAACAACGACGAAAAAAAAGGAATAAAACGGAAACAAGAAATTCTTTCCTTCATAATACGAAATTTTGAGGCTATTTTCAATAGAAAAGGGAAACTTTGACGATTCTATTTAGCTATGATCGGAGCGAGCCTTGAAATCATGCGGCCGCTTGACCCGCGCGGCGTTCTTCTTTACAATGGAAGCAGCATTTTTTTTGATTGGAAAGGAAACCATCATGGAGCTTCTCTCGCCAGAGACACTGGCTTTCCTCGTCGCTTTCGGCTTCTGCGCGGCATTCATCGATTCCGTCGTCGGTGGCGGCGGGCTCATCTCGCTGCCGGCTCTGCTCTGGATCGGCCTGCCACCGCATCTCGCGCTCGGCACGAACAAGGGCGCGGCTGTCATGGGTGCTGTCGCGAGCTTTGTGACGTTCGTGCGCTCGGGGCGCGTGAATGGCTGGCTCATCCGCAGGCTGTTCCCGCTGTCTCTCCTGGGCTCCGTCATCGGCGTGCTCGTCGTGCGGCAGGTCTCGCCGGACATCCTGCGGCCGCTCGTGACGGTGCTGCTGATCGTCGTGCTCGTATACAGCGTGCTGAAAAAAGATTGGGGGCGCGAAAACCATTTCACGGGGCTCACGACGCGCATGCTCGTGCTTTCGGGCGTCGTCGCGTTCACCTTCGGCTTTTACGACGGCTTTTTCGGCCCCGGCACGGGTTCGTTCCTGCTGTTCGCGTTCCTGATGCTCGGCTATGATTTCCTCGGCGCGGCGGCAAATGCGCGCGCGCTGAATTTCGCGAGCAACATCGCAGGCGTGACGGTGTTCGCCGTACTCGGGCTCATCAACTGGTCGTATGCGATCCCGATGGGCCTCTCGATGATCGTCGGCGCCTGGTGCGGCGCGCACATGGCGCTCAAGAAGGGCACGGGATACGTGCGGCCGCTTTTCATCGCGATGACGACGGTGCTGATCGGCAAGCAGATTGTCGATCTGCTGAAATAAAGGGGAGGGGATTCTTTGGCAGAACAAGGGACAGCGTCGATGGCGGCACAGTTTGCGCGTCTGACGGCACTGCGGCAGGAAAGCGCGGCATGGCGGCTGCTGGCGTCGCCGCAGGCACCGTTTGTGGCCGCGTTCTTCGCGCAGGAATTCCTTGCGCCCGGACGGCGGCGCGTCGCGGAGGCCGAGCTCCTGCGCGACCTCGAGGACGCGATGCAGGAGGCAGCGCAGGCTCGGTCGGAGCAGTCAGATCTGGAAGCGGGCGAAGGGCTCATCCGTCCGGCCCGCGAATACCTCCTGATGTGGTCGGACGAGGCGCATGGCTGGCTGCGGCGCTTTCATGGCGCGGACG
>CACZFT010000111.1 GCA_902780535.1 uncultured Selenomonas sp. | reverse complement strand
GCAGTATAACCAAAGGGAATTAGACCGCCTTTACGTGGCTGTTAGAATGAAATTTCACCGGAATCGCAAATTTTCTCAGCCGTCCAGCAGAAAAAAACAAGGAAATTTCGCCGCCCATGTCGTATAATAGGGAGTATGAAAGTTGAAAAGAGGTGACACAGATGACGGATCAGGAACTCACGCAGCTCGTGCAGGATAAGCTCAACGAGGCTTACAAGGCAAATGAGCACCCCCACAAGTTCTTCATCACGGCCAACGGCCGCGGCGTCACGGACGGCGGCGATCTCTACAATGCGGTCCTGCAGGATGTCATGCGCGTGATGCAGCAGGCAATGACGGACATCCTCAAAGAGGTGCTGAAGAAATAAGCGTCCTCAAGGCATCAGAACATCAAACGATGGAGAGAACGAGGAACGGCCCGGAAGCGATTGCAGCTTCCGGGCCGTTCCTTTTTCTCTTTCATGACCGATTCTGCCTGCGCACGCGCAGGAACGCATCCCAGACAGCCTCGGGCGCAATCTTCCGGCTGCACTCATAAGCGCGCGCCGTCCCTCCATGCCGCGGGCAGCCGCCGTTCTTCGCGCGAATGCCTGCATCATTGAAGCATCCGCCGCAAACGTGCGGATTGATGACGCGCCCCGGCGTCGAAAACTCCGTCATCGGCAGCGAGAAGCCGCTGATGAGCACGACGGGCGTCCCGCACGCATGCGCGAGCCAGGAAAGGCCGCTGCCGACGCCGAAGAAAGCATCTGCATGCACCAGCAGCCCGATGCGCTCCGTGAGCGGCCGATACCCTGTGAAATCCTCTGCACCCTGCGGCATCGTCACGCGGATGCCATCTTTCTCGCGTTCCCGTTCGCCGTCGATGCAAAGCACGCGATAGCCCGCTTCCCTGAGCCGCTGGACGATCTCATCCCAGCCGCCAGGCCGCAGCCAGCATTTCTGGATGCCGGACGCCTGTACCGCGATGCAGACATAGGGCTCCTTCATGGTTCTCGGAGCCGTTTTCCCGAACGCAAGCGGCTCTACCTTTCCCCGCCATCCGAACAGCCACCGGCCAGCTTCTTCCATCGGCATGAGCCGCGTATCGATGGGCGAGAGAATCGGCGCTCCCTGAAAAGCGCCGCAGACAAAGGAAGCATACGTATCTTCCGGCACGCGATCCGCCACCTCCCAGGAAGGAAACTCCGACGCGATGAGCGGCTGAAAGTTTTCCTCTGCTCCGACGACGACCTGCAACCCCAGCTGCTGCTCCATCGTGCGGATATAGGGCAGCAGCGCGAGCATGTCGCCGAGCGCCGTCCCCAGATGAAAATATACGCGCTGCCCCGTCATGTCGAAGCGATGCGCGAAGATGCAGTCCCCACCCGCATACACTTCCACCTGCCAGAGAATCGCATACTTTTCCATCGAGACGAGCTCCTGCCCCGAGACATCGCCATCGAAAAAGACCTGCCTGTGCTCGCCGTCCGAAATGCGCACATGGTAATCGCCCTCCGGAACGGAAAGGCGCAGGCCGAAGTTGAAGTCGATGCGCAGGCCCTCGATGCCCGTCTCACCCTTCACTTCGCCTGCCAACTCTTCGAGACGGATGCAGAAGCCGCTGTGAAGCTGCGTCATGTCATTCCCGTCCGCCGAAAAGAAAATTTTCTTCATGCTGATGTTCCTCTTTTCCGTTTCCAGCATCCCCATCGTTCAGTGCTTCTCTTCGAGCAGCGGCTTCAGGAATTTTCCTGTATACGATTCCGGCACTTTGACGATGTCCTCGGGGCGGCCCGTCGCAACGATCGTGCCGCCGCCGTTGCCGCCTTCGGGGCCGAGGTCGATGATGTAGTCGGCCGTCTTGATGACGTCGAGGTTGTGCTCGATGACGACGACGGTATCGCCGCCATCGACAAGGCGCTGGAGGATGCCGAGGAGCTTGTGGATGTCGGCGGCATGCAGGCCCGTCGTCGGCTCGTCAAGGATGTAAAGCGTGCGGCCCGTCGAGCGGCGCGAGAGTTCCGTCGCGAGCTTGACGCGCTGCGCCTCGCCGCCCGAAAGCGTCGTCGCGGGCTGGCCGAGCTTGATGTAGCCGAGGCCGACGTCCTTTATCACCTGGAGCTTGCGCGCGATGCGCGGCACGTTCTGGAAGAACGCGACGGCTTCGTCAATCGTCATGTCGAGCACGTCGGAGATGTTCTTGCCCTTGTACTTGACTTCGAGCGTTTCGCGGTTGTAGCGCGCGCCTTTGCAGACCTCGCAAGGCACGTAGACGTCCGGCAGGAAATGCATCTCGATTTTGAGGATGCCGTCGCCTTTGCACGCCTCGCAGCGGCCGCCCTTGACGTTGAAGCTGAACCGCCCTGCCTTGTAGCCGCGCATCTTCGCCTCGCTCGTCTGCGCGAAGAGCTCGCGGATGGCGTCGAAGACGCCCGTGTACGTCGCAGGATTCGAGCGCGGCGTGCGGCCGATGGGCTGCTGGTCGATGTCGATGATCTTGTCGATGTTTTCGAGGCCCTTGATCTTCTTGTGCTTGCCGGGCTTCCCCTTCGCATGGTAGAGGCGCGAGGCGATGCCCTTGTAGAGGATTTCATTGACGAGCGTCGACTTGCCCGAACCCGAGACGCCCGTGACGAGCGTCAGCGTGCCGAGCGGGAATTTGACATTGATATTCTTGAGATTGTTCTCCGCCGCGCCGACGACCTCGATAAATTTCCCGCTGCCCGGACGGCGGCGCGACGGCACAGGGATGAATTTGCAGCGCGAGAGATACGCACCCGTAATGGACTCCGGCACCTGCATGATTTCCTGCGCCGTGCCCTGCGCGACGACGCGGCCGCCATTCGCGCCAGCCCCCGGCCCGATGTCGATGATATGGTCGGCCGCGAGCATCGTGTCTTCGTCATGCTCGACGACGATCAGCGTGTTGCCGAGGTCGCGGAGATGCTTCAGCGTCGCGAGCAGGCGGTTGTTGTCGCGCTGGTGCAGGCCGATGCTCGGCTCGTCGAGCACGTAGAGCACGCCCTGGAGGCCCGAGCCGATCTGCGTGGCGAGCCGGATTCGCTGCGCCTCGCCGCCCGAGAGCGTGCCCGCCGCACGCGAAAGCGTGAGGTATTCGAGGCCGACATTCAGAAGGAACGTCAGGCGCGCATGGATTTCCTTCAAAATCTGGTTCGCAATCTTCTGTTCGCGCTCCGTGAGCGGCACGCCCATGAGGAAATCGTCGGCTTCGCGGATCGTCATCTGCGTGACTTCATAGATGTTCTTCTCGCCAAACGTCACGGCGAGCGTCTCGGGCTTCAGGCGCGCGCCGTGGCATGCCTTGCACGGAATCTCGGTCATGTAGTTTTCGTACGACTCGCGCATCTCGTCGCTGTCCGTCTCGTGGTAACGGCGCGAAAGGAGCGGCAGCACGCCCTCGAATGGCACGTTGTACTCCTTGTATTCGCCGAACATGTTCGTGTAGTGGAACTTGTAGCGCTCCTCGCCCGAGCCATGCAGCAGCATGTCCTGCGTCGCCTTGTCGAGTTCCTTCCACGGCGTCTCCGTCGTATAGCCGCGCGCCGCGAGCAACGATGTCATGCAGCACATCGCATACGAATGCGGATTCTTCGAAAGCGGCGCAAAGACGCCGTCGCCGACGGAAAGCGCGGGGTCAGGCAGCACGAGTGCTTCATCAAACTCCATGTGGCTGCCGAGGCCCGTGCAGACGGGGCAGGCGCCATAGGGATTGTTGAACGAGAACATGCGCGGCGTGATTTCGGGCAGACTGATGCCGCAGTCGACGCAGGCGAAATTCTCGCTGAACATCAGGAGCTCGCCATCCACAATCTGCACGTAGACGACGCCCTCGCCGAGTTTCAGCGCCGTTTCGAGCGAATCGGCGAGGCGCTGCTCCATGCCCTCGCGCACAATCAGGCGGTCGACGATGACCTCGATCGTGTGCTTCTTGTTCTTTTCGAGCTGGATCGTGTCATTGACGTCGTAAACCTCGCCGTCGATGCGCACGCGCACGTAGCCCTCGTGGCGGATGTGCTCGAGGATTTTCTTGTGCTCGCCCTTCTTGCCGCGGACGACCTGCGCCATCAGCAGCAGCTTCGTGCGCTCCGGCAGCGCCGTGATCTGGTCGACCATCTGGTCGACGCTCTGCTGCGTGATGGGCTTGCCGCATTTCGGACAGTGCGGATGGCCCGTGCGCGCAAAGAGCAGGCGCAGATAATCATAAATTTCTGTGACCGTGCCGACCGTTGAGCGCGGGTTGTGGCTCGTCGTCTTCTGGTCGATGGAGATGGCAGGCGAAAGACCCTCGATGTTGTCGACATCCGGCTTGTCCATCTGGCCGAGGAACTGCCGCGCATACGACGACAGCGACTCAACATAGCGCCGCTGCCCTTCGGCATAAATCGTATCGAACGCCAGCGATGACTTGCCCGAGCCCGAGAGCCCCGTCACGACGACGAGTTTGTCGCGCGGGATTTCGAGATTGATATTCTTGAGGTTATGGGCGCGTGCGCCCTTGATTTTGATGACGTTGTTTTCCGACATGGGTTATCCTTTCTTTGCCGGCAGCGTGCCGTCGAGCTCGAGAATCATGTCGCGCAGTTCTGCCGCGCGCTCGAATTCGAGTGCCCGCGATGCCTGCTGCATCTCGCGCGTCAGCGTCTTGATGAGGTTGTCCTTGTCCTTCTTCGTGAGCTTGCGCTTCTTCTTGCCGTCGCCCGTGCCATACGTCGCCTTCGTCTCCGCGACGAGCGTCGTCTCAATGAGCGGCTTGATGGGCTTGACAATGGTCTTCGGCGTGATGCCATGCTCCTTGTTGTAATCCTGCTGAATGGAGCGACGTCGCTGCGTTTCATCAATCGCGCGTTGCATGGAGTCCGTGATGCGGTCGGCATACATGATGACATGGCCGTTCGCGTTTCGTGCCGCGCGGCCGATAATCTGGATCAGCGACGTGTCCGAACGCAAAAAGCCCTCTTTGTCCGCATCGAGAATCGAAATCAGCGAGACTTCCGGCATGTCGAGGCCCTCGCGCAACAGGTTGATGCCGACGAGCACGTCAAACTCGCCTGCGCGCAGGTCATGGATGATTTCCGCGCGCTCGATCGTCGCGATGTCGGAATGCAGATAGCGCACGCGGATGCCGACCTCTTTGAGGTAGTCCGTCAGATGCTCAGCCATCTTCTTCGTCAATGTCGTCACGAGCACGCGCTCGTCCTTTTCGATGCGCTTCTTGATTTCGCCGAGCAGGTCATCAATCTGCCCGTCGAGCGGCCGTACCTCGATTTCTGGGTCGAGGAGCCCTGTCGGACGGATGATCTGCTGCGCGACCTGCTGCGCATGCGCGAGCTCGTACTTGCCCGGCGTCGCCGAGACGAAGATGATCTGGTTGATGCGCGCGGCAAACTCCTCGAACGTCAGCGGACGGTTGTCGAAAGCCGATGGCAGGCGGAATCCGTTCTCGACGAGCGAGACCTTGCGGCTGCGGTCGCCCGCATACATCGCATGGAGCTGAGGCAGCGTGACATGGCTCTCGTCCATGACAATCAGAAAGTCCTCGGGGAAATAATCTAAGAGCGTATACGGCGCCTCACCCGCCTTGCGGTGCGTCAGATGACGCGAATAGTTCTCGATGCCCGAGCAGTAGCCGACCTCTTCCATCATTTCGAGATCGTAGTTCGTACGCTGTTCGAGCCGCTGCGCTTCGAGCATCTTGCCGTCGCCGCGCAGTTTCGCAAGCTGCTCCGCGAGTTCCTCGCGAATCGTCTGCTGCGCAATCTTCATGTCGTCCTGCGCCGTGACGTAATGCGACGCCGGAAAAATCATCGAATGCGTGCGCTCGCCATAGATTTCGCCCGTCGTCGTGTCAAACTCGAGAATGCGGTCAATCTCGTCGCCAAACATCTCGATGCGCACGGCGCGGCTGTTGTAGCCGGCCGGAAACACCTCGATGACATCGCCGCGCACGCGGAACTTGCCGCGCTCGAACGCGATGTCATTGCGCTCGTAGCGGATGGAGACGAGTTTTCGCAGAATCGCGTCGCGCTCGACCGTCTGCCCCTTGTGCAGCGAAACGACCATCTCGTGATAACTTTCCGGCGAGCCGAGGCCATAGATGCACGAGACCGACGCCACGATGATGCAGTCGCGCCGCTCGAACAGCGAACACGTCGCGCTATGGCGCAGCTCGTCGATTTCATCGTTGATGGATGCATCCTTTTCGATATACGTATCCGTCGAAGCAATATATGCCTCTGGCTGATAGAAATCATAGTAGCTCACGAAATAGCCGACGTAGTTGTGCGGAAAGAACGTCTTGAATTCGCTCGCGAGCTGCGCCGCGAGCGTCTTGTTGTGCGCGATGACGAGCGTCGGCTTCTGCACCTTCTCGATGACCTTCGCAATCGTGTACGTCTTGCCCGTGCCCGTCGCGCCGAGCAGCACCTGCGCCTCCTGCCCCGCCTCGACACCCGCCGCGAGCTCCTCGATGGCCTGCGGCTGGTCGCCCATGGGTTCAAAAGGAGCAACGACCGTGAACGGCCGCTGCTC
>CACZFT010000110.1 GCA_902780535.1 uncultured Selenomonas sp. | reverse complement strand
CCTCGCGCTCATCATGAAGCTCGTCGCCTTGCCGATCCATCTCTTTTGGAAATTCATCACGAACAGCATCATCGGCGCCATCATGCTCTGGGTCGTCAACCTCTTCGGCGCAAACGTCCCCATCGACATCTTCCGCGCCCTGATTGCCGGCGTCTTCGGCATCCCCGGCGTCATCGTGATCCTGTTGTACCAGTATCTCTGACCTCATGAAAAAACGCAGCTTCCGCCATGCGACATCGCACATGCGGAAGCTGCGTTTTTTCTTATGGACGATTTTCTCAGAATTGGAACTTCTGCAGCGTCCCCTGCAGGTCTTGGGCGAGCTTGGCGAGGGAATCGCTCGCGCTCGCGATTTCAGAAGCCGAAGCGGACTGCTCTTCCGTCGCGGCCGAGACATTTTCCATCTCGCTCGCAACGGTCGCGCCCTGCGCATCAATCTCCTGGATGCTGCCCGAGATGCCATTCGCGGCATCGGCGGCCTCTTTCATCGCCTGCGCCATCTGTTGGACTTCCTGCGAGACATTGTTGACGTAGCCTTGGATGCCGCGGAACGTCTCGCGCAGGCCTTCGACGCTCTTCGCGCCCTCGGCGACGGCCGTGCTGCCCGCCTGCATCGACGTGACAGCGCGGCTCGTATCCTTCTGGATGCCCTGAATCAGCGTCTCGATCTGCTGAGCAGCCTCGGCCGATTCCTCGGCAAGCTTGCGCACCTCGTCGGCAACGACGGAAAAGCCGCGTCCCTGCTCGCCTGCGCGTGCTGCCTCGATGGCCGCGTTGAGCGCGAGCAGATTCGTCTGCTCCGCGATGCCGGAAATGGTCTCGACAATCTGCCCGATTTCCTGCGAACGCGCGCCGAGCTGGTCAACGATGGCCGTTGATTCACCGACCGTCGATTCGACGCTCTTGATCTGCTCGACGGAAGCCGCGATGGCCGTGCCGCCCGCTTCCGCCTGCTCGAATGCAGCCGCTGCGTGCTCCGCAACCTTGTCCGCCTCGCCCTGCAGCTTCTGCACGGTTTCCGAGACATTTCCCACCGACTCTGTGCTGACATCGATGCCCTTCTGCTGGTTCACGACAGCGTTCGATGCCTGCTGGACGGACTGTGCCACCTGGTTCGACGCCTGCGCCGATTGCTGCGAGCTGGCCGTGAGTTCTTCAGACGCCGCCGCGATATGCTCGGCCGAATCGCTCGTCTTCTGGAACATCTTGCCGAGATGCGTGCGCATGTCAGCGATTTCCCGTGCCATCGCGCCGAACTCGTCCGCGCGCTCCTCGTCCGTATGCACGCCCTCGTCGCGGAAATCGCCATCGCCGAGGCGCTTGCAGTCCGCCATCATCTTGCCGAGCGGCTTCACGATGGATTGCGTGATTGCCCAGGCGAGCAGGCCGAGCACGACCAGCGCGATCAGCGTGCGGCCTCCTGCTGGATGCCCTCGCGCATCGGGCGCATCGTGTCATCCCACGCGATGATTGCCATGATGCCGTCGTGGTTGTAGATGTCGAGCGCGCCTTTCTGGTCGCCGGCGAGGCAGAGGTCGAGCATGCGGTCCGTCTGCGTCTTGAACGCCTGCCAGTGCGCCGCGACCTCGTCCTCCTTGTCGGCATGCATGCCGAGAGACTGGTACTCCTGCCAGTCCTTTTCATAGACATCCATATAATCGTGGATGTCCTTCTTGTTCTTCTCAATCTGCGCCCGGTCCTCGACCCCCGCTGTCTCGAGGATGCGCGCCTGCATCGCGCGCACCGTAATCGAGCAGTCGCCGAGGAGCTGCACCGCCTTCATGTGACGGTTCGCCATATCATTCATCGCTGTCTGCACGCCGTTCAAATACGACACGCCTGTCCACCCGACAAAACCGAGCGACAAGACGGCAACGATGATCAGACAGACCACCTTGTACGACACGCGGAGATTCTTCAACCAACCCATTCTTTGCTGCGCCTCCTAAAAATATTTCCTATCATTCTTCATTATTTCCCATTATAGTACAAGAAACAGGACATGCAGAGCCCGCATGTCCTGTTTCTCGTTTCGCAGTATGAAATTTTCGGGGTTACTTCACCGGCACGCAGTGCTTGTCGTTGATGGCCTGCACCTTTTGGATGCGGCGCTGGTATTTCTCGGCCGTCAAAGGATCCGTGTGCATCCACGTCTTGACAATCTCCATCGCAATCGCCCCGCCGATGATCTTGCCGCCGAGGCAGAGGACGTTGCTGTCATTGTGCTGGCGGGCCAGCTGTGCGCAGAACGGATCCTGGCAGACAACGGCGTAGATGCCGTTCAGCTTGTTCGCAATCATCGCGCTGCCATACCCGACGCCATCGACGAACACGCCGCGGTCGCATTCCCCTTTCGCAACGGCGAGTGCCGCGGGATAGACGAAATCCGACAGGTCGCAGCTTTCCTCATCATACGTGCCGAAATCCTTGACCTCATGCCCTTCGGATTCGAGATAAGCCTTGATGGCGTTCTTCAGTGCCGTCCCGGCATGGTCGTTTGCCATAGCGATTTTCATGATACGGTTCCTCCCTGCTTTTTGATACGCCACGCTGTCAAAGCCCTAATTGCCTCTGCCACATCGCCGACGAAATTGGTTCTGCGATATTCCAAATATTTTGTTCTACCGGCGTTTCAGATGGGCTCACGATGCCACTATACCCTTCGGAATTACGGAAGCGGACAGGTTCGCCGGGATCATTCCAAAAATGATAATTTAGATGTGATACGAGATTGCCTTGATTGTCCACGGCTTTCACAGTCACATCAAATCTCCGAAAACCAGGCACGCCCATCACAACGGTCTCCGTCATCACATACGCATGCAGCCCGCTTGCATACGTTCCAGCATAATAATCAGCTGCCATCGTCTTTCCGCTTCCGAGCCCCAAGAAAAAGATGGCACTTACCAAGATAATGATGAATTTCTTCATATGCTCCACCTCCCAAAACTCGACATGGACGATAAGGCCGTCCCCACCATTTCCGTCCTTATGTATTTCAAGAAATCTCCCAAATGACCGTCACCGTATCTTCCACATGAATATCATCCGGCTCGATATCGTAATCAAAGCTTTCCGAGGGAGCAGCCATGGGTGGTGCCATCATGGCAGCACCATCGTACGGCGTTACTTCAAATTCCATCTTCCCCCAAGAATAATCCATGCTCTGAATTCCCAACAGTTCAACATTCGCCGCTTTTGCCAGGATGACGGCCTTCGATTTTGCGTCAACTACCGCTTTTGCTAAGAGATTGTTCTTCGCTGCTTCTTGATCCTTGATTGTATAGCTGATACGGATTTCCGGATGAGCAGAAGAGTGTGCCAATGCATAAAGAATTTTTCCCATGCGCTCATTGTCGCGATCAAACTCCAGCTTCATCGTCTGCCGGTATTCGTACCCCTCCAACCGACTTTCCCATTTCTTTTCCGCCCGTTCGTCATCCCACACTTCATATCGTTCATAATCTGGTGATACGTTGAATGCTGTCGTCTTCAAATCCGTCTTGGAAAAGCCAAGCTTTTTCAAGATTTCCTGCAGCTGTTTCGTTTTCTTCGATGCCGTTTCCACCGCATCAAGATATTCCGGGCAGGTTCCCTCGATTTCCAATGAAAGGCGCACCTGGTCAGGCACAAGATTCAACTGCCCTTTTCCCGTCACGCGAAGGATATGCTGATGACTCATTTTTTCGTCCCTTTCTCAAATTTTTCCTTTTTTATCGCGTCGATGCGTTCAATATAATCTTCCGCTTTGTATGCATAATTTTTCTTTTGCTCTTTTATTTGCTTGCACAACTTTAGTGCTTCATCTAATCGCCCTTGTTTCAGATAAAGGTCTGGCAAACGAAAAAGCCAATAAGCTCCTTCAAAATTCAATCCTCCATGTTTCCAGATTCCTTCCCAGAAAGCAATAAGGGCATCCTCGTCCTCTTGATATTCCTCTTCTTTTTTTCGAATCAGTTCAATCTGTTCATTTTGCGCCTTCAATTTTTTATATAATTGGGAATCGATTTTTTTCAACAGCTCCAGGGATGCTTCGTATTTTTCATCTGATTTTCGTTTCCTTTCTTCTTCAATTTCGTCAACAAGGTTTTCCCAGTCTGTCCTCTTTTCTTCATGCAGTTTTTTGTTTATAATCCACACGTTAAACTGTTCATCTTCCGGCCCATCTTCCGTCGTCTTGTTCGGCACATGATGCATATAGGGAACATAGGCATTTTCTTCCAGCTCTTTCCGCCCCAAATCCGTCAATCTGTATTTCTGGGTCAATCCCGTTTCTGCAACTGCGTCTTCTGGAACATTTTCTTGCACACGTTTTACCAAATCCGCTTTTTTCCCACTAACAGACACGCCAAACTTTCTGAGCAAATTTTTCAGATTCGATACCTTCAAGCTACCGACTGACTGCATAAGGGGCGTAAGTTCAATAAATCCCCGCTTGCATAGAGATTCCATCGCATGCCCGACATCACGGATTCCATACTCGAACCACCAGAAGCCAGGATAACCGTGTTCAGGTTTTGGATATTTTCCTTTTTGACAATAATCCAAGAGCAAAATTTCCGCTACATAAAGTCCTCTAGCTGATGGAATGCACGTCTTTTTCCTGTCCTCGAAGGTTACCACTCGATTTCCTATATCCGATTCAGGATACGAATAAAACGTGTAATATTCATCTGGTTGATAAAAAGGTCGTTCGTCTGGAGCGATACTACTCGAATCCGCATACGCCATTTTATCTTCAACGTGGCCTGCCATTAAATCATGCGATGTATTTTCCTGCGCCACAGGAATTTCAGCTTCAAATAGCTCCGACGATTTTTCTGTTCCGTGAAAAAGGGAAGAAATAATTTTGAGCAGCCCCATAAATATCACTCCCATTTTTGGATCAAATTCATCTCTTTACATTCGCTGAACCGAACCGTGACAGCCACCGTGCAATGATTTGCTGTCGGTTCCTGCGCAAATAACGCAAGATTCGTTTCATGTCCTTTGAATCAACCGAGCCCGTGTCTCTCGCAAGCTCGACGGATTCCGTCGTAATCCAAAATTTTGTTGCGTCTGGCTGTTGCTTTTTCGCGACGTGGACATGCACAGGTTCCGCGCCATCGCCAATCCAGAAATAAATATAGTAGCCGAGATACGATTCGAGTGCTTCAGGCATCTTTCCTCGCCTCCCGCCAATCGTCCCAGATGATAGCTTCGTTGTTGCGAAGATAATCTTCCATCTGGAACTGCTCATCTTCGGTGAAACCATAAGAGTGCGTACAATAGATGTCAGGCAGACGCCAGTCGGACTGGCGCTCGCGGTCTTCGGCGCATTCGACATGGACAATGAGATTATCGCCACCGTCACGGTCTTCGTACTGCCGTACGACATGGATTTCGATCGTGCCTTTTTTCGTGAATATTTTCGAGTACAGCATCATGCCAACTCCCTCCGCTTGACGTTGCTCTTTTTTATTTTATCGTGAATGCCAACCTTGCACAACCGCACACATGGATGTACCATGGAAGAAACGTTGGATATGCTACTTAAATCGGGAGGTACCACTATGAAAGTATACATTCAGTCCGACAAGCATCACGTCCCGTTGGATCGTGACTTTTTTATCGCCTACTGCGGTTTTATGGAAATGGGCGCTGAAATCATATTTTTCTACACACCCGAAGAATTACGAGAGAGCTATCCTGAAGATGTTGTCGTCGGCTATGTTGGAACTGTTACACAACGTCTTCACGAGTTCGGAATTGAGATTCCTGACCTTGATTACCCAGAAGAACTGTCAGCGTATCTTGGTCGAAATGTCTGGCATTCCACTATCAATACCATCAACACGCATCCCGAACTTTGGCCGGTCTTCGTAAAATCTGTCAAGGACAAGCGGATTACGGGACGAACCATCCGTTCCCCGAAAGATTTGATTGGTTGTGGCATGTGGAACAGCGATCAAGATGTCTGGTGCAGCAATCCTGTAGATTTCGTAACAGAATGGCGTTGCTTTGTTCGATACGGTCATATCCTCGATGTTCGTCATTACAAAGGCGATTGGAGAAAATCCCTTGATCCGAATATTGTCGAAGCTGCCGTTTCTTCATATGCCAGTGCACCAAAAGCCTATGGCATTGATTTCGGCCTAACAAAAGATGAGCGAACACTCTTGATTGAAGTGAATGATGGGTTCTCTCTTGGTAACTATGGGCTTTTCTATCTTGACTATGCCAAACTGCTTGCCACACGATGGAGTGAACTGACGCATACATCAGATGCATTCAATTTTTAGGCTTCAATGCCTAAAAGTTTACTTTGCAAATGTTTTTAGGCGTACACCCTCATTGCCCGCTTGATATGTCGAGCGAATGATGTCGAGATACCGCTGGACTTCGTCTCTTGTAAATCCTGAAATTTCCGTAATTTCATAGGACGGCAGGTAGCACGTCATATGATGGAATCCGTCGTTTTCGTCAGGTTTTTCCACATAGACTTTGACACGATGGTCGGGAAGCATGTCCGAATGGACGATTTCCGTCTCATCATCGAGCGTCAGGAATGGGTACATCATGTTTTTCGCCTGCCTTCTGTTTCGCTTTTGCCTTTATTTTATCGTGAAAGCATGCCTCGTGCAAGGCGGTTTACCTCATTCTATCGCTTCCCTGACTCAACATTTTTTTCACTTCGCGATCGAAGTCCGATTCGATTTTCTGGTGCTTGTTGAACTCGTTGTATTCTTCAATCGCCTTGGCATCTGCCTGTTTCTTTGATACGCTGCCGTTGCCTGTCAAAATCTGATAGCGACGGAACTCCAAAAACGCATTGACGCTTGCAGCGAACTGCTCCATCGTGAATGCCTGTTCGTTTTCGATGAGGTCTTCGATGTAATCAAAATAGCCGGTGACTGCGCGTTCGAGCTTGCGAATCTGCGCTTCGTTCAGGTAGTTTTTCGCAACTGTGACATCGGATCTCAGGATGCGCCCATCCGGCGAGTTCTTCCACGTCGTGAGTCCCATGTGTTCCTTTGTGCGGTCAGCGCGATGATAGATGATTTCCGCTGCCGTCTCGCCTGCGATGGCGAAATGGAATTTGTTCTGCACCATTGCATAGAAACGACGCGCTTCGTCAGAATGCTTGTCGTAATCGATGCTGCACTCCGCAAAAATATCGGTAATCTGCTGCCAGATACGCCGCTCGCTGGCGCGGATGGAGCGTACCCGCTCCAAGAGTTCGCGGAAATAATCTTTGCCGAATGCCGTCTTGCCCTGCTTCAAACGATCGTCATCGAGGACGAAACCTTTCAGCATGTATTCCTTGAGCACCTTCGTCGCCCAGATCCGGAATTGCGTGGCACGCTTGGAATTCACACGATAGCCGACGGAGATGATGGCGTCGAGATTGTAGAAAGTCTGTTTCCTCTTGACAGACCTTTGTCCTTCTGTGGCAACTATTGAAATTTCTTCAATAGTTGATTCTATCAATAATTCACCTTCATCATAGACATTCCGCAAATGCACTGAAATATTGCTGATGGAACAGCCAAACAACTCCGCCATCGCTTTTTGCGTCAGCCAGATATTTTCATCTTTGATAACCGCGTTGACAGAGATTTTTTCTTCTTCTGCCTGATACATCAAAAACTGGATTTCCTTGTCCGCCATTTGATTCCCTCCGTTCGATTGCTTTCATTGTAACGTGAAAAAAAGATTGCCGCAAGAAAAACGGGAGCCGCCGCGTTTTTTACGCAACGACTCCCATTCCAATGTTTAGAAATATCACACCGCTTCCCGAATCGCTCCTGTCGGGCACTTGGCGAGGCAGGATCGACGACGGCGAGGAAGTTTTCGATCTTGATGGCGCCGTGCGGACAGTTGCGCATGCAGAGGCCGCAGCCGAGGCAGGCGTTCGGGCAGGCTTTCTTTGCGGCCGGGCCCTTGGCGTGGGACTGGCAGTGGACGGCGACGGGGGCCGTGACCGGGAGGAGCGTCATGACGCCCTGCGGGCAGGTCTCCTGGCATTTGCCGCAGCCCGTGCAGGCATAGGTGTCGACAACGGGCAGGCCGCTGTCCCCCATGTGCAGGGCGTCGAACGGGCAGGCCGCGACGCAGGTGCCAAAGCCGAGGCAGCCGAACTTGCATTCGTTCGGCCCGCCAGAGGCGAGCTTCGCAGCGGCGCAATCGTGGATGCCCTCGTAGCGCGCCGCGGGCTTGGCGTTGCAGCCGCCCTGGCAAAGGACATGCGCCTTGCGCTCTTCGACGGAGCCGGCGCTCTTTCCTGTAAGCTCGGCGACTTTGGCCGCGACGGCGGCCTTGCCGGGCACACAGAGATTCGGCGGGACGTCGGGATTTTCCACGACGGCTTCGGCGTATTTCGCGCAGCCCGCGAAGCCGCAGGCGCCGCACTGGCCTTTCGGCAGGATGTCCTCGACTTCGCCGATCAGCGGGTTCTGCTGCATGTAGAACTTCTTGTCCGCGAGCGCAAGCACGATGCCGAAAAAGGCGCCGACGCCGACGAGCACGACGAGGATGGATACGGATGTTTCCGCAATACTCATTTACTTTCAGCCTCCTTTACATCATGCCCGAGAAACCGAGGAACGCGAGCGAGAGCATGCCGGCGAGCAGGAACGCGATGCCGATGCCCTCGAGCGGTTTCGGCACGTCGGCGTAGGCGAGTTTTTCACGCAGGCTCGCCATGAGCACGATGGCGAGCGCAAAGCCGAGGCCGGAGCCGATCGCGAAGACGATGGACTTCAGGAGGCTGTAGCTGTTCTCGACATTGAGGAGCGGCACGGCGAGCACGATGCAGTTCGTCGCGATGAGCAGGAGGTAGATGCCCCACATGTTGTAGAGCGTCGGGGCTTCCTTCTTGATGATGAGCTCGAGGAGCTGCACGAAGCTCGCCGTCAAAATGACGAAGACGATGGTCGTGAGGAACGTGAGCCCCAAGGGTGCGAGGATGAAGTTGTAGACAATCGCCCATGCCGGCCGAGGCGCTGAGGTTCTTCGAAATGCCGAAGAAGATGCAGAGGCCGAGGAATTTCGTGAGGACGAAGTTGTTGATGACGACGGCGCTGATGAAAAGCGCGAGATATTCACCCATCATTCATCCCCTCCTTTCGCTGCAGCGGCTTTCGCGGCCGCGACGCGCGCAGCTTTGGCGCGCTGCTGTTCTTTGTGGTGGTTCCATGTCTTCGTCGCGGCGACGAGGTAACCGATGAGCATGAATGCGCCCGGCGGCAGAACCATCATGAGCATGGGCTGGTAGCCCGCGCCAAAGACGGGCATGCCGAGGAACGTGCCGGAACCGAGGATTTCGCGGATGGCCGAAATGGCGAGCATGGCGAGCGTGAAACCGCAACCCATGCCAAAGCCATCGCAGAACGACTCGACGACGCCGTGCTTCGAGGCGAAGACTTCGGCGCGCGCGAGGATGATGGCGAAGACGACGACGAGCGCGAGGTAGATGCCGAGCGCGTCATAGAGGTCGGGGAAATACGCCTGCAGGACGAGCTGGGCGACGGTGACGATCGTCGCGATGCTCGTGATGTAGACCGGCACGCGGACTTTCGGATTCACCCAGCGGCGCACGAGGCTGACGACGACGTTGTTCGTCGTGATGACGAATGTGACCGTGAGGCCCATCGTGAGGCCGTTGATGACGGTCGTCGTGACGGCGAGCGCCGGGCAGAGCGAGAGCGCGAGGATGAAGATCGGGTTCTCGGCCAAGAGGCCCTTGCTGAAAATCTGCCAGAGGCTTTTCTGTTCCATTTATTTGGCGCCCCCTTCCGCGAGGTAGTCGGAGACGGCAGTCACGGCGCTCTTGACGCCGCGCGTGACGGCGCGCGAGGAAATGGTCGCGCCGGTCATGGCCTGCACGTCTTCCGTGTTGTTCTTGTCTTTCGTGACTTTCAGGTGCTCGGCGTCCTTGCCGCGCAGCTTCGCGCGGAACGGCTCCTTGCTGGCGTTGTCGCCGAGGCCCGGCGTCTCGTTATGCGCGAGAATCTTGTAGTCGATGACATGTGCATCGGGCGTCACGGCGACGAGCAGCTTGATGTCGCCGCCGTAGCCTTTCGTGTGCGCGGGCACGATGTAGCCGACGGGCTGGCCGTCTTTTTCGGCGCGGTACCAGCCCTCCTGGCCGCTGACGTCGACGAAATGGTCGGCGTCGGGGATGAGCTCGCGCATCGAGACTTCTTTGCGCTCCACCGCTTTCTGCGCGGCGACCGGAGCCGTGACGAAATAGACGGCGCCGATGACGAGGCCCGAAATGAAGCAGGCCGCCATGAGGTTCGAAGCGATCTTGACGATGCTGTTCTTCGGTTCTTTCGATTCGCTCATTTCGCCGCGCCCCCTTTCGCCTTTTTCGGCAGTTCGCCGAACATGCGCGGCTTCACGAAGCGGTCAATAAGCGGCGTGACGGCGTTCATGAGCAAGAGCGCATAGCAGACGCCCTCCGGATAGCCGCCGAGCAGGCGGATGAGGACGGTCAGCGCCCCAGCGCCCGCCGCGAAGATGACTTGTCCTTTCACCGTCATCGGGATGGTGACCATGTCCGTCGCCATGAAGAACGCGCCGAGCATGAGGCCGCCTGCCATGAGGTGGAAAATCGGGTCGCCCGTGAAGAGGCCGGCCGGGCCGAAGACCCAGGTCAGCACGGCGACCGTCGCGAGCATGACGGCTGGCACGACCCAGTTGACGTAGCCTTTGTAAATGAGATAGAGGCCGCCGAGCAGCAGCAGCACCGTGCTCGTCTCGCCAAGGCTGCCGTTGCGGTTGCCGAGGAACATCGAGAGGTACATCTGCCCCTGGCCGCCGAACATCGAGACGACGGCGTCATAGCCCTGCATTTTGAGCACGTTGAGCGGCGTCGCCGTCGCCATCGCGTCGACCGAGGCGGAGCCGCCAAGCGTCGTCCACGTCGTCATCGCGACCGGCCACGACACCATGAGCGCCGCGCGGCCAATGTGCGCGGGATTGAAGATGTTGAAACCGAGGCCGCCCATCGACTGCTTGGCGATGATGATGGCGATGGCGCTGCCGATGGCGACCATCCAGGGCGGCAGGATCGGCGACATCGACATCGCGAGCAGGAGCCCTGTAATGCAGGCGCTGCCGTCAAAGGCGGTAATGGGCTGGTGCATGGCGCGCTGCCAGATGTACTCCGACGCGACAGCCGCGACGATGCCGACCACCATATTGATGAGTGCGGGGATGCCGAAATGATAGATGGCGAACAGCGCCGCCGGAGCGAGCGCGGCGTTCACCTGCCACATGATGTGCGTGACGGTTTCGCCGTCGCGGATATGCGGCGAGGACGATACCGTGAACATGAGTTCTTCTTTTTCTTCACTCACGCGTTTGCCGCCTCCTTTGCGTTTTCTTTGGCCTTGGCCGCAGCTTCGCGTGCCGCCGCCTTGGCTTTCTCCTTCGCGGCGAGGGCCTTGACGGCGCCCTTCGTCGCGCGGATGTACTGGACGATGTTGCGCTTCGCCGGGCAGACGTACGTGCAGCAGCCGCACTCGACGCAGTTCATGACGCCATAGTCATCGCGAGCTTTTACGATGTCCTTGCGCTGGCCGAGGATGGAGAGCATGCTCGGGATGAGGCCCATCGGGCACGCCTGCACGCAGCGGCCGCAGCGGATGCAGTGGAGCTCGGGGCCGTGCTCCGTGAGCTTGCGCGTGAGAGCGAGGATGCCCGACGAGCCCTTCGTGATGGGCACGTCGAGACGCTCCTGTGCGCGGCCCATCATCGGGCCGCCCGCGAGCACCTTGTCCGGCGTCTCAGAAAAGCCGCCGCAGTAGTCGATGGCCGCCTGGTAGCTCGTGCCGATGCGCACGCGCAGGTTCTTCGGCGTGCGGATGGCGTCGCCCGAGACCGTCGTGATGCGCTCGATGAGCGGGATGCCGTGCGCGCAGGCGTCATAGATGGCCGCCGCCGTCGCAACGTTCTGCACGACCGTGCCCGCATCCATCGGCAGGCCGCCGAGCGGCACTTCGCGTCCCGTGATGGCGTAAATCAGCATTTTCTCTGCGCCCTGCGGATAGCGCGTCGGGAGCTGCACGACTTCAATCTTCGGGAGACCCTCGTCTGCGCCCGTCGCTTCCGCTTTCTGCACGGCCGCGCGCATGGCGTCAGCCGCCTCGGGCTTGTTGTCCTCGATGGCGACGACGGCGCGCTTCACGCCGAGGATTTTCGCGAGGATGCGCGCGCCCTCCGCGACGCGATCCCCTTCCTCGCGCATGAGGCGGTCATCGGCCGTGAGGTATGGCTCGCATTCCGCGCCGTTGAGAATCAGCACGTCAACGGGCTTTTTCGGTGCGAGCTTCACGAAAGCAGGGAACGTCGCGCCGCCCATGCCGACGATGCCGGCATCCTTGACGGCTGCGAGCAGCTCGTCCTTGCTCATCGCGTGCCAGTTGCGGTCGAGCGGCAAACCGTCCGCCCACGCATCCTCGCCATCGCTCTCGATGACGATCGCGCCATTCTCGAACTTCTTGACCTTGCCCGAGACTGACGCATGGATGTCAGCGTGGAGGAACGCCTCCGTTGTCGCGATTTTCTGGCCGCGCTTGACCATTTCCCCGATTTTCACACACGGCTTACATGGCGCGCCGATGTGCTGCGAAAGCGGGATCGTCACCACATCGGGCGCCGGCATCGTCTCGATGGGAGCGCCCTTGGCGAGCTCCTTGCCATCGTGCGGATGGATGCCGCCGAAGAACCGATGGAACATAAACATCACCCCTGTTTCAAAATTTCTACAATCTCCGGTGCCTGCCGCGCCGCGCGGCGATCGAACCAGCGCACGACAAGGCCGCCGAGCACGAGCCCGATGGCCGCGCCGACGAGGCCGCCGATCGTGCCGTCTGCTGCCGCAAAACCGCCTTCCGCGAACGCCCCGAGGACGCCAAAGACCGCGGCGAGCACGAGCGGCACGGCGAAGACGATCAGCGAGCCGAGCACGACGGAGTGCTCCGGCACCGTGAAGCGCACGAAGTCGCCAGGTGCGGTCCCCAGGGCATCCTTCGCCTCCACGACGGCCTGCCGCGCCGCGCCGCAGGCCCCGCAGCTCACGCATTCCCGATGGCGTCCCACGCGCACATGCGCCACGCCATCCGCGCTGTCCAGCACGAAGCCTTCTTCTTCCTGCATCTTCATCGCTCCCTTTGCAGATGTTCAAAAAGGAAACTACAAATCAGAGGGACGGATTCCTCCGTCCCACTCTGTGATATATTCTACACAAAAGAAAAAATTCCTGTTGTTTCTTCCTTGTGAATATTTTATCTTGCATAGACTGCTGTTATGGACTCCATTCGAAACACGCGTTCCAAATTCCCATTTATGGAAGGAAAAAATCATTGACTTTGCCGTGTGGTATTGATACCATTAGTTGCAAGAAGCAAATTAAGGAGCAAGCATTCATGAACGACCAGAAAGTCACCATCCAGGAGATCGCCGAGATGGCCGGCGTCTCGAAGAGCACCGTCTCCCGCTACCTCAACCGCGGCTACATCAGCGAGGAAAAAGCCGAGCGCATCCGCACCGTCATCGAAAAGACGGGCTACAAGGCGAACTTCTTCGCCAAGCGCCTCAAGATGAAGGAGAGCAAGCTCGTCGGCATCGTGCTGCCGCGCATCGACT
>CACZFT010000109.1 GCA_902780535.1 uncultured Selenomonas sp. | reverse complement strand
TTATTCGCGAGCGCGGGGTTGGCATTGCCGGCCAGAATGACCAGGTTTCCAGTGTCTAAAGCCATTTTGCTTAACTCCTCCAGTTCTTTTGCAGAAAAACGAAAAAGGTCTCTTGTCCTTGCATTTTATCATCAACGGTTGCGTTTGTCCACCCAACCCGTGATATTCTTCTGGCGGGCGCGCCCAACAGCGAGCGAATTTGCCGGCACGGTCGTCGTGATGGTCGAACCAGCCGCAATGTAGGCGCCGTCTTCGACCGTCACAGGTGCGACGAGGTTCGAATTGCAGCCGACGAAGGCGTTGTTTCCGATTTTGGTCCGGAATTTCTTTTTGCCGTCGTAATTGACCGTAATCGTGCCGCAGCCCATGTTGACGTTCTCGCCCATGTCGCAGTCGCCGATATAGGAAAGATGTGGCAGCTTCGAGCCCTTGCCGATGGTCGAGTTCTTGACCTCGATGAAATTGTCAATCTTGACGCCCTCGCAGATGTGCGTGCCGGGGCGCAGATGGACGAACTGGCCGAGCTTGACGTTGTCATCGACGACGGCATCGTGCGCATAGAGGAACTGGCCCGTGACGCCATTGCCGATCTTCGTGTTCTGGATGCGCACGGACGGGCCGATTTCGCAGTTCTCGCCGATGACCGTGCCGCTCTCAAGGTACGTCATCGGATAGAGCACCGTGTCGCGGCCAACCACGACGTCGCTGTCGACAAACGTCGTCGCGGGGTCGATGATGCTGACGCCTTCCGCCATGAGCTCTTCGTTCTTGCGCTGGCGCAGGATGCGCTCGGCGTTCGCGAGCTGTGCGCGGCTGTTGACGCCGAGCGTTTCCTCATAGTCGTCTGCCGCGACGGCCCAGATTTTTTCGCCCTGCTTCTGGAGGATTTCGAGAACATCCGGCAGATAGTATTCGCCCTGCGCGTTGTCATTCGTGACATGTTCGAGGGAAGCAAACAGCGCCTGTGCATCAAAGCAATAGATGCCGGAGTTGACTTCGCGCACCTTGCGCTCTTCTTCCGTCGCATCCTTGTGCTCGACGATTTTCTCGACAGAGCCGTCCGCCTTGCGGATGATGCGGCCATAGCCCGTCGCATCCGGCATGACGGCCGTCAGGACGGTCGCTTTCGCCTTGGCCGCCACATGTTCGTCAAAGAGCTTTTTGAGGAGTTCGCTCGTGAGGAGCGGCGTGTCGCCGCAGAGCACCATGACCGTGCCCTGCTCATCTTTGAGCAGAGGAGCCGTCATCTTCACGGCATGGCCCGTGCCGAGCTGCTGCTCCTGCGTGACGAACTCGGCCTGCTCGCCAAGCTGTTCCAGCGCCTCGCGCACGCGCTCCCCGCCGAAGCCCGTAACGACAATCTGGCGCTTTGCGCCAGCAGCCTTTGCAGCGTCGAGCACCTGCTGGACCATGGCCTTGCCGCCTGCCTTGTGCAGGACTTTTGGGAGCTTCGACTTCATGCGCGTACCCTTGCCGGCCGCGAGGATGATGGTGACGAAATCTGACATTTTAGATGGTTCCTCCTGATTTATTCTTCGGACTTTGACGCCTTGCGCGCCTTCTTGCCCGCTTTTTTCTCGGATTCTTTCTTCTTGGCATCAACCGCCTTGAGGAGCGTCTTCTCCGACATCTCCATATGGCGCTCGGCCGCCTTCTTTGCGCGCTTCACATCGCCCTCGGAAATGGCCTCGACGATTTCGCGATGCTCTTCGAGCGTCGTTTCGAGACGGCCCGGATACGACATCGAGAGCGTGCGGAAACGCGTGAGCTGGTCGCGAAGATTCGAAATGATGCCGACGAGACGGCTGTTGCGCGCCGCATGATAGAGGAGATCGTGGAACTCGATGTCCGTCTTGACGATGTTGTCCATGTCGCCGTCTTCGACGTATCCGCCGATCTGGACGAGCAGACGCTGCAGGCTCTCGAGCTCCTCGGCCGTGATGCGCTCGGCCGCGAGGCCGTTCGAGAGGGACTCGAGCGCCGTGCGGATCTCGAAGATTTCGTTGATGTCGCGGATGGACATGCTCGCGACATACGTGCCGCGGCGCGGCATCATGATGACGTAGCCTTCGAGCTCGAGCTTGCGGATGGCCTCGCGCACCGGCGTGCGGGAGACGCCGAGCTCTTCGGCGAGCTGGATCTCCATGAGGCGCTCGCCCGGCTTCAGCACGCCGCGACGGATGGCATCGCGCAGCGATTCGCAGACGACTTCACGGAGCGGCTGGTAGCTGTCCAGCCGGATGGGCGAAAGTTTCTTTTCCATTTATCAAGTCCCTCATTTCGCAATCGTCTTCGTGATAAAGACGTCGACGTCTGGCAAACGGACAGCTGCGGCAATTTTCTCCGCCTGTTCCCGCGTCTTCGCGAGGCCGAAGACCGTCGGGCCGCTGCCAGACATGAGGCTGGCCATCGCGCCGGCCTCCTTCATCATCTCTTTGAGCTTTGAAATGACCTCATACCGCTTTATCGTAGCACTTTCGAGAACATTGCACAAGAAAGAAGCGGCTTTCCTGCGGTCGCCGGCCTCGATGGCGCGGATCATCGCATCGTTGTCGGGATGCTGCTCGGCCGGATGCGTATCGTAGGCGCCATACGCCCAAGCCGTCGAGACCGAGACATGCGGCTTCGCGAGCACGACGAACGTCTCTGGGAAATCCGGCAGGCGACGCAGCACCTCGCCGCGCCCCGTCGCGAGCATCGTGCCGCCCATCAGCGTGAACGGGATGTCCGAGCCGAGCCGTGCGCCAAGCTCGCAGAGCTTTTCATCGCCCGCGCCGAGCTCATAGAGCGCATCCATGCCGCGCAGCACGGCGGCCGCATCCGCGCTGCCGCCCGCGAGCCCCGCCGCCATCGGGATGTGCTTCGTCAAATGGATTTCGACGCCGCCCGGCAGATGATATTCCTGCTGCATGAGCTTTGCCGCGCGATACGCGAGGTTCTTCTCGTCCGCGCGGAGCCACGGCACATCGATTGAGAGGCCGATGCCCGGCGCCTCGCGCTTTTCAAGCGTCAGCGCATCCGAAAGGCCCACGGCCTGCATGACCATCGCGACCTCATGAAACCCATCCTCGCGCACCCCGAGGATGTCGAGCGTCAGATTGATCTTCGCCCTTCCTTCCATCGTTATCAAACTGCATCCACCCCATCTGAACGTGATTTCATTGATTCTTGTATACGAAATACAATTCAGTACAATTTTATCAACTTTTTAGCGAGCGGGCAAGGGATTTTCCATCATCATATCGAAAACTATGGTTAGACTTCTATTCTATTGGAGGTATGTACTTTGCATCGTCCGATCCCCATCCGGTTTTTCTTCTTCTTTTCCGTCGCGCTCGCCATCGCGGCCGGGCTGCTCTGGCTCGTGCTCGAAGGGCCGGAAAGCGCCGTACCGGCAGCGCTCGCGACATGGATTGCCGCGCTCCCTGTGCCGTACGCGCTTGCCTGCCTCTTTGCCGACCGCGCGGCGCGCAAGGCGCTTGCTGACGCTGGCGCTGACGCCAACGGCGACGCGCTCGATCTGCTCAAAGATGTCGATACGGTCATCCTGCGCCGCAGCCTGCTGCTGGCGGGCGAACCGCACATCAAGGAGCTCGCGCCCGAGGGCATGACGCAGTCCGCACTGCTCGCGCTCGCCGCCTCAGCCGAACAGGAGGCCGAGCACCCCTATGCGCGCGTCATCTGCGAGACGGCAGAAAACCGCATGCTGCGCCTCCACCGCCTCGCGGCCGCAAACGTCGTGCCGCATGCGGGCGCCGAGGCACTGCTCACGCGGCAGGCACTCCGCGTCGGCCGCCTCGACTGGCTCGAAGACGAAGGCGCGAAGCTCAGCGCCGAGCTCGCGACACGCGCCGACCAGCTTTCGACCAAGGGGCTCGCCGTCATCGGCGTGAGCCTCGGCCGCCGCGTGCGCGGCCTCATCGCGTTCGAGCAGGATCTCTCGGAAGACGCGAAAGCGGCCATCGCCGAGCTCAATCGCG
Source organism: uncultured Selenomonas sp. (assembly GCA_902780535.1). Taxonomy (GTDB): domain Bacteria; phylum Bacillota; class Negativicutes; order Selenomonadales; family Selenomonadaceae; genus Selenomonas_C. The sequence goes on along the minus strand of CACZFT010000109.1, from coordinate 11,478 downwards.
CCAGGGTCAAGACCGTCCTCTTCACGAGCGGCAGCCGCCGCTATGGCATGGCGCTCGCAAAAGCCATGGGCATCGCGGAAGTGAAATCCGGCGCCAGCCCGGACGACCTCGCGCGCGAGCTCCAGCTCCGCAAGGCGCGCGGCAGCGTCATCGCCTCGCTCGCGCCAGGCTTCGAAAGCTCCGCCGACCTCGTCATCGACATCGCGCCGCAGGATACGCCGCACCTGATTGCCTCCACCGCCGCTATCGAGGCTGCGACGTCCCAGGCTGACGCGAAAACAGCCGACGAAAAAAGCGGGGCTGAGCTAGCCGCCGAGCCTGCGCATCTCCAGCTCGCGTCCCTCACCCCGCTGTCCTCGCTGATTGGCTGTCCTCGCTGATTGCCGCGACGAAGCGTGCCGCCAGCGCCCTGCGCCTCGGCTTCCGCCTCTCGCTGCTGTTCTTCGTCCTGCTCGTGCTGCCCGCATTCGGCGTGCTCCACGCAGCGGGCGGGCCGTTCCTCAATCCCGTCATCACGCTCGCAGGACTGCTACTTTCGACCATCGTAACATCGGCCTTCACTCTCCATCGAGCCTGACATCAGCCTCATTTCATCGATTTGTCATAATCCTGCCCCTGCACGATGCGGGGGCGTTTTTCATTGTAAGCGGAATTGACGATGCTGCGCGACGGGTCGTACTCCGGCGTGCGGATGTCAAGGAGATCGAGCAGCGTATGAATCATGTCATCCGTCATGTACGGACGGTTCACGGCCGCCTGGATGGCCTGCCATTTGTCGGGATGGCGCTCGCGCCAGCTCGGCGAGGCGTAAATGAGCATCGGCACTTCGAGCATGTAGCGGTTCGGATGTTCCTCGACATGACCGGACATGGCCGTATCGTTGTCGTAGACAGCTTCGCCGTGATCGGGCAGGTAGATGACGAGCGCGTCCTTGTCGGCGAACTTGCCGAAAATCGAGCTCACGACGAAGTCATTGTAGAAGATGGCATCGGCATACTGCGCGATTTCCGTGCGCTTTGACTCGCTGTAGGTATTTTCGGGCGCGGCGAGATCGTCTTTCTGGTACTTCGTGAATGCATAGGGGTAGCGCAGATTGTAGAGGCCGTGGCCGCCCATGAGATGGATGACATAGAAATCCTTGCCCGTGCCCTGCGCAACGGCATCATCAATCATCGGGAACAGCGCCTCGTCGAGGCAGGCGTCTTCTTCATGCGACTCGCGCATCCGCGTGAACGCCTTCGTCGTCGAACGGTTTGCGAAAAGAGCCGCGACGTTGCCCCAGATGCCCGAGCTCTCCTGATTTGAGAGCCAGTGCGTCGCATAGCCCGCCTTGCCCATGACGTCGATGAGATTGTTCGCCTCGTACCACTCCTGTCCCGCCGCGACGCTCTCGGCGTCGGCAAACGTCAGGAGCTTCCGCAGGACGGCAACCGTCGCGCCCTCGGGGCTGATGACGTCATGGAAGACGGCGATGTCGCCTTTCGCCGCAAGCTCGTCGAAGTTCGGCGTGTTCTCGAGCGGATAGCCATAGAGATGCAGGCGGCCGCGCGCCGTCGACTCGCCGAGGATGAAGACGACCTGCGAGGTATCGCTGTGATTTTCCGTAACCTTTGCCGTGTTCTCCATCGAGGCCGAAAGCTTTTCATAGGCGCGGATGTTGTCGACGGATGTCACGGCCGCCGCGCCGACGCGCACGGGCGGGATGTCGAGCGTGCCGCTCGTGATGAAGTTCATATAGTTCTTCATCAGCACCGTGCCCGAACCGCAGCCGATGACGAAGAGAATCAGGAAGAACCACGTCCGCGTGCGGCGCGAAAAGAACGTGAAGCGCTGGCGGAAGAACCAGCCCCAGCCCACGAGCAGCAGCACGGCAAAGACGCCGAGCGACAGGAGGCTGCGCCAGCCGAAATACATCTCGAGGAACTCCCCCGCCTCGCGCGGATTCGTCTGCAGGATGGCCGTGATGATGCCCGCGCCGACGAGCGTCTGATACGTCGTGATGGCAAAGACCTCGAGCCCCGCAAGCGCGGCTGAGAGCACGAACGAGACGCCGAACAGCACCTGCCGCACGCGCCGCCACGGGATGCACGAGAGGAGCAGGCAGTAGAGCGCCACGCCTGCGAGCAAAAACATGCCGTCGAGGAAGAGCACGGGGAGCTCGGTATCCTGATACATCGTGAGGTTCTGCCAGACGATGGTGAAATAGTTGAGGACGAAGAGCAGGACGATCCAGCCGATATGGGTCTCGACCAATCGTTCTGTTGCGGCAAGAACCATCAAAAGTTTGTTTTTCAAGTGAAGAAGCCCCTTAGTAAAAGGCCCCTTCTCAGAGGGGGCTGGCGCCGACAGGCGACTGAGGGAGTAGTTGGAAGCACAAGCCATACACAAAAATCAATGTCGCTAAAACACCTCGTTGTCTGCATTTCAACGCGATGCCTTAGCGACATTAACCGTCCTGTTTGGCTCCAGTATCCTACTACTCCCCCCGCCGCTCACGCGGCCCGTCCCCCCTCAAAGAGGGGGGCTGCAGGAAATGTTAGTTCTGGCAATAGATGAAGTTACTCTTTCTCGAACATATCCTTGCCGACGCCGCAGATGGGGCAGACCCAGTCATCCGGCAGGTCTTCGAAGGCCGTGCCTGGGGCGATGCCGTGGTCGGGATCGCCGACGGCGGGGTCGTACTCATAGCCGCAAGGGCCGCAAACGTATTTATCCATCGTGATTACCTCCCTATCTCTATCGCGCTGCCAGCCTCAGGCGAGCAGTGCTTTGACCAGCTCCGGCACCTTGGCGAAGTCTTCCTCGCCGGGGTTCCAGAGCGACTTGACATTTTCATCGACGACGTCGAAGCCTGCTTCTTTGAGTTCTTTCTGCAGGACGGCGACGCCTTCGCCGCTCCAGCCATAGCAGCCGAAAGCCGCGGCTTTCTTGTTCTTGAACTTCAGGGACTTCGCGAACGAAATCCATGCCGTGACGCTCGCGAGAATGTCGTTGATGGCCGTCGGCGAACCGACCGCGATGGCCTTCGACTTGAAGACCTCCGTCATGACTTCGTTCTTGTCGCTCTTCGCGATATGGAAGACCTTGACGACCGTCGAGGGGCTCTGCTTCTTGATTTCCGCCTCGATGGCATGCGCGATGGCCTTCGTGCCATTCCACATCGTATCATAGACGACCGTAATCTGGTCTTCCTGATACGCTTTCGCCCACTCGGCGTACTTCTCGATGATCTTGAAGGGCTTTTCGCGCCAGATGGCGCCATGCGACGGCGCAATCATCTCGATCGGCAGGTTGAGCTTTGCAATCTCATCGAGCTTGCGCGGAATCAGCGCCGCGAACGGATTCAGGATGTTGACGAAATACTTCAGCGCCTCATGCCAGAGCACGTCCTGCTCGGCGAGGTCGGCGAAGAGCTCGCTCGTCGCGTAGTGCTGACCGAAGGCGTCCATCGAGAACAGGATGTTGTCGCCCGTCATGAACTCCGCCATGGAATCCGGCCAATGGAGCATCCGCATCTCGACGAACTGGAGCTTCTTGCCATTGCCGATGTCGAGCTCGTCGCCCGTCTTCACGACATGGAAGTTCCAGCCCTGCTTGCCGTACTGCCCTTCGAGGCTCTTGACGGCCATGGCCGTGCAGTAGATTGGCGTGCCCGGAATCTCGGCGAGCAACGCCGGCAGCGCGCCCGAGTGATCGGCCTCGCCATGATTCACGATGATGGCGTCGATTTTCTTGAGGTCGATCTCGCTCTTGAGGTTCTGGATGAAGTCGTAGTGATGCGGCGTCCAGACCGTATCGACGAGGATCGTCTTTTCCTCTTCGATGAGATAGGCGTTCTGGCTCGACCCATGAAAGATGGAATAATCGTCGCCGTGGAACGTCTCAAGCTCCCAGTCGAGATAGCCGACCCAGCTCACATTTCCTTTGACGTGTTTTCGCATAAACTCATTCCCTTCGTTATCACTTGCCTTTACTTTGCTTGATTCGACACAAAGGTGCAGAATCCTCTTTGCTCTGGTATAATAGACAAAGAAAATTTGCATGACACCCAATGGAGGGAACGATATGACACAGGAAACCTTTCACAAGCTCACGCATCTCGTGCTCGACTCGCCGATGAAGCCGCCCGCGAACCTTTTCGCCAAGGGCATCGACGACTGGCATGCGCGCGCCCGCCTCGCGCATTTCCTCGCTATGCCGCAGCTCGGCAAAATCGACGAGGCCATCGAGCTGTTCCGCACCGTCGCGCCCGAGGACGTCGATGAGGAAAATGCCGAAGACGTCGAAGAAAAAGTCTTCGCGCTACAGAAGCTCGCCGATCTCGAGCGCAAGATTGACGGCAAAGGCGAGGACGCACTGCGCCATATCGACGAGGCCATCGAGCTCGCCGAGAGCACGGACTTCCTCTACAAATACATCCTGCGCGGCGAGCTCTGGGGCGACCGCTGGAACATCATGCATCAGCTCGACATGGGAAAGGAAGCCGAGGAAGAAGTCGACGAGCGCATCGAGGCGTACAAGGACATCCCCGTCGAGCATGTCAGCTATCTCTACTACGGCTACCGCTTCAAGGCCATGCGCGCGGCCGAGCGCGGCGTGACGCTCGTCGCGAAAGACTACATGCACATGGCGCTCCACTCGATGGAGATTCCGCCCGAGTACGAAGCCGGTCTCGAAAAAGCCTTCTCGGCCACGCATGACAACGCTTCGTGGATTCTCAACGAAGTCGACCGCGCGACGCCGAACCCCGACACCGTGCACTGGGACATCTGAGCGTCGAACAGGAAGAGTGACAGGATTACAAAAAAATCCTTGCCTTTTCCTGCCGAAGTGTGCTATAGTAATTGCAATATCGACAAGCGATGAGAGGAAGAGTACATCGTGGAACCCCGAAGAGAGGATGCGGCTGGTGCGAGCATCTGGGGCGAAGCGAATGCCTCGCCGTCCGGCCGCGTTAAGGTCTTCGAGTGGAGCGCCGCAGGCGCTCTGACAAAGGTGGTACCACGGGAACAACAGCCTCGTCCTTTTTTAGGGCGAGGTTTTTTATTTGCTTTTTTACGATGGAGGAACACGATCATGCGAGAACTTCTGGAACTTCTGGAACACGATGCGCGCCGTCCGGTCAGCGAGATTGCGCCGATGCTCGGCAAGAGCGAATACGAGGTCGAGCAGGACATCCGGCGCCTCGAAAAAGACAAAGTCATCCTGTCCTACAACACGCTGATCAACTGGGAGAAATTTGGCGACAACACGGTCACGGCCATCATCGAGGTCAACCTCATGCCGCAGCGAGAGGTCGGTTTCGACGCCATCGCCGAGCGCATCTACCGCTTTGACGAAGTGCGCACAGTCTACCTCATGAGCGGCAGCTTCGATCTTCTCGTCATCATCGAGGGCAAGTCGCTGCAGGAAGTCGCGAACTTCGTCGCGACGCGCCTCTCGACGATTGACGGCGTCACGCAGACGCGCAGCCATTTCATGCTCAAAGCCTACAAGAAAGACGGCATCGTCATCAATGACGAGGAACGTGACCGCAGACTGGTGGTGACGCCGTAATGAAGACCGACATCGATTTTTCGAAACGCCTCTCCCCTGCCGTCCAGTCCATCGCGCCGTCCGGCATCCGCAAATTCTTTGACATCGCCGCGAAGATGGAAGATGTCATCTCTTTGGGTGTCGGCGAGCCGGATTTCGTCACGCCGTGGCCGATTCGCGAGAGCTGCGTCTACGGCCTCGAACAGGGCTACACGTCGTACACGGCGAACCGCGGCCTGCCCGAGCTTCGCGAGGAAATCTGCAAGCACTACGCCGAGTGCTATGACACGCACTACGATGCCGCGACCGACGTGCTCGTGACCGTCGGCGTCAGCGAAGCGCTCGACCTCGCCATGCGCGCCCTGCTCGCGCCCGGCGATGAAGTGCTGATCCCTGAGCCGTGCTATGTCTCCTATCAGGCCTGCACGATTCTCGCGGGCGGCGTGCCCGTGGCCGTGCCGGCGAAAATCGAGAACGAGTTCCGCATCACGCCCGAAGAACTCGAAGAGCACGTCACAGAAAAGACGAAGGTGCTGCTGATCGGCTACCCGAACAACCCGACGGGCGCCATCATGACGCGCAAAGACCTGCTGGCCGTCGCCGAATTTGCCAAGAAGCACGACCTCATCGTCATCTCGGACGAAATCTATGGCGACCTCACGTATGGCGGCGAGCCGCATGTCGCGTTCTCATCGCTGCCCGGCATGCAGGAGCGCACGCTGCTGCTCAATGGCTTTTCAAAAGCCTATGCCATGACGGGCTGGCGCATCGGCTACGCGCTCGGCGTTCCGGCCATCATCGCGGCCATGACAAAGATTCATCAATACACGATGCTATGCGCGCCCATCACGGCGCAGATGGCCGCCATCGAGGCGTTGCGCCACGGCGAAAAATATATGAAGAAGATGGTCGCCGAATACGACCGCCGCCGCCGCCTGATCTACGAGGGCCTCACGAAGATGGGCCTCAAATGCTTCGAGCCGAAAGGCGCGTTCTACATCTTCCCCGACATCACGAGCACGGGCTACACCGACGAAGAATTCGCCGAGACGCTGCTCGAATCCGAGCACGTCGCGCTCGTGCCGGGCAGTGCGTTCGGTGCATGCGGCAAAGGCCATGTCCGCTGCTCCTATGCGACGTCCATCGACAAAATTGCCGAAGCGCTCACGCGCATCGAGCATTTCATCAAGAACCACAAGAAATAACGAGCCACGAAAAAAGCGCCAGGAGGAAATGCATTTTCCTCTGGCGCTTTTGCCTTCTTACTCGCGTTTCGGATGGCGCGGATGCTCGCTGACCTTCTCGATGGCCTTGGCAATCTGCTGGATGACCTCGACTTCGTATTCGAACGACATGGCCTGCACGCGCGTAAAAATCTCGCCCTTTTCCGTCGACGCATAATGCGCCGGCAGATGGTTCAGTGCGAGAATCGCGATATCGCGCCGGCACTGCTCGCATCGGCAGCAGTCCGGATACTGGTCGAGCACCTGATCCATCTTGGCAAGGACAATATCTTCCATAAAATTCTTGAGTTCCATCCAATCACCCCATCAATCCATTGTGTCCGCAATAAATGCATAGACGTCCATATTCCTCTTACCAATTATAATATAGTTAGAAGCAAAAAGCAAGTTAGACAAATGATTTTCCCTGTGGTATAATATCTTCTGTTGTGAAAAGCGCTCGTAGTCCAGTGGATAGGACGTTGGCCTCCGGAGCCGAAAGCGGCAGTTCGACTCTGCCCGAGCGCACCATAGAAAAAGCGAGGATGCAGCCATCGGCTGCATCCTCTTTTTCATGCCATTATTTCGTTTTCTCGACCTGCTCGTCAACCTGCTTCATCTGCTTCTTGCTGGCCCGAAGCATTTCCTTGAGGCTCTTGTAGCGCGGCAGATCCTCGTCTTTGACATCGTTCCACTTCTGCGCCTGCGTCAGGCAGTACCAGGCGCCCGCGACGCCGATGACGGTCAGCACGATGCCGATGACATACGACTGCACCGTGATCAGGTAGATACCGCCAAGTCCGACGATGCCAAAAAAGATCGTGTTCCACGCCTGGATCATCATATTGAAATATTTCGGGAAACTGTGCATGATATCCTCCGATTTGAAAAACGTTTATTTTTGAGTATACCACGAAAAAGTCCGCACGTCCATCGTGCAACCCCAATCAATCGGTTCTTCCATCCTCAAAGCCACAAGCAACCAACAGCACGCCAACAAAGACCAGAAGACAGCCAAGCCATTCGAAGTCGCGGATGGATGCGTCGGCAAACAAGACATTGAGTGCGACGCCCCAAATAATGTATGTCGCATTCGTCGCCATGCCGCGCGCGCATCCGAGCAGATGGTTTGCCCGATAATCCAGAAGATAGGAAAATCCAGCTACCGCACCTGCCAGCCAGAGGACCTGCGATTCTGAAACGCCAGCGAGTACAACTGCCATTGGAACACCGCCAGAAACAAGCACCACCGCTGCAATCACGGTTAAAACGCTGCCAGAAATCACTTCCCGAAACGTGATAGCTGCTGCCGGCTCAATCTCCTGCATCCCCCAAGTCGCAAGGACAATCTCCATTGCCCAGCAGCAAGCGGCAACAACCGAGGCCAGGATCCCCCAGAACGAAACTTCTGCCTGTGCTGGAAGATACCCAACGAGAACGGCACCACAAGCCACGAAGAGCGTTCCAAGCCACATCGACCGCTTCATCGGCTGATGCAGGAAAACTTTTGCCATGAGACAGCCGAGAATCGGGTAGGATGCTGTGATGACAAGCGCATACGACGGCCCGGCCCAGATGACACCAAGCGCGTAGCAGGCTTGTCCGACAGGGCCGCCGAGAATTGCAGCAACAAGGATGGCACGTCCCTTCCGATGTCTCCACTGCGGAAGGAATTCCCAAAGCCGCCTGCGAATCCCATACCAGAACAGGAGCGCTGCTGCTGCAAAAACATCATTGACCGCTGCACCGACAAGCGGAAAAAGCGCGAAGTCCGACATCAAAGCAGCATCTGCAAGTACGCCATAGCCAATGGCGAAAAGAAAATTATTGAGTCCCCAAAGGGCACCGCTCCCAAGACCTGTCACAAGGCCGGATACATCACGCATCATGATGTACCTCGTAACGAAGGTCGACGGATGCCAGATCTTCTGCAGAATCAAACTCGAGAATATCCCCCATTCGTACGGGATAGACATCGAGGTCATATTCCTCAGGATGAAGCATCAGCGCAATATTGTCCCAATAAAGCGGCCAGAGTTCCGGCGTCCTGTACGCCTCTTCAAGATGCTGCGCTAGACGCTTCCCATCTGCTGCACTCCAGAAGGATACACTGAATAACTGCCATCCAATGTCCCCCCCCAGTGGACAACAATTGACAACATGATGATTTTCGACTGTCAGCAGCCATTCCTTCGTCGGCTGCTCCGTCCAGGCACAGCAATAACAAGATTTTTCCATCTCCATAGGGAGCTCGAATCCATCACGCAGCATCTGGTCGCTGTCCATGATGATACAGTTTTCAAGATGCGTACGCACAGCATAAAGGGAAAGGATATTATTTGCTCGATCATACAGAGGATTCGAAACAAGCTGCACCTCTGGAAACCGGTCGGACAGATAAACGAACCTTTCTGCCCGATACCCCGTAACGACATAGATTTCCTGGATGCCCATCCTTCGCAGCCGCTCAATCAGCCGTTCCAGCAAAGGCTTTCCTCGTACGACGAGCAACGGCTTCGGCGTCTCATCCGTCCAAGGACGCAAGCGCGTTCCGCGTCCGGCCGCCAGCAGGACGGCCCGTTCCATCCGAAACATTTCATGCCTCCCACTTCTTAGCCCAGCGCACGCAGTCTTTGGCATAACGATACTGCATGGCGGCATACGAACCAAATATTTCGCCGAAAGTTTCTTTATACTCGCACCAATTGCTCCAAAGAAGCCCTCCTGCCGCCATGTAAGACGTATAACGATAACGTTCTTCGCGTGTCGCCGGATGCCCAAGATAAATATCCAGCAAACGGAGGGCGCGTCTCTCGCGATATCCTGCATAAATCGAAAACATCGCAGGATCCATCAGCGGATCGCAGCCAGCAGCATATTCCCAATCCACAAGATAGACTTGCCCGTCTTCTGTCAGCAGAAAATTATCATAAACTGCATCGATGTGGCAGAGACAGAGCGGACGAGAACGAAGATGCCGAAGCGGCGCCAGGCGAAATACGGCCTCCCTCACGATGGCATAGTCATCATGTTCGGAAGGCCGTGTCCAGAGGTCTTCATAAAAAGCAATTTTCTGCAAAATATCGAACGACTTGTGGTATGGCAAGGAAAGTTCGTGGAACCACCGAAGTTTCTTCATGCATGCCTGCACTTCTGACATATCTTGGGGACGGCAGTTATGCACGCCAGACAGAAGTTCGCTGATCTTGTATCCACCTGTCGGAGAAATTGCAATCACAGGTTCTGCGATGCCAGACGATGCAATCGTCTGATACGTTGCAACTTCTTCCTGCCGATCGATCAGTTTCTCTGAACCGGCACCATTCAGACGGAGCACATACCTTCTGCCATCCAATTCCAGATAATACGAATCATTCGTCATGCCCTGCTTCAAGGGAGCAATGACCTGGTCATGCAGATGCTGATGAAAATTCTCCCAAATGATATCTCGTATCCGCGCCATCCTTGCTGCTTTCAAAACTTCCTCCACTTTATCATCATTGCAACTACAATTTGTAAATCAAGGCTCCCTGCTTTGATTTTTTATGACTGTTCCTAATTTCTTCGCATCGAACCTCCACGAATAGATGCTTTTTGATTTTCATGCAAGTCCTGACGAATCTGCGAAGAACTGATTTCCGGCGTCCGTGGCAGATAGATGACATCAACGCCTTCTTCTTTCAGAAAATCAAACTTCCCCGCCCAGTCATCGCCCATGACGAACGTATCGACATGATACTCATGCATTTCGCTCCGCTTCTGCTCCCAGTTGCGTTCTGGAATGACGATGTCTACATAACGGATGGGCTTCAAGCAGCTGCTTCCGCTGGTCATAACTGAAATACGTGACCTTGTGTTTCTCGTCCTGATTGAATGCATCGGTAGAAAGCGCCACGATGAGATAGTCCCCATATGCCTTCGCACGACGCAAAAGATTGATGTGACCGTAGTGCAACAAATCAAAGGTGCCGTAGGTAATCACACGCTTCATGACAATTCTTTCTCCACAACGCGGTCTGCTTCCAAGAAGCGTTCCTTCAAAAAATCGCGGATGTGCTCGCCGGCAGACATGCCGTCGCTCACAGGCAAGACCTCTTGCTGAATCTTCTTGCGGCGTGAGCGCAGTGGGTCGAAGCCGTGTCGGAGCATCTCAAGATATGCTTCGACTTCTTCCCAATTGTTGGCGATATAATACCCTCGCGCGAGCTGCGTGCCAAGCTCCAAGAAATCATCTCTCTGATAATGGCAATAAATAATCGGCTTACCTGTCAAAAAATATTCAGCCAGCATTGAGGTCGCATCCGCAACTACCACATCAGATGCATATATCATCTGCGTGTAATCTTTCTGCGTATCGATAAACGTATTCGGACGCTTTTCGTATTCAGCACGGTATGCCTGCTGTTCCGCTTCTGGCATCTCTCCCGAGGTAATGAACTCTTTCCACATCTGAGGATGTGGACGGAAAAGCAACTCGACATCCTCAATGTGCATGTCAGCATATGCAAGGATTTTGTCTTTGTACCGGAAAAAATTACAATTTCCCTCCCGCATATTCCATCGCGTCAACCAGAGTACGCGAAATGCCTCGCGCCCGCAATGCCACGAACGACTCTCTTTCCGGGAGTGTAAAATAGTTTGTGTAAAAGGCCTTTACAAGTCAACGTTGGTTCTGGCATACTGACAGAATCACTCGCAACCGCAAAGGATGAACACAATG
>CACZFT010000108.1 GCA_902780535.1 uncultured Selenomonas sp. | reverse complement strand
GTGCACGAGGGCTTCACGCGCCGCGACGACGAGGAGCTCGCGCCTGACGAGACCATCGAACACATCGTCTTCGCCTCGGCGGCCGGCCGCTTCGAAGCGCTGCGCAGCATCTCGTTCCTCGTGCGCAAAGGCGAAGTCATCGGCCACATCCATGCCGGCGGCGGCACGGTCGATGTGACAGCGCCGTTCGATGGCGTCCTGCGCGGCATCCTGCGCGACGGCACGACGGTCTACGAGGGCGAAAAGGTCGCCGACGTCCATCCGGAAATGACGCAGGGCGAATGCTTCACGATTTCCGACAAAGTCCGCTGCATCGGAGGATCGGTGCTGACGGACATCATGCACTGGGAGTCCGGCCATCACAAGCGCCTGCGCGCTTTGCTGCCGATGTGAGCCGCCATGTTCGAGACACTTCTGAACTTTCTCTTTCCGCCCCGCTGTCCGGCCTGCGAGCGCTACGTGGAAGTGCGCGGCGGCTGGTGCGCAGCGTGCCTCGCGAAAGCAGCGGCCGTGCGGAGATTGCGGATGACGTTCGAAGAACGCGATACCATCGCCGAGGCCTGGGCGCTCGGCATCTATGAAGGAGCCCTGCGCGATCTCGTGCGCCATCTGAAGTATCAGAAAAAGATGGAGGCTCTGCCCTGTCTCCAGACGTTCCTGCACGCAGTCGAAGAGGATTTCTTCCGCGCCGCCGACGTCCCGCCAGCCCCCGTTGCCGTGCCCGTGCCGCTCTTTGCGGCGAAGGAAAAGAAGCGCGGCTTCAACCAGACGGAGCTCATTTTCAAAGCATGGCTGAAAGAGCACGCGATCCCGATGGAGCGCCTGCTCGTCCGCACGCGCGCGACAAAGCCGCAGTACGGACTTTCGAAAGACGAGCGCCGCGAGAATATGCGCGGCGCTTTTTCTGTCCCTGCAGAAAAACAGCAGGACGTCCGTGAAAAGGATGTCCTGCTGCTCGATGATATCTATACGACGGGCGTGACCTGCGCGGAATGCGCGCGGGCGCTCAAAGCTGCCGGTGCCCGCCGCGTCATCGTGCTGGCGCTGACGAGCGGCCAGCGGTAACGGTATGGCATCGCCGGCATGGCTCACCGATTTTTCAAGAGTCCGCTCTTAAAGAGGTCGCTGGCTTCCTGATACCAGCTGATGGCCTCTTCACCGAGATTCGTCGGCACGTCTTCCTTCGTGTAGTCGCTCGTCTCCCAGTCGTCGATGCGGCTGGCCGCGACGGCCTTGTCCGGCGTCAGCACGACGAGGTCGTCGCCTTTGACGAGGCCAAGGCTCTGATACGTGCTGATGAAGGCGCGATCGTCTTTCTCCGGCGTCTGGAACACGTCGCGGCCGAGCCAGCTCGTGCGGTACGAGAGGCCGAGCATGCCGAGGAGCGTCGGCCCGAGATCCATCTGGCTCACGAGACGATCCGTGCTGCCGGGCCCCACGAGCCCCGGCGCGTAGACGAGGCACGGGATGCGATACTTGTCGACGGGCAGCGCTGACTTGCCCGCGACGCCCGCCTGATGGTCGGCGACGATGACGAAGACCGTGTTTTCGAACCACGGCTTTGCTTTCGCGCGCTCGAGGAAATCGTGGATGGCCCAGTCCGTGTAGAGCACGGCACCCTCGCGCGTGCCCTGCTCGCCATCGACGCGGCCTTCGGGGAATGTGTACGGACGATGGTTCGACGTCGTCATGACCATCTCGAACGCGGGCTCGCCGGCCGCCGCATGCTCGTCGAGCGAGCGCAGCACCTGCGTGAACAGCGTCTCGTCCACAACGCCCCAGACCGTCTCCTGGATGACCTCTTCGCTCGGAATCGACGTGCGATCCTTGATCGTGTAGCCGTTGCCCTCGAAGAACGCATTCATGTTGTCGAAATAGCCGTAGCCGCCATAGAGGAAGTCGCGCGCATAGCCATTCTGGCGGAACGCCTCGCCGAGCGAGCTCAGGTCTTCGTTGTCCGGACGGCGCAAAATCGACTGCCCCGGCGTCGGCGGCACGGCGAGCGTGATGGCTTCGAGGCCGCGCACCGTGCGCGTGCCCGTCGCATACATGTTGTAGAACGTGAACGAGTCCTTCGTCAGGTCATCGAGATACGGCGTCAGGCTGTCCTCGGCGCCAAACGCCCCGCAGAACGATGCGCTCAGGCTCTCGACCGTGATGATGACGACATTCGGCTTCTTGCCCGTCAGCGCATTTTCGTTTTTGACATCGCGCAGCGTCGTCTCATCATCGGCAAACGTGACGTTCGGCGCGGCCAGCATCTGGCGCAGGCGGTCGCGCGCGGCCGTGCTGTCTGCCGTCTGGTAGAACGTCCGGTAGTCGAGCTCGTTCGCAAAGAACGCATGAACGAATTCATACGGGCCGTTGCCTGCAAGCTCGTTGTTGTAGCGGTTCTCCGTCAGATGCGTGCGCCAGTCAGACGACGTGCCACGCACGGCGGCGGCCGGCAGCACGAAGAGAACGCAGACGAGCGCCAGCGCGCGCCGCCACGACCACGGAAACGACGTCGGCAGCCAACGTGACTGTCCCCAGGTCATGACGGCCGCGACCGCGAAAATCGCCGGCAGGATGATTTCGAGCGGGAACGACTGGACGATCTGCTGCAGCATTTCCTGCGTGTAGACGAGGTAGTCGACCGCGATAAAATTGAAGTTCGTATGGAACTCCTGCCAATAGAGGTAGAGCGACACCGCGCAGAAAATCAGGAAGACATTCAGAAACAGCGTCAGCACCGCGAGCCCCCAGCGATGGACGCGCACCGAGAGGAAATGCTGCGGCACGAGCAGGTAAAGCGCGGGCAGGAACAAGAAGAAGAAGCCCGCGCCGACATCATAGACGAAGCCGAGCCCGAAGACCTTCCCAAGGTCGACGAGCCCGAGCGAAGCCACGCCCGCCGAGCTCACGAGCATCGCGAGGCGCGTCAGTGTCTGCACGGCGCACCATGATGCGAGCAATAACAGCAGGTAGCCGCCGCTCGGATTTTCTTTCCGCCAGCGCGACAAGCGTTCCATCAAAAATTGCATGTGACAAACCTTCCCCTTTTATCATCCCAAAAAATCAATTCTATGGTATCATCATAAGCGGAAAATGTAACGTTCGAATAACAGATGAAAGGATTCTTTCCATGACAGCAAAGAAAGTCTACGCCGTCGCGCGCGGCCGCGCCGTCGGCATCTTCACGAGCTGGAGCGAATGCGAGAAGCAGGTCAAGGGCTTCGCGGGCGCACGGTTCCAGTCTTTTACTGACATCAACGCGGCGCTTGCATGGCTCAGCGGCACGAAAGACACGCCTGCGCAAAAAAAAGCCGCCCCGAAGGCGGTTTCTCCTGCCGACTATACGATTTTTACCGATGGCAGCTGCCTGCGCAACCCCGGCGGCCCCGGCGGCTGGGCCATGGTCGCCAAAGACATGGCGACGGGCCAGGTGACGGAGCGCAGTGCTGGCGAGCCCTCGACGACGAACAACCGCATGGAGCTCACGGCCGCCATCGAAGCGCTGCGCTACGCGCCCGAAGGCACGCGCGTCGCGCTCTACACGGACAGCCAGTACCTCAAGAACGGCATCACGAAATGGGTCGCAGGCTGGAAACGCCGCGGCTGGCGAAAAGCCGACGGCCAGCCCGTGCTCAACCAGGAGCTCTGGATGGAGCTCGACCGGCTCTATGCCGCACATACCGTTGACTTCCACTGGGTCAAGGGACATGCGGGCAACCCGCTCAACGAACGGTGCGATACGCTCGCGAAACAAGCGGCGATGGCGGCAAGATGAACCAGCGCAAAAAAATCTGCGAAGAACATGCTTCGCAGATTTTTTTGCATGTATGGACTTATTGAATCGATGCCGCCTTGCGCACGACGTCGTAAGCCTTGTCGTCTGTTTCAGCAAAGCCGTTGATGCCCGCTTCACGCATGGCAGCCGCACAAACAGCTGTGCCATCCTTCGTCGCTTCGAATTCCTTGCGGAGCGCTGCGACGAGTGATGGATCGAGCGTCGCAGACGCTGCGATGACATCCGTCGGAATCGGCGCCGTCTCGAAAATGATTTGGAGCTTTTCCCCTGCATGCGCGGCATCAAAGGCCGTAGAATACGTCGCACCGCCGTCGACGGTGCCATCTTCTACGGCACGAATGACATTGTTGTGGCTGCCGAGGAAGACCGTCGAGCCAAAGAAATGCTCTGGGTCCTTGCCCGCCTCGATGAGCGCTGCTTTTGGATAGACATAGCCCGAAGCAGATTTTTCATCGACAAAGCCAAACCGTCTGCCCGCGAGGTCCTCAATCGTGCTGAGGCCGCTGCCCTTGCGCGTGACGATGTAGCCTGTGTAACTCGTCTGATGATGGACTTCCGGCGTGACGATGGGCTGGAGATGCGAGCGGGCACTCGCCGAAACGTATGCGAACGGCGAGAACCAGCCGACATCTGCGAGACCATCCGCGAGAGCACGGCCGAGCGCATCGTAATCCGCAACGATAATCGTGCGCGCCCGCTTGCCTGCACGCGCTGCGACGTCTTTGAGAATCGGCACGTACGTCGCGCGGATGCGCTCCGGAGCTGTGAACGGGTTCACGGCAAAGACGAGCTCATCCGGCTGCTTGAACGCCATCGCCGCTTTCTGTATACGATCGGCAACACCGAGCAGGGACTGCGCGTAATCGTGAATCTCGTCGAGACTCTTGCGCTGGCTATGGATGCTCGCGGACGCCTCCTGCGTATTGCCCGCAATCGTGACGGTCGTCTGGCCGACGCTTTCCACAGCTTTCGCCATCTGTTCCGTCGTCTTGCGCTGACTTTCGGACATGCTGCAGAGCTCGCCGACAATGCCCTCGATATGCGTCATGTTGTCCGTGAGCGCCTTCATGGACCCCGCCGATGTGCGCGCCTGCTGCTCGACCGCCGTGAGGCTCTCGCTGCCCGAGCGCATCCCCGCCGTGACCGCTGCTGTCTTCGACGTGATGTTCTTGACGATGTCCTCGATTTCCCGCGTCGTCTCATCGCTCTCTGTCGCCAATTTGCCGACTTCGCCAGCGACGACGGCAAACCCGCGCCCATGCTCGCCAGCACGCGCGGCCTCGATGGAGGCATTGAGCGCGAGCAGGTTCGTCTGCGCTGCGATGGCGCGAATCTTGCCGACGAACGATGCAATCGTCTCCGACGCCTTGTTCAGGCTTTCGATTTCCTCGACGTTCTGCTGTGCCGTGCGCGTGACATCCTGGATGCTTTCACTGACCTGCCGGATGACGTTCTGGTAGTCTGCCGCAATCTTTGTCGAGTTCTCGCACTCCGCAAGGCTCGACTGCGCGACATCCGAAACACGGCTGGCCGAAGCTGCAATCTCCTCGACACCGGCCGACGCCTCTTCAACGCTGCTCGCATTCGTCTCGCTCTGCGTGCCGATGTTCTGCGCGAGCGTCTCGACCTGGGCGATGACGGTGCGATACTGGTCGATGCCCCAGATCAGCTGCTGCGAGGCAAATGCCATTTCCTCTGCGATGCCGAGGAAATCGAGATTCGCCGCCTCTGACCGCTTGCGCGAGGGTGCTTTCGACGGGACGGGAACCGGCGGTGCCGAGCTGGGCACTGGCGATGCTTCCTCTCCCCTGAGCGCTTGCGGCACGAGGAGGAACGCGGCGGCTCCTGCGATGACGATGGCACAGATGGCGCCGCCGAGCATGCCGATGCTGCCCGCGAGTGCAAAACCCGCACCACAGCCGAGCGCCGTCCCGAGAATCTGGAACCCGATGAGTTTTTTCTTCATGATATACTCCTCACATACATTGGATTCTCCCATATGCGAGGCTTGTTCCCCTGTTTTTTATCTCTATATCTTTTTTCATCATTTCGCGACGGAATATGAATTTCCTGCCGTTTCATGAAATTTCTTTCTCGTTTTTCTCATTCTGCTGGCCCGTTATCGCCTGCTGCTGCGCAATCTGCTGACGAACCTCCTCCTGCGTCGGAGCATGGTAGTCGGCTGCGACTTCCGTTGGCTTCGCTTCGAGATGGAGTTCCTGCGGCGCTTCGACGGGAGCGGGCTGCTCTTTGGCGGGTGGGAATGGATCGGGGCGCTGCGGCTGCGTGGCGGCAGCGGCAACCGAAGCTTTTGGCGCGGCGGCGTCTGCCGTCGGATAGGCTGTCGCTGCTGTTGCCGTTGCGGCAGGCGTCTGCGCCGCGGGAGCCTGCGCCTGCGTTGCGGGGGCAGCTGGCTGCTGCGCCGGTGCGGCTGGTGCCTGCGGCTGCGGCTCAGGTTCGTTCATGGCCGTCGTCAGCGCGTTCTGCGCCTTCTTGAATTCACGCAGTCCCTTGCCGAGCGCACGGCCGACTTCTGGGAGCTTGCCGGGGCCGAAGACGATGAGGCCGACGATGAGAATCAAGACGAGTTCGGGGATGCCGATGCCAAACATGGGATGTCTCCTTTCCATACTGGAAAACGAAAGCCGCCTGTCAGGGGCGGCTGTTTCATGCAGTTTTTCAAAAATCGCGGTCGCCGATGAAATCGGCCACCTGCTCGTAGGCGTCGCGGATGTCCGAAGGGAGCGCTGCAGGCAGGACATCCTTCGCGTGCGCGAGGAATTCATC
>CACZFT010000107.1 GCA_902780535.1 uncultured Selenomonas sp. | reverse complement strand
TCAGGTAGTGTTTCGCTGAAACACAACTGAATCGGCAATGCTGATTCACTAAGAGGCAATTCCGTCAGGAATGAGCCTCGTTGAATAATTCAGGATAAATCTGATTTCATTGTATCGGATTTCATGATGATTTACAAGGATTTTCGCATGAATGCCTGTTTGTTCTCTGCCGGCATCGTCTTCGGGCGGCCGAGATCTGCGCGTGCACCGATGGCGCAGCGGATTACGAGAATTGCCGGCCCCTCTTTCCCGCGCAGGGCAGCCAATGCATCACGAAGGGAAGATTCGCTGTCGGCCTCGATGGCCGAGCGGTAACCGCACGCCTGGGAGACGGCACAGAAATCGACATTCTTTGCCGCCGTCGGGAAGCCGCCGACGGATTCATGTGCTTCGTTGTCGATAAGGACATGGACAAGGTTCTTCGGCTGTGCCTGCCCGATGATGGCCATGGCGCCCATGTGCATGAGCGCCGCACCATCGCCATCGACGACATAGACAGATTCGTCCGGCCGCTGGAGGGCGTAGCCAAGCGCGATAGAGCTCGCATGCCCCATGGAGCCGACGGTCAGGAAGTCACGGCCGTGCCCTCCGCCGCGCTTCTCTCGCAGTTCATAAAGCTCGCGGCTCGCCTTGCCCGTTGTCGAAATGATGGGAGCGTCTCCCGTGAATTCGAGCAAGATTTCGAGTGCCTGTTCGCGCGTCAGCAAATAGCTGTTTTTCCAGTCCATGGCACGGTCAGATGACAGTGCGCCTTTCTCGATGACGAATGCTGCCTGATGGCCGGCCGCCAGCACATCGTCAAATTGCTTGCGCGCCTCGGCCAGTTCTGCCTCCGTCGTCTCTTTGCGGACGACGAATGACGGGATTTCGAGCACATCCAGGAGGCTCCGCGTGATCTTTCCCTGAAAGACGTGCTGCGACTCGTCATGGATGCCCGGTTCGCCGCGCCAGCCGACAACGAAGAGGGCAGGGATGCCATAGACATCCGGATGCAGCAGCGAGGCGACGGGATTCACGAGATTGCCCTCGCCGCTGTTCTGGAGATAGACGACGGGCACTCTGCCCGTCGCAAGGTGATAGCCAGCCGCGATGGCAGCGGCATTGCCTTCATTTGCCGCGATGATGTGATGACGCGGGTCGTGCGGATAGCGATGCAGCAGTTCGTTGCAGAGTGCTTTGAGCAGCGAATCCGGCACGCCTGTATAGAAATCTGCACCGAGGATGTTCAAAAATCCCTCAACTTTCATAAGCTGCCCCCGTTTCCAGAATTTGATAAAATAAACTCGCATAATCTTTGAGCCGCAAGTGGATGGGAAAATTCCTAAGCCGCATGGGGTGAATGGCATCCAACAAGCAGCTGACAGTCTCTTTTCTTGGTCCCTTCACATAGATTTCCCGTAGTTGCCAATCATCCATTCGATTATGCAACCATTGCCAAGACGGCTGCAGTTCAAAGAGCACACCCTGCAGATACTCTTTGCCACGCGAATCGATACATTCCCATAAAGTTTCGCCCCGATACAAGAAAGCACCGAGGGCATCGACACAGAGCGCTGCTGCATGCCCATGTGCAATACCTGCGAGATGCGTGAGCTCATAGCACATCGCATGGCCTGCTGTCGTCTGCGTGATGTCAATAGCCATGCCAGCCAGATGGGCGAGGCGCATCATCTCACATCCTGCCGCAGCATTCCCATGGACATATCCATCGGCGATTTTCTGAATGCCGTCGAGTGCTCGTCGCGAATATTCCTGGCTCTGCGCGTTCGAATGAATGGACCAAAACGACTCGAACGCATGACAAAAAGCATCAAGCGCTGTCGCCTTCCGTTGATAAATCGGGAGGCTCGCAAGCACTTCTGGCAGAAACCAGGCGAGGTCTGGGAGTAGGCAATCATCCTGCACCGACTGCTTCACACCGTCCTTGTAGACGACGGCAAAATGTGTCGCCTCACTGCCCGTCCCTGCCGTCGTCGGGATGGCAAGGAATGGCACATCACCCGCACCCTTGCGAAGGACGAGCAACTTCACAACTTTCGCAACATCCATCGCACTCCCGCCGCCAAGTGCCACGATCATATCGCAACCCTCATCGGCAAAGACCACGGCTCCCTTTTCCGCCGATGCCAGCAGCGGATTCGGCTGAAAGTCGCTGAATGAATGGACATAAATGCCAGCAGATGGCAGATGCTGAAAAAACGAAAAGCAAGGAAGCTCCGTCGCCGAGCGCCCATGGACGAGCAAGATGTCATGTACGCCATGCTCATGGAGCCATGATTGGACGCGGTCTGCCATTTCGCGCCCCTCCAAAATCATCTGCCCCATCAGAGTTCCTCCGGAATCAAACGAATGATGTCCTTGATCGGCATGCACTCACCATCGCACTCCATCGCACGATGATGCCGCAAGATGGACTCAGCCGCACGCTGCATGGCTGGGAATCCCGTCCGCGTGAGCTGGTTTGCATAGATGACGATATTAACGCCATGCGCCTGGAATTCTTCTTCCGTTACCTGGTTGAACGACGTCGGCACGACGACGATGGGCGTCTGTGCATCTTCTACACGAAATGCCTCTACAAATGCAAAAATTTCTGCTGGGTCCTTCTTGCGGCTGTGAATCATGATTGCATCTGCACCTGCCTTGACATAAGCACGCGCACGCGTGAGCGCATCCTCCATCCCTTTCTCGAGAATCAGGCTCTCGATACGTGCGCAAATCATGAAATCCGACGTTTTTTGAGCATGCTTGCCTGCGCGAATCTTCTCGGCGAAATGCTCAATCGTGTCCTGCGTTTGCGAAACCTCCGTGCCAAAAAGAGAATTCTTCTTGAGTCCCTTCTTATCCTCGATGATGACCATGGAGACGCCCATGCGCTCGAGCGAGCGGACAGTATAGACAAAATGTTCTTTGAGTCCGCCCGTATCGCCATCAAAGATGATGGGCTTCGTCGTTACCTCGAGGATGTCGTCAATCGTACGGAAACGCGATGTCATATCGACAAGCTCTATATCCGGTTTGCCCTTTGCCGTCGAATCGCAGAGTGAGCTCAGCCACATCGCATCGAACTGATGTGCTCTGCCATTCTCGTAGACGATAGTCTTTTCCGCCAAAAGTCCCGTCAAGCCGCTATGCGCCTCGATAGCTGTCACGAGTCCTTTCATCGAAAGCAGGCGGCGCAGGCGCGCGCGGCGGAGGTCCGGCAGCGAGAGTTCCCCACGCATCCTGCGATCGAGTTCCTCATACTCCTTGCCAACAGCATACGGCACCTCGACGAGCCTGCCACCATACGAAGCGAGAACAGAGACGACTTCGTCGCGCACTGGCTTCTGCACGCCCGTCTGCCAGTCATCGCCATGCACGACGAAATCTGGCTTCCATTTCAAGAGAACGTCACGATAGCTCAATTCCTCCTGTGCGATGACACGATCGACACCCGCGAGGTTTTCAAAAAGCGCCCAGCGCTCACGATACGGCACGAGTGGATAGCGCTTGTAGCTCGCAACGGCTCTGTCCGTCATGACGCCAATGATGAGCCGTCCGTACATGCGCGCACAGCGGATGAGTGCCATGTGGCCGCTGTGCAAAACATCGGCTGAGAAGCAGAGATAGACCGTACGGCGTTCCACCTCGCGGAGCTGCTGCGTGACCTCAGCGAGGTTTTCCGGCGTATCAACCTCACGGCAGAGACGTTTTTCCACATCAAAAGGAACGAGGTGTATTTGCCCTGCGACCTCATTGAGCGCCGCCTCTGCATAGCATCCCGTCTCCCCGCGCTGGCAGAAGGCATGAATGGCATCGCGCCAGATTTTCCAGACCCCTGCCCGCAGGAGATACAGCGGCTGCGATGTAACAGCATCCTCAAAGAACTCGATGCCGATCTTTTCCACGCGGTTCTCCCGCACGACAGCCTTGAAATCCTTCTCCGGGAGCGGAGCCGTCGTGCTGACGACGACGCTGCTCGCTTCCTGTGCCAGCAGATCGGCAAGCACGGTATTCTCGAACACAAGATCGCCATGCATCAGCAGGACATCGTCATCGCCGACGGCATCGCGTGCCAGATCCATTGAAACGATATAATTCGTCTCCGCAAAGCGCTCGTTGTACACGAATGTCAGATGCAGCGGCAGGTCGAGCTCCTGGCAGTACCGCCGCAAGACTTCTGCGTGCGCCCCCGTCGTGATGACGACATCTTCGATGCCGCAGAGCACGAGCTGATGGAGCTGGCGGCTCAGGATCGTCTCCTGCGCGTTGAGCTCCGTCATGCATTTCGGCTGCTGCTCCGTCAAAGGGCCAAGGCGCGACCCGCGCCCGGAATTCAAAATCAATGCCTTCATTCGTTCCCCTCTCCCTTCCAGATCTATCACTTCATATGTTTCAGCATGAGTTCGTCTGCATGATCCACGAGGTACCTGCGGAATCTGTTTTCAGCTGCCGCATCATGAACTTCTTCGTCCTCTGCGCCCTCCCGACGGAAGAGCCGGAGCGAATATGACGAAGCATCGACCGTCCCGTCATCCCGCGTGAACGCCTCCGTCTCGAACCGGCAGGCATAACGCTCCGTCCGCAGGCAGATCTTGCGCGTCTGCCCCGGAAAGATGGACTGACTGATGACCATCTCGCGTCGTCTGCCTCCGAAGACCTCCGGCAGATTGCCATCCAGCCACGGAGCATCTGCCGGATAGCCGCAAAAATGCCCGAGAATAGGATAGATATCTGCCGTGCTCATGAGCTCCGTCGGGCGCTGATAAGGAGGAACGCCGCCACCACGCAACATGAGTGCGCTGTTGGAATGCAGCCGGCTCAAGAGCCATGGCTTCTCGCTATAGACCGAGTTCCCATGATCGGAATAGAGGCAGACGAGATACTCATCCTCATCGTAATGCTCCTCCAGATACTGGAACAGCTGGCCAAGCTGGCGATCCATATCACGGATGTTCTGCCGGTTGACTTCCTGGTTGCGGTGCGTCGCTTTCAGGATCACCGAAGGCGCATCATCCTGATTGCACCGTTCTTCGAGCAGCAGCTTCGTCTGCATTGTCTCCGGGCACTGGATCTGCATCGTGAACGGATGCGGATCAAAGCAATGCAGAAAGATGAACTGATCCGTCTCGTCAAGCGCTTCGAGCTGGCGGATCGTCCGCTCGACGCCGATGAATGCCGGCTGGACAAAATGATTCGTGAGAATCCGGTCATAGCCGCGCAGCGCACCACTATAGATTCCCTCGCTGTCCCCCTGTGTATGGATGCAATAATATCCGAGTCGATGCATCTGCTCTGCCATCGTAAGGCGTTCCGGCTCGAGGCGCACATGGTCCTCATCGGAAATGATCTGAGAATGATGCGGCAGCATTCCCGTCTCGATGGTTGCAACAGATGGATACGTGAATTCCGACCCGGAATATGCGTTGTCAAAAATTGTCCCACGGGAAAAGAATTCCATGATGTTCGGAACATTCTCGAAATCCTCATCCTTCTGCTCGCCCCAGCTCAGACCGTCCGTCAGGATGTTCAGCACGACACGCCGGCGCTTTTCACTATGCTGCAGCAGTATGGGCGTGCCGAGCCAGAATGGCTGCTTGCTGGAAATATGGACAGACGAATCCAGACGGAAAAAGGAAGTCTCATGCAACGCGAGAACTGCCTCGCCACCAGATCCGTCCGGCCGATGAATCTGAACCTTCTGCAACGCATCGCTTCCAGCCACGGGCTGGATATAGGCTCTGCCCCCTGTTGCCTGCACGTCCGCTTCCTGACACGATTGCGCACGCATGAGATCGAATGTCATGCCCTGATACCGATTTTTATCCACGTTCAACTGCTGGCAGAGCGTCGCAAGAAAGCCGCGCATCTCGCAGGGATAGAGCGGATTATGCACCCCGACGTAATATCCCGGACGACCATCCGTTTCTGCGCGCAGCTGCTGGCCAAGAATGCAGTCCATCTTGAGCTTCGGCTGTCCATCCTCGATATACACCGACTTTGTGAAAGGCGCAAACCGCGGATTTGCATAAGTATACCCGATTCCCCGGAGCCATTTCTCCCGCCGTGCCGGATCTTTCGGAAGCTGGCAATCTCCGCCGTTCTTTTTCAGCAGCATCCCCTGCCAGCATCCGGCAGAAAAATCATCTCCGAGCTGCTCACAGGCAGAAGCAAAAAGCCGCCAGATCCGCTGGTCAAGCTTCCGAACTGTGTATGCTTGTCGAGCATAGTTTAGCGCATCCTCTGCCCTTCCTTCATCTAATGCCTTTTTCCCTTTCAAAAGGCAGTTTTCAATCCAGTCTTCTGCTTTGAAGCTTTCCCCCTTCTGTGTTTTCACACAAATCACCTCTTGTATAAATTCTTCGCAGGGCCGCTTCTGTCCTCTCTTGTTTCCTTATAAATTTTAGGATAGCACACCCGCTCACTGCGGACAAGATATTGCTATCGAAAACACACATGAAAACAAAAATTCCTGCCATGCACATCTGCATGACAGGAAGCCTTTGAAATTGAAAATGGGGATTGTCAATAGTTTTGTGTAAATTTTTCAGTCAGCCTTGTCGTACTTATGCATCAAGGACGACATGCGCTCATCCATTTCGAGTTGGTTACGCACATTCGACCATCCCGGAATCATCCGGTTGTTCCATTTCGCGTAGAGCTCCTGCACGCGCAGATA
>CACZFT010000106.1 GCA_902780535.1 uncultured Selenomonas sp. | reverse complement strand
CCTCATCGTGTCGTGCTTCATCTATCGCGCGAAAGTCACGCTGACGGAAGAAGAGCATGCGAAGATCGTCGCAAAGCTCGAAGAGACGTGGGAAGATATTAACAAGTAAATGGAAATAAGCCTCCCCCGTTGGGGGAGGTGCCCCGAAGGGGCGGAGAGGGTAGCGTTGTTACGAGATTCATTGATTCTTTCGATAGAATCGTGAATCTCGGTACGGCGTTACCCTCTCAGTCGCCTGACGGCGCCAGCTCCCCCCAGCGGGGGAGCCATAGGGGGAATAAACATCATGGAAAAACACTTTGACTGGGGAAAGCTCTCCGACCCGGCGTTCTTTGAAGAGAACCGCCTGCCCGCGCACAGCGGCCACCGGTTCTATGGTTCGCTTTCGGAGCTCGCAAAAGGGGAGAGCTCCTTTGAATTGAGCCTTGACGGCCTCTGGCAGTTCCGCTTTGCAAAGAATCTCGCGGCGCGGCCTGTGGGCTTCGAGGCGGCGGATTATGACTGCCGCTGCCGCGATTGGGAGACGATCCGCGTGCCGGCGCACCTCCAGATGGAGGGCTATGGCGTGCCGCAGTACACGAACATGACGTATCCGTGGGACGGCCATGAGGACGTGAAGCCAGGAGCAGTCCCGCAGAAGGACAACCCGGTTGGCTCGTATGTGCGCTATTTCACGGTGCCGGAGGATTGGAACGGCCGCCGTGTGCTCGTGTCGTTCGGCGGCGCGGAGTCGGCGCTCATCGTCTACGTCAATGGCCAGTACATCGGCTACAGCGAGGATACGTTCACGCCGTCGGAGTTCGACATCACGGACGCGCTCGTGGCGGGCGAGAACAAGCTCGCGGTCTCCGTCGTGCGCTTCTCGTCGGCCAGCTGGGTCGAAGATCAGGATTTCTGGCGCTTCAGCGGGCTCTTCCGCGAGGTGAAGCTCGTCTCGCTGCCGAAGCTGCACCTTGAGGACTTCTTCGTCCATGCCGTGCCGGAACATGATTACAAGGACGGCAAGCTCACGGTCGATCTGACTTGGGCTTCGGCGGAAAAGAAGCAGGTCACACTCGCACTCTATGACGCGGCGGGCAAGATCGTTGCAAAGGCAGAGGATGCGCCTACAGGCGAAACGTCTGCGCTTTCGCTTTCCGTCAAGGGCGCGAAGCTCTGGAATGCCGAGCATCCGTATCTCTATCGCGCGCTCTTCACGGTGCGCGACGCGGCGGGCAAGCTCGTCGAGGTCGTCCCGCAGAACATCGGTTTCCGCGAGTTCCAGATGGACGGCGGCATCATGAAGATCAATGGCGAGCGCATCGTCTTCAAGGGCGTGAACCGCCACGAGTTCGATTGCGACCGTGGCCGCGCCATCGACCCGAAGGAGATCGAGAAGGACATCATCACGATGAAGCGCAACAACATCAACGCGTTGCGCACGTCGCATTACCCGAACCAGAGCCGCATCTACGACCTCGCCGACATTTATGGCCTCTATGTCATCGATGAGACGAACATGGAGACGCATGGCAGCTGGCAGAAGAACGGCGTCCATGTGCCGTCGGAAAATGTCGTGCCCGACAATCATCCCGAGTGGCAGGCGATGCTGCTCGATCGCGCGAACTCGATGTTCCAGCGCGACAAGAACCATGCGGCCATCCTGATCTGGTCGTGCGGCAACGAGTCGTGCGGCGGCAAGGACATCTTTGAGATGAGCGAGTTCTTCCGCAAGCACGATGCGAGCCGCCTCGTGCATTACGAGAGCATTTTCTGGGATCGGAGCTTTGGTGGCACGAGCGACATGGAAAGCCAGATGTACACGCCGGTCGCTGGCATCGAGAAATTCCTTGCCGAGCATCCCGAAAAGCCGTTCATCTGTTGCGAGTACACGCATGCGATGGGCAACAGCTGCGGCGGCATGCACAAGTACACGGAGCTCACGGATCGCGAGCCGCGCTATCAGGGCGGCTTCATCTGGGACTTCGTCGACCAGGCCATCTATCGCCGCGACCGCTATGGCAAAGACGCTTATGCCTATGGCGGCGACTTCGGCGACCGCCCGAATGACGGCAACTTCAGCGGCGACGGCATCGTCTTCGCGAACCGCGAGGGCACGACGAAGCTGCAGGATGTGAAGTTCAACTATCAGAACTTTACGTTGGCGGTGAAACAGGGAAGCGTCGAGATCTGGAACAAGAGCCTGTTCAGTGATGCGGCGGAATATGAGCTGCGCCTGGAACTGCTGCGCGATGGCGAAAAGGTCTGGCAGTCTTCGCAGGCAGCGCCGAGCGTCAAGGCGAGCGAGCGCAAGGAAATCGCGCTCGATGTGCCGAGCTTTGGCGCGGGCGAGTACGTGCTGACGGCGTCGCTCCACCTCAAAGAGGCGACGCTCTGGGCGGAACAGGGCTATGAAATCGCGTTCGGGCAGGGCGTCTATGATGTGAAGGAATCCGCGGCGGAGGACGAAAATCTCTGGCTGCAGTCGATGGCAAACCGCTACGAGGCCGCCGCGCTGATTGCAGAAAAGACGGAGCCGCAGCCGCTCCACATCGTGAAATCCGACATCAACCTCGGCGTTTCGGGTGAGGGCTTTGAAATCCTGTTCTCGAGCGCGGCTGGCAATCTGACTTCCTATAAATACAATGGCGTCGAGCTCATTGAGAGTGCGCCGGTGCCGAGCTTCTGGCGCGCGCCGATTGACAATGACCACGGAAACGGCCGCGACTTCTTGCTCGCCCAGTGGAAGCTCGCAAGCCTCTACCGCCATTGTGCAAAGACCGAGGTCAAGGAGCCGGGCAAGGACTGGACGGAGTACAAGTGGTTCGGCGCGAATGGCACGGCGGAATACGACGCAAAGAAGGGCGAGACGCTTTCCGTGCGCTTTACCTACGACCTCGCGACGAGCCCTGCCGCGCAGTGCGTCGTGACGTATACGGTGCAGCCTGGCAGCATCGTCGATGTCGCGATGGACTACGACAAGGCCCCCGGCCTGCCGGAGTTCCCGGACTATGCGATGGTGTTCCAGCTCTCGGCGGACTACGACCATGTTCGCTTCTATGGCAACGGCCCGCTCGACAACTACTGCGACCGTTCGGAAGGCGCGCGCCTCGGCGTGTTTGAGACGACGACAGCCGATGAGTTCGAACCGTATCTCGCGCCGCAGGAGTGCGGCAACCATACGGGCATCCGCTGGATGACGGTCACGGATCGCCGCGGTCGCGGGCTCAAGATTTTCGGCGCGACGCCGTTCGAGGCATCGGCGTTGCCGTATAACGCGCACGAGCTCGAAAACGCGCGCCACCCCTACGACCTGCCTGCCGTGCATCACACGTACCTGCGCGCCTCGCTCGGCGAAGCCGGCGTCGGCGGCGACGACAGCTGGGGCGCACCCGTGCTCGAAGAGTATACGGTGAAGAACGAAAAGAAGCATTTTGCGTTCTCGTTCCGGGGCATCTGAGGAAGCGGTTCATCTTTTGCCGAGCGTGGCTTTGTGAGGAGGCCCCTTCCCTGAGGGGGCTGGCACGCGAAGCGTGACTGGGGGAGTGTCGAAGGTAGGTTGTAGCGGTTTGCTCGATTGTGCAGTCGAAGAAATCGCAAGCGGTGGATCTTCGACTGCACAATCGCTTTTGGATTCACGTACTACCTTCGACACTCTCACCACCGCTAACGCGGTCCCCCTCCCCTCTGAGAGGGAGGCTTCCGATTTCGAAGCATTCCGCAATCGATGATATTTGCTTTGTAATAGAATGTAACATAAAGAGGAGTCCATCATGATTACTTTTGATAAAGCAACCCAGGTCTTCCATCTGAAGAACGACCGCTACAGCTACGTCATCCAGATCGAGTTTCGGCCGCCCGCTGCACGAGTTCCGTGGCAGTGCTTTGCGGCCGGCGCTCGACCGCGCGAATTCGCCGCAGCCGGCGGCGTATGAGAACGAGCGCACGTTCTCGCTCGATGTCGTGCCGCAGGAAATCTCGACGAACGGCCACGGCGATTTCCGCATCTCGTCGCTCGAGGTCGTGCTCGAAGATGGCACGACGGTCATCGAGCTCTGGTATGAGGGCTACGAGATCAAGAAGGGCAAGCCCGCGCTCGAAGGCCTGCCTGCGCTCTATGCGAAGGACGATGAGGCCGAGACGCTTGAAATCACGCTGTCCGACACGAAGGGCCGCATGAAGGCGATTCTTTCCTATACCGTGTTCGAGGGCGACGGCGTGCTGACGCGCTCTGTGCGCTACGTGAATACGTGCAAGGAGAGCATCCGCCTCGAGAACGCCGCAAGCCTGTCGCTCGATTTCCCCGACCATGACTTCGACCGCCTGAGCCTCTATGGCGGCCATGCGTCCGAGCGCAACCTCGAGCGCATCCGCCTGATGCGCGGCGTGATGGAGACGGGCAGCACGCGCGGCGCGAGCTCGCACCAGCAGTCGCCGTTCCTCGCGCTCGCGCGGCCGAAGACGGGCGAGCTTTCTGGCGATGTGTATGGCTTTTCCCTCATCTACAGCGGCAGCTTCCGTATGGCGACGGAGGTCGAGCAGTTCGGCACGACGCGCCTATTCGCACGACGGCCTCAATGGCATGTCGCAGGCGTTCCACAAGGCGTACCGCAACCATCTGCTGCGCGGCAAGTACCAGCACCGCGTGCGCCCGATCCTCGTCAACAACTGGGAAGCGACGTATTTCGATTTCAATGAAGAAAAGCTCGACAACCTCGCGGCCTGCGCCGCCGACCTCGGCATGGAGCTCATGGTACTCGACGATGGCTGGTTTGGCAAGCGCAACGACGACAATAGCTCGCTCGGCGACTGGACCGTCAACCGCGAAAAGCTCAAGGGCGGTCTCGAAGGCGTCGCGGAATCGGCGCACAAGCGCGGCCTGAAGTTCGGCCTCTGGTTCGAGCCTGAAATGATTTCCGTCGACAGCGACCTCTACCGCGCGCATCCCGACTGGGCGCTTCATGTCAAGGATTATCCGTGCTCGTTCGGCCGCCATCAGCTCGTGCTCGATGTCTCGCGCAAGGACGTGCAGGACTACATCGTGAAGTCCGTCAGCGACATCCTCGCGAGCGGCGCGATTGACTATGTCAAATGGGACTTCAACCGTCATCTGACGGAGGCGTTCTCCGAGGGCCGCGCACCCGAGCATCAGCGCGAGACGAAGC
The DNA here is from genome assembly GCA_902780535.1 of uncultured Selenomonas sp. GTDB lineage: Bacteria > Bacillota > Negativicutes > Selenomonadales > Selenomonadaceae > Selenomonas_C. Next base: position 6,085 of record CACZFT010000106.1, on the reverse strand, counting down.
ACCGCTTCATCCTCGGCCTCTACTCCGTGCTCGAGCGCATCACGCAAGCGTTCCCCGACGTGTTGTTTGAGAGCTGCTCGGGCGGCGGCGGTCGCTTTGATGCCGCGATGCTCTACTACATGCCGCAGACGTGGACGAGCGACGACACGGACGCCGTCCAGCGCCAGCGCATCCAGACGGGCACGAGCTATGCGTTCCCGCCCATCACGATGGGCGCGCATGTCTCCGTCACGCCGAACCATCAGGTCGGCCGCGTGACGCCGATGCAGACGCGCGCGTTCTGCGCGATGATGGGCTGCTTTGGCTATGAGATGGACATCACGCGCATGAGCGACGCGGAAAAGCAGCAGGTACGCGAGCACATCAAGCTCTACAAGCGCCTGCGCCCGACGATCCAGCTCGGCACGTACACGCGCCTCATCTCTCCATTTGAAGGCACGAAGAACGAGACGGCCTGGATGTTCACGTCCGAGGACGAAAAAGAGGTCGCGCTGTTCTACTTCAAGGCGCTCTCCGAGCCCTGCACGCCGATCCGCCGCCTGCGCCTCGCAGGCCTCGACCCCGACGCGCAGTACAAAGTCGCCGAGTATTATCCGGCGCAGTCCCTCTCGCACGACCCTGACAGCACGGGTGCCGAAACGCTCGTCGGCAAGACGTTCTACGGCGACGAGCTCATGCAGGAAGGCATCAACATCGACAAGATCAACAGCGATTTCACGGGGTATCTCTGGGTGCTGGAAAAAGTGGGATAAAGGCATCGATGCTTGCTTTGGAACGTCTTTTGTGATAGGATAAAGATGTCAAAAGAACTTTAGTGCCATCAACGCACCAAAAAGAAGCGCTTTCGAGCTGGTAACTCGGGAGCGCTTCTTTTTTGCATTGCGATTTCGTACGGTTTTCGCTATACTGGAAATGCCACGGCCCCATCCAAGCCGAAAACAGGCAAAGAGGGGAGGCTTTCATGTGTCCCTTACACTCATTCTGCTGAATCTGGGAATCAGTATCCTCGGCGGCCTAATCGTCGCTGTGATTCTCAAGGCACTGGAACGGCATCAGCAACCGTGACGTGGCACCCTGTGCCAGCGCAGTTCTGCTGCGCATAGGAAAAGCCCGCTCCTGGTATCCAGTCAGGAGCGGGCTTTCTCGGCTTTTTCATGTCCCTTACACATGATTTGCTTACCCTGAGTATATCATGTCGGACATTGAAAATCAAGGGGGAACACCGGTGCGAAACGTTGACGCTCGTTTCCCGAGGCGGTATAATAAAAACTGTATTGCCAGAAAGAATCTGATGATTGGATGGTGAATCTCTAGATGAAAGTCACGAAGAAAGATCTCGAGAATGTGGCAGTTCTTTCGCGCCTCAGGGTTCCCGAAGATAAGCAGGAAACGTACATCCAGCAGATGGACGCGATTCTCACGTATATGGACAACCTCTCAGAAGTCGATACGGAGAACGTCAAGCCGACGACATACGCGCTGCCGATGTCGAACGTGTTCCGCGAAGACGAAGTGAAGCCGTCGCTCGACCGCGAGGCAGCGCTTTCGAATGCGCCGCTCAAAGAAAACGGCTATTTCAAGGTGCCGAAAGTGCTCGAAGACTGAGGCAGGGGAGGAACCATTGTGAGCCTTTTTGAGAAACCAGCGCATGTCCTCCACGACATGCTTCAGAAGAAAGAAATCAGCTCCGTCGAGCTGACGAAAGACGTGCTCGCGCGCATTGACGCCGTCGAGCCGCAGGTCGGCGCGTACCTGACGCTGACGCGCGACGCCGCGCTCGCGCAGGCGGAAGCCGCGGACAAGAAGATTGCGGCGGGCGAAGACGTCGCCTTCCTCGAAGGCATCCCAGGCGCCATCAAGGACAACATCTGCACGAAAGGCGTCAAGACGACGTGCGCGTCGAAAATCCTCGACAACTTCGTGCCGCCGTATGACGCGACGGTCATGACGAAGGTCAAGGCCGAGAGCCCGGTGCTGCTCGGCAAGACGAACCTCGACGAGTTCGCGATGGGCGGCTCGACGGAGAACTCGGCCTACCATGTCACGCACAACCCGTGGAACACGAAGTGCGTGCCGGGCGGCTCGTCGGGCGGCAGCGCGGCGGCCGTGGCATCCGGCACGGCCATCTGGGCGCTCGGCACCGACACGGGCGGCTCCATCCGCCAGCCGGCATCGTTCTGCGGCGTCGTCGGCCTGAAACCGACGTATGGCCGCGTCTCGCGCTATGGCATCGTGGCGTATGCTTCGTCGCTCGACCAGGTCGGCCCGCTCGCGCGCGACGTCACGGATGCGGCGAACGTGCTCAATGTCATTTCCGGCCTCGATGAGATGGATTCGACATCGTCGCCGTCGCCCGTGCCCGATTTCACGAAGGCGCTGCGCGAAGACGTCAAGGGCCTCAAGATCGGCCTGCCGAAAGAGTATTTCACGGACGGCATGGACCCCGAGGTCGAAAAGGCGGTCAAGGACGCCATCGAGCAGTATCGCTCCATGGGCGCCGAGATCGTCGAGATTTCGCTGCCGCATACGAAATACGCCATTTCCACGTATTACCTCATCGCTCCGGCCGAGGCTGCGACGAACCTCCAGCGCTACGACGGCGTCAGCTACGGCGCGCGCGTCGATGGTGCCGACCTCGTCGAAATGATGACGAACACGCGCACGGAAAAATTCGGCGAAGAAGTCAAGCGCCGCATCATGATCGGCAACTACGCGCTTTCCGCGGGCTACTATGATGCCTACTATCTCAAAGCGCTGAAAGTCCGCACGCTGATCCAGCAGGACTACACGGAAGCTTTCCAAAAGGTCGATGTCATCATGTGCCCGACGGCGCCGACGCCGGCGTACGAAATCGGCTCGATGATTTCCGACCCGCTGCAGATGTACCTGCAGGACATCTGCACCGTGCCTCTGAACCTCGCAGGACTGCCGGGCATCTCCCTCCCGTGCGGCAGGAGCTCGAAGGGCATGCCCATCGGCCTCCAGATCATCGGCAAGGCGCTCGACGAGGAGACCATCCTCCGCGCGGCCTACACGTATGAGCAGAGCCAGAACTATCACAACGAAATGGCGAAACTGGGAGGGGAACAGGCATGAACTACGAAGCCGTCATCGGCCTTGAAATCCACTGCGAGCTGAAAACGAAGACGAAGATTTTCTGTGGCTGCGCCACGGGATTCGGTGCAGACCAGAATACGCATGTCTGCCCGGTCTGCCTCGGCCTCCCCGGCGTGCTGCCGACCATCAACAAGCGCGTCGTCGAGTTCGCCATCAAGGCGGGCCTCGCGACGAACTGCGAAATCAACAAGTACAGCAAGTTCGACCGCAAGAACTACTATTATCCGGACCTGCCGAAGAACTGGCAGACGAGCCAGTACGACCTGCCGATCTGCGAGCACGGCTGGGTCGACATCGACACGAGCGAAGGCAAAAAGCGCGTCCGCCTCACGCGTATCCACATGGAAGAAGACGCCGGCAAGCTCGTCCATTCCGGCACGACGATCAAGGATTCCATTTCGAGCGACGTCGATTACAACCGCACGGGCGTGCCTTTGCTCGAAATCGTCTCCGAGCCGGACATGCACACGGCCGAGGAAGCCCGCGTCTACATGGAAAAAATCAAGGCGATCATGGAATACATCGACGTCTCGAACTGCCGCATGGAGGAGGGCAACCTCCGCGCCGACGTCAACGTCTCCATCCGCCCCGAGGGCAGCGACCAGCTCGGCACGCGCACCGAGATGAAGAACATCAACTCGTTCAAGAGCCTCGAAGACGCCATCAACTACGAAATCGAGCGCCAGACGGAAGTGCTCGAGGACGGCGGCCACGTCGTGCAGGAGACGCGCACGTTCGACCCTGCGCGCGGCATCACGCTTTCCATGCGCAGCAAGGAAAACGCGCACGACTACCGCTACATGCCGGAGCCGGACCTGCCGCCAATCATCACGAGCGACGAGACCATCGAGAAATACCGCTCCGAGCTCCCCGAGCTCCCCGATGCGCGCCGCGCCCGCTATGAAAAGGACTACGGCCTCTCGGACTACGACGCCGGCATCATCACGAGCACGCGCGCGATGGCCGAGTATTACGACGCCGTCGTCGCGACGGGCGCCGACCCGAAGCTCGCGGCGAACTGGATCATGGGCGACCTTTCGAAGAACCTCAACGAAGAGGCCATCGACATCACGAAGTCCCCGGTCGACGCCAAGCGCCTCGGCGACATGATCCTGCTCATCATGAAGGACACGATTTCCGGCAAGATCGCGAAAAAGGTCTTCAAGGAAATGTGGACGAACCCCGAGGCCCCGGAAAAGATCGTCAAGGACAAGGGCCTCGTCCAGATCACGGACACGAGCGCCATCGAACCGGCCGTCGACGCGGCCATCGCGGCGAATCCGAAAGCCGTCGAAGAGTACAAGGGCGGCAAGAAAAAAGCCCTCGGCGCCCTCGTCGGCCAGGTCATGAAAGCCACGAAAGGCAAGGCCAACCCGCAGATGGTCAACAAGATGCTCGTGGAAAAGCTGAAGTAAGAGAATTTCACAAGAACGAAAAAACCTTCCCGTCACATGGATGGGAAGGTTTTTTGAAAGAAGGAACCTTTATGCAGTACAAAGCGGCCATCTTCGACCTCGACGGCACGCTGATCGACTCCCTCGAAGACCTCGCCGACAGCGCAAATGCGATGCTCAAAAGCTACGGCTTCCCGACGCACCCTGTCGACCCGTATCGCTACTTTGTCGGCAACGGCTCGCGCAAGCTCATCGAGCGCTGCCTGCCAAAGGAGCAGGGGAGCGACCCCGCCTTCGTCGACGAAGCCCTTGCGCGCTACAAAGACATCTACGCAAAGCATACGCAGGACAAGACCCACGTCTACGACGGCATCCCGGACATGCTCGCGGAGCTCCAGAAACGCCACATCCCCCTCGGCATCTGCACGAACAAACACCAGTCTGCCGCAGAAGACATCGTCAGCGCCATGTTCCCCGCGGGCACTTTTGAGAGCGTCATGGGCGACCAGAAGGGTCTCCCGCGGAAGCCCGACCCGAAGAAAGTCCTGATGATTGCCGAAAGCTTCGGCGTCGCGCCGGCCGACGTCGCCTACTTCGGCGACACAAGCGTCGACATGGACACAGCCCACAACGCCGGCTTCCTCCCCGTCGGCGTCCTCTGGGGCTTCCGCCCGAAAGAAGAACTCGTGGAACACGGCGCGAAAGTGCTGCTCGAAACGCCGATGGAGCTCTTTGAACACGTTGATTTTTGAAAAAGAAAGGAATCCGTATGAAACATCAAGTGCCTGTCGAAAAGGGCAAAACTTACGAACTCCAGATCCACACCCTCGGCACCAGCGGCGAGGGTGTCGGCCGCAAGGACGACTTCACGGTCTTCGTCCCGAACGCTCTCCCGGGCGAGACTGTCCGCGCCGCCATTGACGACGTCAAGAAATCCTACGCCCGCGGCCATGTCGTCGAGATTTTGAAAGCGAGCCGCGACCGCGTGGCTCCGCCATGCCCGATTTACGCGGACTGCGGCGGCTGCCAGCTCATGCATATGGACTACATGGCGCAGCTCCGCGCGAAGCGCCAGCAGATCATTGATGCCGTCACGCGCATCGGCAAGCAGAAAGACCTGAACGTCCTCCCGACCATCGGCGCGGCGACGCCTTGGAACTACCGCAACAAGATGCAGTTCCCGATTGGCCGCGACAAAGGCCATACTGTCATCGGCTGCTTTGCGCAGGGCAGCCACCGCATCATCGACACGACGGATTGCCGCATCCAGCGGCAGGGCAACAACGACATCGTCAATGCCGTGCGCGACATAGCCTCCAAGCTCGGCATCCCCGTTTACAATGAAGACCGCCATACGGGCGTCCTGCGCCATGTCGTCGGCCGCGTCGGCCTCGATGGCGATATGGTCGTGCTCGTCACCGCGACGGAAAAGCTGCCGCATGAACGCGAACTCGTCAAGCTCCTGCGCGCCCGTTTGCCGCGCGTTTTGAGCATCCACCAGAACATCCAGACGTACCGCAACAACGTCATCCTCGGCCGCGAGACGCGCCTTTTGTGGGGCCGCCCGACCATCC
>CACZFT010000105.1 GCA_902780535.1 uncultured Selenomonas sp. | reverse complement strand
ATTCAGCATGACGGTCGGGCCTCCTGCAAATTGATACTTCTATTATACAGGAAGTACCAATAAGAATCGACCCACTAAAGGGACTTTTTCAGCAGCCTCTCTAGAGGGAGGGGGACCGCGAAGCGGTGGTGGGAGTAGTAGGATGCGATTGCCTGACAAGAATGCAGTCGTTGCTAAAGTCCCTTAGCAACCTTCCGCATATTTGTTTGGTTCCAGCATCCAACTACTCCCCCAGTCAGCTTCGCTGACAGCCCCCTCTAGAGGGGGCCTGCCCTATAACTAAATGCCATTACAAAAGCTTGTAGTTACTTCAACAGCCGCGGCAGCAGGCTCTCGCCTTTCGTCTTCAAATCGGCGTCGAACATATCGGAGATCGTTGCGCCGATCATAGCGAAGGTCGGATACGTGCCGAGGTTGTTGTCTGCCTTGATGTGCTTGCCATAGACGAGCAGGGGCACGTACTCACGCGTGTGGTCGGTGCCCGGCGCGCCGGGGTCGCAGCCGTGGTCGGCCGTGATCATGAGGACGTCATCATCATGCATCTTGCTCATGAACTCGCCGAGCTGCTTGTCGAAATCCGTCGCTGCCTGCGCGTAGCCCGCGATGTTGCGGCGATGGCCGTACGTCATGTCGAAATCGACGAGGTTGACGAAGCAGAGCCCCGTGAAGTCCTCGTCCATGACCTTCAGCGTCTTTTCCATGCCGTCGTTGTTGTCCTTGTTGATGCCGAGCGTGCGGCTGACGCTGCGGCCTGCGAAGATGTCGGAAATCTTGCCGACGCCGATGGTCGCGAGACCCTTGCGCTGGAGCGCATCAAGCATCGTATCGCCCGTCGGGTCAAGCGAAAAGTCGTGACGGCGCGGCGTGCGCGTGTAGTTCGGATATTCGCCGATGTACGGACGCGCGATGATGCGGCCGACGCCATGCTCGCCCTGCATGATCTTGCGCGCCGTGCGGCAGTAGTCATAGAGCTGCTCAACGGGGACGTCATCTTCATGCGCGGCAATCTGGAGGACGCTGTCCGCTGACGTGTAGACAATCAGACCGCCCGTCTCCTTCTGCTCGCGGCCATAGTCGTGGATGACCTGCGTGCCGGAATATGGCTTGTTGCAGAGGATTTTCTTGCCGAACGCTTTTTCGAGCTCCGCGATGACCTCGGGCGGGAAGCCGTTCGGATACGTCGGCATCGGACGCTCGGAGACGATGCCCGAGATTTCCCAATGGCCCGTCGTCGTGTCCTTGCCACGCGAGAGCTCGCGCAGACGGGCAAAGCTGCCGAGCGGATGCTCGGTCGGCTTGCCGCAGCCGACGCCATCGATGTTGAACATGCCGAGCTTTGCAAGATTCGGCGTGTCATATTCCTTTGCGCCCGAAATGGAACGCAGCGTGTTGCAGTCGCCGTCGCCAAAATCCGCCGCATCGGGCTCGGCACCGATGCCGAAGCTGTCGAGCACGATGACGAACGCGCGCTTGATGCCAGTGTCCTTCATCTTATTTTTCCTCCTTGTCGTATTCATCTTTGAGAACTTTGACGGCTGCGCTCGCACCGAGGCGCGTGCAGCCCGCCGCGAGGAATGCTTCCATTTCTTCGCGCGTATGGATGCCGCCAGCGGCCTTCATCTGGACGCCGGGGCCGATGTGTTTTTTGAAGAGCTCGATGTCCGCCAGCTGCGCGCCTGCTGTGCCAAAGCCTGTCGACGTCTTGATGAAGTCGGCGCCGCCTTCCGTCACGCACTTGCAAGCCGCAATCTTCTCGTCCTCCGTCAGGAAGCACGTCTCGACGATGACCTTCAGCACGCGGTCGCCGCAAAGCGCTTTGAGCGCGCGGATCTCGTCCGTGACGAAATCCGTCTCGCCCGCCTTGAGGCAGCCGATGCTCAGCACCATGTCGATTTCCTCGGCACCATCCGCGAGCGCCTGCGCCGTCTCGGCGAGCTTGGCCGCCGTATTCGCGTTGCCATTCGGGAAGCCGACAACCGTCGCGACCTTGAGCTTCGCGCCATAGGCATCCTTGATGCGCTTCACATAGCACGACGGCACCATGACCGTCGCCGTGTGGTACTGCACGGCTTCGTCACAGATGCGCTGGATGTCCTGCCACGTCGCCGTCTGCTTCAGCAGCGTGTGATCGACGTGGGAGAGGATTTCTTTTGCTTTCATGCGGGTCCTTCTTTCTCTATCGTTCCGATTACGTATTCATTCTATCGGTTCACGGGCAAAAAAGAAAGGACACGTGTCTCACGTGTCCAGAATTTTCTTTTGTTTCTCGCGAAGTTGTTCGTATTTCCAGTGTCAATCCCACCCGAGCACCTTCGACACGGCACTCTGCCAGCCGTCGTAAAGCGCTGTGCGCTGTTCTTCGCTCATGCGCGGCTCGTAGCGCACACCGGCATGCCAGATGGAGCGCAGCTCGTCGATGTCCTTCCAGATGCCGAGCGTCAGGCCCGCAAGGTACGCCGCGCCGAGGCCCGTCGTCTCCGTCGTGTAGGCGCGGATGACAGGCATGTTGAGGATGTCGGCCTGGAACTGCATCAGCAGGTTGTTCTGCGCCGCGCCGCCATCGACTTTCAGCGCGGGAATCGAGCTCTTGACATCCGACGCGAGCGCCTCATAGACGTCGCGCACCTGATAGGCGAGCGCCGCAAGCGCCGCGCGGATAATGTGCGCACGCTGCGTGCCCTCCTTGAGCCCGATGATCATGCCGCTCGTCTTCGTGTCCCAATATGGCGCCGAAAGCCCGCGGAACGACGGCACGAAGTAGACGCCACCCGCATCGGGCACGAGCTTCGAGACCCATTCCGAATCCGGCATCGACTTCAGGATGCCGAGGCCGTGCTTGAGCCATTCGAGGCTCGATCCCGAGACGAGCATCGACCCTTCGAGCGCATACGTAACCTCGTCGCCGATGCCCCAGGCGATCGTCGTGATGAGACCGTTCTGCGAGTGGATGATGTCGCTCCCGGTATTCATCAGGAAGAACGAGCCTTCGCCATACGAGTTCTTCGCGTCGCCCTTCGAGAAGCATGCCTGTCCGAAGAGATCGGCCTGCTGGTTGCCGATACACGCCGCAATCGGGATGGCCGCGCCGAAGCGCGTCGCATCCGTGTAGCCGAAAAGATGGCTTGACGGATAGACGTCCGGCAGCATCGCGCGCGGGATGCGCAGGTGCTCCAGGATTTCATCATCCCAGCAAAGATGCCGGAGGTGGAACAGCATCGTGCGCGAGGCATTCGAATAATCCGTCGCAAAGATTTCGCCGCCCGAAAGCTTCCACATGAGCCAGGTGTCGATCGTGCCGAAGCAGAGCTCTCCCTGCTCCGCCATCTCGCGAGCACCGAGCACGTTGTCGAGCAGCCAGACAATCTTCGTGCCCGAAAAATACGGATTGAGCACGAGTGACGTCTTCTGCCGGATTTCCTCCTGATACCCCTGCTGCTTCAGGTACTCGCAGATGGGTTCCGTCTGGCGCGACTGCCAGCTGATGGCGGGATAGAGCGGCCGCCCCGTCGTGCGGTTCCAGATGACCGTCGTCTCGCGCTGATTCGTCACGGCAACGGCTGCGATCTCGCGGAAATCGATGGCCGCGAGCCGGATCGCCTCACGCGCCGTCCAGAGCTGCGTGCTCCAGATCTCGTCGGCATCCTGCTCGATCCACTCCGCATGCGGCGTGAACGTGCTGATCTTCTTTTCCGCATACGAAATCATCTCGCCGCTGCGGTTGAAGATGACCGACCGGTTCTTGACCGTGCCCGAGTCCAGTGCCAGAATATACTTTTTCTGCATGGTTTTTCCTCACCTGCCAAAATAATCTGCCCTTATTATATCATGAATGCCAATGATTTCCAAAAGAAAAAAAGAAGTTTCCCGACAGATCAGGAAACTTCCAAAGGAAAATCGATAACCATCTCTATTCTGCCCCCTCGTCGGCCAGCCAGTCAAGTACGTATTCCTGTCGGATGCCGTCATGCGAAGCGGGCGGCACGAGATCCATCGTCAAAAGATGCCGCTCATAGTAATCTCTGACCGCGCAGAGAGGTGCGAGCTCTCTTCTGAGCGTTCTGCCATCTTCATCGATCACGGTGTATGCCACCTGATAATAGCACGGCTCCCCATCGCGCACGGCGACAAAATCGATTTCTGCAGTTCCGACCTTTCCAATATAAACCTCATCGTAACGACGCAGGAGCTCCAGGTAGACAACATTTTCCAGCATATGTCCTGCATCCATCGGCTTGTTTCCCAGCACCATCTGGCGCAATCCGAGGTCAACGGCATAATATTTTCCGCCTGTCTTCAGGTACTCCTTGCCCTTGAGGTCATATCGGTCTGCCCGGTAGAACAGGAACGCATCCTGCAGTGCGCCAAGATAATTCTCGACGGTCGGAATGGTTGTCTTGCTCCCCATGGATGTCAAAGTATCAGCAATCTTTTTCGCGGAACATGGATTCCCAATGTTGTCGAACAAGAACCGCGTGATTTTTTTCAAGAGTGCCTGATTCACCATTTTCCGGCGCCCGATGATATCTTTCAAGATGACCGTATCATAGATGCCAGACAGGTACTGCCGGATGTCTCTGGACTGGTCAAGCATGGATGCGTATGGAAAAGAGCTTTTCGTCAGATACTGCTGGTAAAGCCTTTCGAGACTTTTCCCAGGATGCGCCGACACAAATTCTGAGAAGGAAAGCGGATGCATGCGGATTTCCACGTACCTTCCAGAAAGCAACGTCGCAAGCTCGCCAGAAAGAAGTTTGGAATTCGAGCCTGTCATATAGACGTCACAGTTTTCCTGGACGTAAAGAGCATCTACTGCCTTCTCGAAATGCTCCACCTGCTGCACTTCGTCAATGAAGATGTAGTTCATTCCGCGCGGCTGAATCCTTTCGACAAAATATTGCAAGAGCTGGCGGCTCTCCGTGATGTCGATGCCCTCAATCCCCTCAAGATTCAACGAAATGATGTTTTCTTTTGGTACGCCGCTCTGCCGCAGCTCCTCGCGAAACATGGAAAGCAACGTTGATTTGCCGCAGCGGCGAATGCCCGTCAGTACTTTGACGACGTCTTTTTCGCGCCAGCGCCGAAGTTGTTCCAGATAAAAAGGCCTCACAATCATTGCTTTTCCCTCCTCTTTTTATAGTATATATAAACTCTTCTTGATTTGCAAGTTTATAAAGATGTTCTTTATAAACTTGCTAAATGGATGCGTTCCTTTTCGATTCCGTACAAGTTGCGCCAACAAAAAAGGAGGCTTCCCGACGAACCAGGAAGCCTCCAACAACAAGGGATAAAAGAGGGGTAATCAAGCCTTGGGGAACCTGCTGTTCCCCGAAATTGGGAAATGTGAAACTGGAATCTATAGCAGATCCATGGCGGATCAAGCTATCAAATCATTATGCAAAAGCACCGAGTGCCGTTGCAACGACATAGGCGAAGCCTGCGCCGCAGAGAGGAGCGACGACCGGGACCCAGGCATAGCCCCAGTCAGAGCCGCCTTTGCCAGCAATCGGGAGGATGGCATGCGCGATGCGCGGGCCAAGGTCACGGGCGGGGTTCATAGCATAACCGGTCGGGCCGCCGAGCGAAAGGCCGAGAGCCCAGATGAGGACGCCGACGATGTACGGGCCGAAGCCATCTGCCACGCCGCCCGGGAAGCCGTATGCAAAGCTCTTGGAGAAGATCATCCAGATGACGAACACGAGGAAGAACGTCGCGATGAACTCGCAGAGGAACGCCGGACCAATCTTGCGGATGGCAGGTGCCGTGCAGAAGATGCCGAGCTTTGCAGCAGGATCCTTCGTGACTTCCCAATGCGGGAGATAAGCGAGCCAGACGATGGCTGCACCGACGATGCCGCCGAGGATCTGGACGATGGACGTCATGATGAACTGCGGGAACGTGTAGATGCCGACGAGCATCTTCGCGAACGTGACAGACGGGTTGAGGTCACCCTGCGGAGCGCCGAGCGTCGTCGCCGTGAAGACGCCGAGCGTGACGGCGAAACCCCATCCGATGGCAATGTTGACCCAGCCAGAACCCTGGCCTTTCGATTTCTCAAGCGTCAGGTTTGCGCAGACGCCGCAGCCGAAGACGAGCAGCACCATCGTGCCGACGAACTCGCCCAAAAGGTTTTCCGTACCTGTTACCATGGTAGAAATCCTCCTTTAAGTAAATAGGATGATATCGGACGCCACCCTCCCGGCCGCCTGTGCGGCCGGGGTGATGGCTCAGTTCACAAAATTACTCTTCTTCGCCGTCTTCCAGCCAGTTCATGGAGTGCTTGACGGCTTTCTGCCAGCCCTTGTAGAGCTTCTTGGACTTTGCGTCTTCCATCGTCGGCTCGAAGCGCGTGTCGAGCTTCCAAGCCGTCTTGACTTCGTCCTTGCTGCTCCAGACGCCGACCGCGAGGCCTGCGAGGTACGCAGCGCCGAGCGCCGTCGTCTCGATGATCTGCGGGCGATCGACCGGGCACTCGAGGATGTCCGCCTGGAACTGCATCAGAAGGTTGTTGGCGCAAGCGCCGCCATCGACCTTGAGGGACTTCAGCTTCGCGCCGGAGTCTTTCTCCATCGCATCGAGGACGTCCTTCGTCTGATAAGCGAGGGATTCGAGCGTTGCACGGACGATGTGTGCCTTCGTCGTGCCGCGCGTGATGCCGATGATCGTGCCGCGTGCATTCATATCCCAGTACGGAGCGCCGAGGCCGACG
>CACZFT010000104.1 GCA_902780535.1 uncultured Selenomonas sp. | reverse complement strand
TATTGTCGTACCATTGCCGAATCGTCCTCGAGCCACGAATCACGCGGCTTGAGGCGATGCTGATGCTAATTTTTCACCCACACTTATGGGTGAAGAGCCGAAAATCTCGATGCTGACCTGCTACGACTACTCGACAGCCAAGCTCGAAGAAGCCGCGGGCATCAACGGCATCCTCGTCGGCGACTCCCTCGGCAACGTCATGCTCGGACTGCCCGACACGCTCTCCGTCACGATGGAACACATGATTACGTATGGCAGCTCCGTTGCCCGCGCCTGCCACAACACGATGGTCGTCATCGACATGCCGTTCATGTCGTATCAGGAATCCATCGAGCTCGCCGTGCACAACGCTGGCCGCCTCATGAAGGAAGGCCGCGCCAATGCCGTCAAGCTCGAAGGCGGCGCCGCCGTCTGCCCGCAGATTCAGGCCATCACGGCCTGCGGCATCCCCGTCATGGCCCATATCGGCCTCACCCCACAGTCCATCAATGCTTTCGGCGGCAACAAAGTGCAGGGCAAGAACGAAGAACGCGCGAAAGAGCTCCTCGAAGATGCGAAGAAGGTCGAGGCGGCGGGTGCTTTCGCCCTCACGCTCGAATGTGTCCCGAAACCGCTCGCCAGCCTCATCACGAAAGAGCTCCGCATCCCGACGATCGGCATTGGCGCCGGCGACGGCTGTGACGGCCAGATCCTCGTCTATCAGGACATGCTCGGCCTGTTCTCCGACTATACGCCGAAATTCGTCAAGCACTTCGCGAACCTCGGCGGGGAGATGCAGGCAGCGTTTCATGCCTACGACGAAGCCGTCAAGAACGGCACGTTCCCCGACGACGCGCATGCGTTCAAAATGGATGACAGCGTGCTCGAACGGCTGTACTGATTTTTGAAAGGCAGCAACATAGCGAAAAAAGCAACGGCCGGCAAGCCGTCCCGCGTTTTCGGAAACGCGATGGCTTGCGGCCGTTGCTTTTTTGTACGGAGCCGCAGATGGGTTACTTCTTCAGCCGGAAGTGGCTGACGACTTCGTGGAGGTCTTTGGCCGCGGCGGACTGCTGCTGGCTCATGGTGTTGACGTCTTCGACGGAGCCGGAGACCTGGTCGACGGCGTTCGATACCTGCGAGGAGAGCTCGGCGGTATCCTGCGCGGAGTTCGCAATCTGCTCGATGGCGCCGCTGACCTGCGTCATGGTTTCGTTGACCTGACGGCTCGTCGCAGCGATGTGCTCGGCGACTTTGCGGAACGTCTCGGCGTCGGTGCCGTACTGCTCGGCGACTTTGACGAACGTGTCGTACTGCGGCGCAACCGTGTCGTTGAGGAAGCCGAGGATGGCTTTGGCGTCGCCGGAGAGGCCGGCGAAGGCGGTCTGGACGGCCTGGATGGTTTGCTGGATCTTTTCGACGGTCTCAGCCGTTTCCTGCGCGAGCTTGCCGATTTCCGAAGCGACGACGGCGAAGCCGCGACCCGACTCGCCGGCGCGCGCAGCCTCGATGGAGGCGTTGAGCGAGAGCAGGTTGATCTGCTCGGCGATGCCGGAGATGGCCGTCGCCATCGTGCCGATCTGCTCGACGGTCTTCGCCTGCTCGATGGAGGCCGCGAGCTTGGTGGAAAACTCCGTGGCGAGCTTTTCGGCCGAGCGGCTGGCTTCCGTGGATTGCGTCTGGACATCCTGCGCGCGATTCTTGATGTCGTCGGCCTGCCGCAGGCTGTCGTGCGCCTCGCTCGAGAGCTCGTGGATGGCATTCGAGACGTGCTCGACGGAGGCGTTGACCTCTTCCGTCGCCGAGCTGGCCGTCATCATGGCTTCGTTGATGGAGCCCATCTTTTCCTCGATGGATGTGAAGCCTTCCTGCAGCTGGTCGGCCGATGCCCCGAGCGTCTGGCTCGACGACGTCATGTGGTCGGCCTGGCCGGAGATCCGGTGCAGGACGTCCTTCGTCTCTTCGAACATCTTGTCCATCGCGAGGCCGAGCAGGCCGATCTCGTCGTTGCTCTTCGGCTGGTTGCCTTCGCGGGCGTAGTTGCCCTGCGCAAGGTCTTCGATCGTGCGGTAGGCGGCGAGCATCAGCAGCACGAGGACGATGACGGCGATGGCGATGAGGCGCCAGACGAGGCCGCGCGCCCCGGCGTAGAGCTCGGACTGCGACTGCACGAGGACGAGGCTCCAGCCCGTGTCTTTCATCGTGGTGTACGTCAGCACCTGCGTTTCGCCGTTGTCATCCTTGTACGTGGTGACGCCGGAGTCCTTCGTGATGGCTTCTTTCATGGCCGCGGCGAGGGAGGTGTTTTGTTCCTCGGTGGCATTCGCGCCTTTTTCGAGCTGCTCCTGCGGAACGCCGGCGATGTAGACGCCCTTGTCCGTGACGAGGTAGGCGTGGCCGGTTTCGCCGACCTTGATGTCGTCGATGATGTCGGCAATCTGCTTCAGAGAGATGTCGACGGTGGCGACGCCGATGGTGCGCTCGCCGCCGCCCTCGGTTTCGGCCGTGATGGGCGCTGCGAATGTGACCATGACGGTTTTGGCAGCGGCGTCAAAGTAAGGCTCGGTCAAAAACGGCTTGCCCTTGCTGGCGTTCTTGCCGCCGGTATACCAGTCTTCTTTGAGGTAGGAGCCGCTTTCCTGCACGTAGTTGAAATCGGTCTTGAGCCTGCCGTTTTCGCGGAACGTGAACGGGCAGACGAGCTCCTTGTCCGCGCGATAGGCGTAAGGCTCGAACCAGAGGCCGCCGCCGTTGGCGAGGGACTGCTCATCGAGCTCGTCGACGATGTCTTTCGCGAGATCCTCCTCGCTCTCGTCCTTGTAGTCATAGCCGGCGTTGTAGGCCATGTGGTTGCAGGCGATTTCCATCTGGTTCAGCATTTCGTGGATTTCGGCGCTGTTCGTTTTCAGCGTCTGCTGCATGCTGCTCGTGGAGAGCTCGGAAATGTCGCTGTAGCTGCTGTAGGCGGCGACGCCCGTGATGACGATGAGGCCGATGAGGATGGCCGGCAGCAGGATCAGGCACATCTTGAGCTTGATGCTGTGGAAGCCGTTGTCGTTGAAGAGCGTGGGTGTAGATGGCATGGTATCACTCCTTTGGTCTTGTTTTTATTTGAACGCATAGAATTTGTTATTTATGTATTCGCCAAAGGGGGGATGGGTTCCTGCCAGAGAAACGTGAAATGTTTTTGTGAGGCGGACGGACGAAGAAAGGCGCCGCGCACGAAGGATGATTTCGTGCGTGGCGCGTGGGCCAGGCCCCCTCTAGAGGGGGCTGTCAGCGAAGCTGACTGGGGGAGTAGTTTGATGATGCAGCCGAGCAAACATGCAGAACGCTGCTAAGGAACTTTAAAATCAGAGCACTTCGCCGAGCTCGGGGAAGTAGGCGTCGTAGAGGCTGCCGGTCTTGTCGAGGCGGGCGTTGCGAGCCTTTTCATAGGGAGCGGATTCACCGCCGAGCTTCTGGCACGCCTCTTCGTAGCAGCGGACCTCCTCGCCCGCACACTGCATCATGTTGGCTGCCCAGCGCGCTGCGGTGTCGGCCATCCGGCCGAACAGGGATTTCTGCGCATTTTCGTTCTTCATGATGGATCAAACCTCCTTCATCAAAAAGACGATTGTTTTTTCGGACAATTCTATCTTAGCACAGCGGCAGGGAAATGAAAAATACTGCTTTGCAATCTATTGATTGGTGCAGTCTATGAATTCTTTGATGCATCTGCTATACTGGGGGAAGGAGGGATGCAGGATGACGATTCAGCAGATGACGTATTTCGAGGCCGTTGGCCGCTACCAGAACATCACGCGCGCGGCCGACGAGCTGCACATCGCGCAGCCGACGCTGTCGCTCGCGATGCAGACGCTCGAACAGGAGACAGGGCTGAACCTCCTGCGCCACGTCGGGCGCGGCATCGTGCTGACGGCGGACGGGCAGGCGCTCTATGCCGAGGTCGCGCGGATGCTCAAGGAAGTCGCGCGGTTTGACAGCCATGTCGCGGAACTCGCGCGGCGGCATCAGGATCTCAGGCTCGCGCTGCCGATGCAGGTCGGCACGGTGCTGATGCCGCTGCTGCTCGGGCAGTTCCGCAAGGCGCATCCCGAGATCCGGCTCGACATCATCGAGGCGTCGGGCACGGCGTCGCTCGACCTCGTCGAGCACGAGGAAGCGGACGTCGCCGTCGTGCATGACGGCCTGCCACGCATGGCGCTCACGGCGCGCCATCTGCCGCCGTGGCCGTTCTGCCTCTGCGTGCGGCGCGACCATCCGCTTGCCGCGCGCACGCAGGTGTCGTTCGACGAAGCGGCCGCGCAGCCGCTCGTGCTGCTCGACGACAGCTACACGATCACGCGCCGCCTGCACGATATCGCGCGAAAGGCCGGCCGCACGCTCGACGTCCTCCATTACACGCCGCACCTCTCGACCATCTGGAACCTCGTCACGCGCGGCATCGCCTGCGGCATCATCACAGGCAGCGCCGTCCTCCCCGAAAGCGCCCTCACCGCCATCCCCATCGACGGCCTCGTCCAGCATCCGGCCGTTTTCACCAAGACCGGCCGCCAGATGACACAGGACCAGCGGACGCTCATTGCGTTTCTGAAAGAAGCATTTCCGGCCGCGCCGACAGCTTGACGAGAGCCTGCAACCAGCGGTTTCTTCCTGTCAACCGTTCGTTGCTTGCGCATTTCCTCCGCTTCGGCTATGATAGGGACAACAAAGACAAAGGCGTCTTGCAAAGAAGGAAGTTTTTCCACTTCCTCTTGCAGGCGCCTCTTTTTGTTTCCCGGGATTGATGATTTCACTACGCATTTGACTGTCGCATCTGTTCGAGGAGGAACACGCAATGGCAAATTATCCGAAGTACAAAGTCGCCGCCGTCCAGGCTGCCCCGGTTTATCTCGATCTCCCTGCCACGGTGGAGAAGTCCGTCAAGATCATCAAGGAAGCCGCCGACAACGGCGCGAAGCTCATCGGTTTCCCGGAGGGCTTCCTGCCCGGCTATCCGTGGTTCGCGTTCCTCGGACGCGCGCTCGACTACGTGCCGCGTTTCTATCACAAGCTCTACAAGAACGCGGTCGAGGTGCCGAGCGATGCGCTCGCGAAGATTTCGCAGGCGGCGCGCGACAATGACATCTATGTCTGCATCTCCGGCTCGGAGAAAGACGGCGGCTCGCTCTACCTCACGCAGTTCTGGTTTGACAACAAGGGCAATCTGATGGGCAAGCACCGCAAGATGCGCGTTTCGGTCGCGGAGCGCCTCGTCTGGGGGGACGGCTCGGGCTCGATGATGCCGGTCTTTGACACGGAAATCGGACGCCTCGGCGGCTGCCAGTGCTGGGAGCATGATGTCGCGCTCGACATCGCGGCGATGAATGCGCAGAACGAGCAGGTGCATGTCGCTTCGTGGCCCGGCTTCTTCGACGATGACATCGCAAGCAAGGCGTATGCCATCCAGACGGGCACGTTCGTGCTGATGACGTCGTCCGTCTATGACGACTACCTCTACAACATGCTCTGCACGGACGAAAACGGCAACCTCGAAGAGGACCGCCTCGCGTATTTCAAGACGCTGAAGCAGGGCCACACGGCCATCATCAATCCGCGCGGCCAGGTCATCGGCGACTATGTGCCGTCGGGCAAAGAGGGCATCGCCTACGCCGACATCGACCTTGAAGACATCATCGACTACAAGTACGAGTTCGATGCGGCGGGCCATTACAAGCATCCGTATCTGACGCTGAATTTCTATCGCGAGAAGCATCCGTTCTGCAACTTCATCGGCGACGGCGAGCAGGACACGATGACGTACGAGGAAATGCAGCCTGGCACGACGGAAGACGCCGAGTAAGCAAAACCACATCATCCGAAAGCAAAGACGGCAGGGGCTCTCTGCCGCCCTTGCTTTCTTTTTGTTTTCGGCGTAAAGTGAACTTGAAAACATGGAGGTGGGGCGTATGACGATCCGGGACCTGCAGTGCTTCTTGCTCGCCTGCGAAAAGCGCAGCATTTCGGCGGCGGCCGAGGCATCGTTCCTGACGCATCAGGGCGCGAGCAAGGCACTTCGAAAGATGGAGGAAGAAATCGGCGCGCCGCTCGTGACGCGTACGAAGCAGGGCATCGTGCCGACGGAATACGGCGAGCGGCTGCTCGTGGCGGCACGGGACATCGTCGCGAGCTACGAAAGCGCGGTGTCCGCCATCCACGACATGGTGCAGCAG
This sequence comes from uncultured Selenomonas sp., assembly GCA_902780535.1. Lineage (GTDB taxonomy): Bacteria > Bacillota > Negativicutes > Selenomonadales > Selenomonadaceae > Selenomonas_C. Next base: position 3,912 of record CACZFT010000104.1, on the reverse strand, counting down.
AACGCGGGCTTTTTGCGCCTCGCCTCGGCGTTCGGCATCCTGCGCTTCTTGTCGCCCGAATTCATCCGCACGTTCGAAGCGCATCATCCCGACCTCCATCTTGACTACATGGAGTATCCTGACATCTATATTGGGAAGGATGTCAAAGAAGGCAAGTACGACATCGGCATGGTGCCGGTCTGCAAGCAGGACCCCGCGCTCGACTATACGCCGCTGTTCTCGAAAGAAATCTTCTTCATCGCGCATCCGGGCAGCCGCTTCTATGGGCGAGAGACCGTCTCCATCCGCGAAGTCTTTGCGGAGCCGCTGATCATCGAGAACCAGAACTTCGTCATCCACTGCATCCTGACGAATCTCTGCCAGCAGGAGGGCGTGGAGCCGGACTTTTATTTCAAGACGAGCGGCTTCAGCCTCTGCTACAAGTTCTGCAAGGAACGGACGGCCAACACCGTCTCGATGGACTTCATCTTTCACGACATGGGCGACGAAACGCTGCGCAGGATCCCATTCGACGAGCATCCGATGTGGGACGTCGCGCTCATCCGCCGCGCGGCCGGCACGATGACGAAGCCGCTCCGGGCGTTCTATGATGATGCGGCAACGTGGTGCCAGATGCTGGCGTGAAACGAATGTTCCACGTGGAACATTTTGGGAAAGCGAGGGCTTTTTATGAAGCATAGCCGCAACTTCTTTTATCTTGTGCTCGGCATGCTTGGCACGGTCGTGAGCCTGCTGCTCTGGCGGGCGGCGTGCATCGGCTGGCCGGGGCTCGATGTGGCGGGCGGGGCGGCGGTGTTCCTCGTGCTGCCGTGGCTTTTCGTCGTGCCGCATACGCTGGCCGCGCGGATGCCGCTCCCGCTCGTGCGCCTGCTCGGGCGCGTCGGCGGGTATGTGTTCTTTGTGCTCTATGACGGGCTCGTGCTGCTTGTGCCGTTCGGCGTGCTCTGCGCCGTCAGCCTTGCGCCGCCGCTTGCGGCGATGCGCGATTCGCTCCTGCGCGGCTGCGTTTGGCTGGAGACTGCTGTGCTCGTCCTCTGGATGGCTGTCGGCATCTGGCGGGGCCATCATCACCGCGTGCGGCGCGTGACGGTTGAGACGACGAAATCCATCCCGCGACCGTTCACCGTCGCCTTTGCGAGCGACATCCACCTCGGCGTCTCGATGGGCCCGGCCGTCGCGCGCCAGCTCGTGCGTGACATGAACAATCTCGCGTCCGACCTTATCCTGCTCGGCGGCGACATCATCGACGGCGATCTCGACACCGTCCTGCGCGAAAAAAGCCTGCAGGCGCTTGCAGGCATGCAGGCGGCGTGGGGCACGTTTGCCGTGCTCGGCAATCACGACCACTATGGCTTCGACGTCTCGCGCGAGAAAGCCTTGCTCGAAGCGGCGGGCATCCGCGTCCTCTCGGGCGAAACGCGCGAAGCCGCGTCCGGCGTGCAGGTATCGGGCTGGCTCGACGCACTCTATCATACGGAGGCGGAAAACCGCAGGGCATTGTCGGCAGGGCAAACGGCCGCAGAAACTTCTGCAACGGAGCAGCCGTTCGGAATCGTCATCGAGCACGAGCCCGTCCGCATGGAGCAGGCGGCACGTGACGGCGCCGACCTCTATTTCGCAGGCCATACGCATGCGGGCCAGTTCTGGCCGAACCGTCTGCTCGTCCAGCGCGTCTTCCCCTTCGACTACGGCACACGCTTCTTCGGCCGCATGACCGCCATCGTCACGAGCGGCTACGGTGCCTGGGGCGGGCAGTACCGCGTCGGGCCCGCGCCGGAGATTGTGGTCGTGAATGTCGTGCAAAAACAATGAATCAAAGAGTATTTTTCGTGCAATTCATTGTATCTTACGTGCATTTGCTGTATAATAAGGCAAAGGAGATGATTTTCATGGCTGCTGCAACGACGAATATCAGCATCCGCATGGATTCCGACTTGAAGGCGCGGGCAGATGCGTTTTTCGGAGAACTCGGCATGAACCTGTCCACGGCGTTCAACGTCTTTGTGCGCCAGTCCCTGCGTGAGGGGCGCATCCCGTTTGATATTTCCCTTCGCGAGGAACCGAACGAGGAAACCATCGCTGCGATGCTCGAAACGGAGCGTATGGCAAATGATCCGAATGTCAAGGAATATCATGATCTGGATGAACTGTTTGCGGATTTGGATGCGTGAGGAATGAGAGAAACAAAGTATGCCGTCAGAGTGACGATACAATTCAAACGAGAGTATAAGCTGGCAAAGAAACGCGGCTTTGATATGCAGTTGATGAAAGACGTCATCAAAAAATTGTCCATGGGCGAATCTCTGCCGGAAAAAAATCGAGACCATGCACTTTCTGGAAAATTGGCAGCATATCGCGAATGTCACATTTTGCCAGATTAAATGCCATGCTCTAAAATGTTTCACGTGGAACATTTTGAAGCATGGCATTTTTGCTGCTCGAAAATTACTGTTTTTCGCTGTTCGCTTTCAGATACGCCGCGACCTGTCCGCGCGCTCCCGGTACGTCGCTGCTGTAGACGTCGAGCACGGGCGCGAGGTCGGCGTCGGGGGCGGCATCGCGCAGGACGTTCGCGCTTTCGCCCGCGCCGGTGCCGCCATGGGTGATGATGGGGAAGATGCGCTTGCCTGAGAAATCGTGGGCGTGGCTGCGCACGAAGCCTTCGACCGTGCGCGGCAGCGTGCCCCACCAGAGCGGGGTGACGAGGATGATGTTGTCCGCGGATTGGAGCGCCGCTTCTTCATCGGCGCGGAGCGGCTGGAGTGCGGGGAACGTGGCGCTCGCAAATTCCTCCTTGGCAATCTCCGTCGTTTCGGGGTAGCTCGTAGGATACTTCTGCATCGTTTGGAGGAAGATGCGCTCGGCGTCCGTCGCGTCGGCCGCCATGTCGGCGAGCAGTTCGGCGTTGCCGACGAGGTCAACGGACGTGCGCACTTGCTTCCAGCCCGGCCCTTTCGGCAGGCGGCTGCGATCCCACATCAGCGACGCACCCGAGACGGCATCGACATCGTCAGGGAAGTCCGTGTTATGGGCGCGGCTGAAATACACGACGACCGTCCGTCCGGGGAGCGCGGCCTTTTCGCCTGCGATAGCCATCGGGCGGTTCACATGCACCTCGCGCTGCCAGCGGTCGAGATACGGCAGACCGAAGACGCCGCCGATGGCGAGCACAAGCACGAGAGCGGCGGCCGTGCGGAGTTTCCAGCCTTTCACATAGCGTCCGCCAACGAGCGTGCCGTGAAGGAACAGCAGGAACGCGGCCGTCGCCGCCGCGCCGAGATGGAGCGAGCGCCAGTTCACGCCGCGTGGCAGATGGACGGAGGGGAAAAGGAAGTGCGACGTCGCGACGCCCGAGACGGCGATCACGGCCATGTCGATGAGAAAGGCGAGGGCGACGACCGTGCCGAGCAGGCGCCGCCACGGATACCTTCCGCGCCCAAGCGCCCGGAAGAACCCCGCATTCCACCAGAGATGCACGAATACGAGCACGACGAACGCGACGCCGAGCACCTCATGCACGCGGCTGGAGACGAAGAAGCTCGCAAGCTCGACGAGCAGCAGCACGAGAAGCACGAGGTCAAGGAAGGGACGTTTCTGCATGGGAAGACCTTCTTTCTGAAAAATGTCGTTTCTTCCATCATATCAAACGTGGCAAGAGGCAGAGAAAATATTGACAAACGAATTTGCCTGTGCTATATTTATCTCAAGAAACGGAAAGAATCGTGAAAACACGAAAAAATACGAAATTGAGAGGAGAGAGAATGATGAACGAGGCGGAAAAAACGGTGTCGCTTTCGGCGAAGGCCATCGACGAGCTTCCGATGCCGGAGCGCATCGGGCGGCTGCGTGACGCGATGCTGGCGGAGCCGCGGTTTGTGTCAATCGAGCAGGCGCGCATCGTGACGCGCGTCT
>CACZFT010000103.1 GCA_902780535.1 uncultured Selenomonas sp. | reverse complement strand
TATCCTGACGATGAATACTTCTTCTTGAAGCTCATCGACATGAGTCGCCATTGACTCGCTGTGCATCATTCATCCCACAGAAAAAATGATTGAGCCAAAGTTTTTAGCAACGTCCTGTATATCTGTTTGTCTCCAGCTCCCAACTACTCCCCCAGTCAGCTTCGCTGACAGCCCCCTCTAGAGGGGGCCTGGCCCTTAACTTAATGACATTGTCTGAGAGGGAGGCTTTCAATTTCCCGCAGGCGACAAAAAAGGCTCATACCCTGTGGTACAAGCCTTGTGCTTTCAAATGGTGACCCACCACGGAATCGAACCGTGAACCTACTGATTAAGAGTCAGTTGCTCTGCCAATTGAGCTAGTGAGTCATGCCCTGCCGTATCTCTCAACGACAAGATGTATTATAGTCTTTTGCGCCTGCGATGTCAACAACTTTTTTCCGAAAATCTGCATTTTCTTTTTCAGACCTTCTCAATCGGCGCATATTTCTGCATGAGGCCCTTGACGCCCTGGTCGGGGAATGCAATCTTGAGCTCGACTTCCTCGCCCTTGCCCTTGACGGAGACAACAGTGCCGACGCCCCATTTGCCGTGCTTTGCCTTGTCGCCGACGCGCCACTCGACCGTGAGATCCGGGCGGATGACGCCGGGAGCCGGCTTCTGGTTCACCTGCCGCTGCGCAAGCGACTGCATGGCTTCGAGCGCCGACTGCGGGCGTCCTGTGAAATGCGTACCGCGCGCGCTGCCGAAGCCCCGCCCGGACGAATTGCTGAACGTCATGACGCCCTGCCGCTGCTGCGCACCATACGAGTTCGCGTTTGCAAAGCCATAGGCGTTGCGGCGCGGCACGAGTTCTTCGAGGTATTCCTTCGGAATCTCCGCGAGGAAGCGCGAGGGCGGGTTGCCGTTCGTGCGGCCGTAGAGCGTGCGCGTGCGCGCATACGTCATGTAGAGCTTGCGCTCAGCGCGCGTGATGCCGACATAGCAGGTGCGGCGCTCCTCCTCGATCTGGTGGTTGTCCATGAGCGTGCGGCTGTGCGGGAAGATGCCTTCCTCCATGCCTGCCATGAAGACAATCGGGAATTCGAGGCCTTTCGCCGCATGCAGCGTCATGAGCGTCACACGGTCGTCCTCCATGTCGGCATTGTCGATGTCGGAGACGAGCGAGAGCTGCGCGAGGAAGTTTTCGAGCGTCGGCTGTTCCTCGTTCTTCATGAACTCCTTCGCCATGCCGACGAACTCTTTGAGGTTTTCGAGGCGGTCTTTCGCCTCGGGCTTCTTGTCCTCTTCGAGCTCGCGCTGGTAGCCGGATTCCTTCATGACGCGCTCGATGAGCTGGTCCATCGAGAGGTTGCTCTGGATGGCCATCGTGTTGAAAATGAATGTCGTGAAGAGTTCGAGCGGCTTCTTGACGCGGCTTGTGATGCCCGGCACCATCGCAAGCGCATCGGGGTTCGAGATGATGTCGAAAAGCGTGAGGCCCGCGTCCGCCGCATAGCTCATGAGCTTGTCGACCGTCGTCTGGCCGATGCCGCGCTTCGGAACGTTGATGATGCGCAGCAGGCTCACGCTGTCGAGCGGGTTGAAGATGACGCGCAGATAGGCGACGATGTCCTTGATCTCCTTGCGGTCGTAGAACTTCAGGCCGCCGACCATCGTATAGGGGATGTGCGCATTCATGAGGCCTTCTTCAAGGATGCGGGACTGCGCGTTCGTGCGGTAGAGGATCGCCATGTCGCCATACGAGGCATTGAAAATCGTCTTCTGCTTGCGAATCGTCGTCGCGATGAAGTTCGCCTCGTCGCGCTCGTCCATCGCCTGGTACGTCGTGACTTTCTCGCCCTCGGGGTTCTCTGTCCAGAGCTCCTTCTTCTTGCGCTCCGTGTTGTTCTCGATGACGGCATTCGCGGCCGCAAGAATCGTCTTCGTTGAGCGGTAGTTCTGCTCGAGCTTGATCGTCGTCGCGTCCGGGTAGTCGTTTTCAAAATCCATGATGTTGCGGATGTCGGCGCCGCGCCAGCCGTAGATGGACTGGTCAGCATCGCCGACGACGCAGAGATTGTGATGGCCTGCTGCGAGAATCTTCGTGAGCTGGTACTGCGCACCATTCGTGTCCTGATACTCATCGACGAGGATGTACTGGAAGCGGCGCTGGTACTTCTCGCGGATGTCCTCGTTTTCTTCGAGCAGCGTCACCGTGACCATCAGCAGGTCGTCGAAATCAAGCGCGTTGTTGTCGCGCAGCTGCTTCTGGTAGATTTCATAGATGTCGGCGACCTTTTCCTGAAAGAAGCCGTCCGCGAGTTTCTTGAATGTGTGCGGCCCCTGCATCTGGTTCTTCGCGTTCGAGATGGCCGAGAGAACGCTCGCGGGCGTGTACTGCTTTTCGTCAAGATTGAGCTTCTTGAGCGCGTCCTTGATGACGGCTTGGCTGTCGCTCGTGTCGTAGATGACGAAGTTGCGCTTGTAGAGCTCCGTCGCCTCGATCTCGCGGCGCAGGAAGCGCGCGCAGAACGCATGGAACGTGCTGAGCCAGACGTCCTTCGCGGCGTCGCCGATCATGCGGTCGACGCGGTCGCGCATCTCCGTCGCGGCCTTGTTCGTGAACGTGATGGCGAGGATGCGGTACGGCGCGACGCCATGCGCCAAGAGGTTCGCGATGCGGCACGTCAGCACCTTCGTCTTTCCTGAGCCCGCGCCCGCAAGCCGCCCCTACAGGTTGCAGGAGCGGCGAAATGACAATATTTCGGTAGTTCCTTACTTCTTCTCGATGCGCTTGACGGCCTCGGAGAGCGGCGGGATGATCTGCTTCTTGCGGCTCATGACACCCGGCAGGTAGACATGCGTGCCGCTCGCATCCTTCTTGAATGCCTCGCCGATCAGCGTCTTCGGCGAGCCTGCATAGAGAAGGTACGTCGCCTCTTCGAGGATGTCCGTAACCATGACGAGGCTCATGTCGAAGCCTTCTTTTTCGCAGATCGTCGACATCGCCTCGATGAGCTGCGGCTCAAGATCCATGACCTCTTTCGTATCCATGACGGAAATCTGGCTCACGATGATGCGGTAATCACCGATCGTGAACTCCTTGAGGTCATTCTTCGCAATCTCCATCGGCGTCATGTCGCCGATGCCGGAGCCCGCCTTCAACATGGCCATGCCATATTCCTGGATGTCGACGCCCGCGATTTCCGCGAGGCGCTCCGCCGTCTTCTTGTCATATGGCGTGCATGTCGGAGACTTGAAGAGGACGGTGTCGGAAAGGATGGCCGAGAGCAGCAGACCCGCGATGGACTGCGGGATGTCGATATCGCGATGCCAGTGCATGTTCGCGACAATCGTCGCCGTGCAGCCGACCGGCTCGGCATGCGTGTAAATCGGCTCGCTCGTCTGGATGCCGCCGAGACGATGGTGGTCGATGATCTCGACAATCTTCGCAGCCTCGATGCCTTCGACGGCCTGCCCGCGCTCGTTGTGGTCGACGAGGATGACGCGGTCGCGCTCCGGCATCGTGAGGTTGTCACGGCTCACGATGCCGACGAGGCGGCCGTTCTCGACGACCGGATAGTTGCGGTAATTCGTCTCCTCCATCGTGCCCTTGATGTCCGAAAGGAGATCGAGCGGCTTGAAGCAGACGGGATCCTGATGCATGATGCGGCGCACCGGCACGCACTGGTTGATGAGGCGCGCGGCCGTGTACGTGTCATACGGCGTGGAGAGCACGAAGATGCCGCGCTTCTCCGCCTCCTCGATGACGTCGGCCGAAACGCGGCCGTCGCCCGTGACGATGAGGACGGAGATGCCCTGCTTGACGCAGTCGATGATTGTCTCGTCGTGGCGGTCGCCAATCAGGACGATGTCGTTCTCCTTGATGTGCGCCTGGATGGTCTTGAGCGAGCCCGCCGCGATGCGGACCTCGCCCTTGATGAAGTCGCTCTCAACGCCGCCGACGAGGACTTTCGCGTCGATGGCCGCGATGATGTCACGATAGCGCACGCGCATGTCGGCGAGGTTCGCCATGCCGAGTTCCTGAAAATAGCGCTTGGCGAGGTCGGAAACCGTCACGATGCCCACGAGGATGCCCTTGCTGTCCGTGACTGGCACGGAGCGGAGGTCATGGTCGCGCATAATCTCGCCGAGCTGGCGCAGCGTGTCATGCTGCTTCACGACGATCTTGCAATCGAGCAGCACATCCTTGACGCGCGGATAGAGATCTGTCAGCAGCAGCGGCTGCTCGACATGGAAATGCTCGAGCGCGAACTTCGTCTCGGCATTGACCTTGCCGGCACGCGCCGGAACGACGTTCTCGCCGAGTGCCTGCTTCAGATGCGCATAGCCGATGGCGGAGCAGATGGAGTCCGTATCCGGATTGCGATGACCGATCGTGTAAATGGGTTTCGTGTTTTTCATGTTTTGAAAAATCCTCCCTCGTCAAAACGCTGATTGCTTTTTATTATATCGAAAATCCGCGCAACCGTCTACCCTTTCGCGCGGATTTCAATTATAATGGGGCTGTTTCTTTTTTGTTGAAAGAGAGGTTCCCCTTGAAAATCAATCTGCCACAAAGCTATTTTTCGAAACTCATGCGCGCCGTCGTCGAGTTCGAAATGATCTCGGATGGCGACCGCATCCTCATCGGCGTCTCGGGCGGCAAGGACAGCATCTTCCTCGCCTACGCGCTCGCCATCCTGCGCGAGCGGCTGCACAAAGACTTCGCGCTCGGCGCGCTCACGATCAACCCGATGTTTCCCGATACACCATTCGACACAGTGCGCATCGGCGCGTTCCTCGCGGGGCTCGGCATCCCGTATGACACCGTCGATGTCGATATCGCGGGCGCCATCGAGGCACAGGACGGCAAGACGCCGTGCTACACCTGCGCGTTCTTCCGCCGCGGCGCCATGAACCGCTACGCGACGGAGCACGGCTACAACAAGATCGCCTACGCCCATCATAACGACGACGCCGTCGAGACGTTCCTCATGAGCCTCCTCTGGTCTGGCCAGCTCACGACCTTCACGCCCGTCACGTACCTCGACCGCACCGGCCTCACCGTCATCCGCCCGCTCATCTACTTCCGCGAGGAAGAGACGCGCGAAGCGGTCAAGTACCACGGCTTCACGCCCGTGAAATCTCCGTGCCCGCACGACGGCCACACCGTCCGCCAGGACGCAAAAGAACTCATCGCCAAGCTCGCCCCCGCCATCCCCGACCTCTACGACCACCTCGCCGCCGCTATGCGAAAGGGCGCGCTTGGCGAACTCTGGCCGGCAGCGAAGACGCGGAAGGAAATGCGGGAGACGTATTTCCGATACATGGGAAAATGACGGACGTCATTTTCGTCAGAATCCCAGTCCCTTGCGCATTTCCGACAGCCATTTCTTCCCCTGTTCAATCCTGTCCACAGTGTCGATTCCCTGTTCTTGCGGAATCGGAAGGCGTTCCACTGGCACAAGGCCTTTCTCGCGAACATCCTTGATGTTCTCGCACTCGTAGATGGAAAAACTGTCATTTTCGCACGCTATGGCATACTTGCCGTAGCGTAGAACCCGGTTGTATTCATCCTTGGCTTCTTCATTTTTCGGATCGATGGCGAACAGAAACGGCTGGCACATCCGGCTCGACGCATACGACTCTGACCAGAATGCAAAGCACTCATAGGGCTTTCCTGCATCTGCCCACTCATACGTGCCATACCGGCCACGCCGGAACGATGGGTATCTGATGTAGTAATAACGCCAATCATACCGCTGCTCTGCTGTGCAGTCTCTCAAACAGCGATCAGCAACCTCGTGCAGAGCTTCGTCTGTCAGAGGTTCCACACGCGAAAGCAGCGTCCGGAGGACTTTGCCCGTATGCTCGAACGAACCTTCATTTCCCTTCGTCCGATGAAAGAGCTTCTGCCAAGCAACGGAAATCCGTCTGCCGCCGCCACCATTTGCGCCACTGCTGCCGAGCTGATAGCGCCAGTTGTTCCGATCCTGCTGGCGATAGTCCCCCGTAGCCACGAGCGCACAGTCCACGGCATCCCAGTCACAGGCAAAAAGCTCTGCAAAACGCGGGAAAAGTTCCGGCTGCTCGAGGCCGATGATGCCCATCTGCCCATAAAGCAGGGGATGATCTTCGAGTGCATGCAATGCTTCTGCATCTTCCGGATGCTCTGCCGTCCATGCCTGCTTTTCTGCTTCTTCTTGCAGCTGCGCGGCATTGAAGTTGGGATCGAGCCCTGATTGCAAAATCTCTCCACGCCCGATAATGCTGTCCACCTGCTGCAGGATGGCCGGCATACGGTTGCCGCCCGTACGACTCTCACTGTCACTGATCTCGTCCTGCGAATTGCTGCAGAGGTGCACCACAATGCTCAAGCGATCGGTGAATGCTTCTGTTGTGATCTTGTCCCTGTGCAACAAATAGACATGAAATGCATAGAACAGCACGGTCTTATTGAGAGGAAACAGTCGGTTCCTGGCATCGCGCATTTCGCCATACGCTGCAAGGCATTCCAGAAACAGGTCTGTCTTGTCATCCCAAAACTTCACCTTGTCTGGCTGATGCTCTTCGGACAAGAATTTCTTCACAAACGCCGAGGGACCGCCTTCCTCTTTCAGCGCACACCAAGCATCGAAGCAGCGTTCCAGCATGTCTGCATGCGCTTTCGACATTTCCTGCGCGGGGTCGAAATATCTTGCCAGCAGATCAAAGCTTCCATTGGGCTTGCCCCGCGGCGTATCGCCTTCCTGATAGCACAGGATGTCGCAGAGGAAGCGGAAATAGCGCAAGAATTCATCATCGATAATGTTGTTTTCTCCCCGATACGGCCACAAAAGATCAGTCCAGACCGTATCAATCTTGTAGATGATGCGCTGCGCCGTCTCCTTGTCGATCTGGCGCAGGCGGCGCTCCAATTCCGCCTTGAAATGCTCGAAATCCGTCAGAGGTTTGCCGCGCGAATTCATCTTGATGTAGAGCTCATCCGTCAGCCCCATCTCCCGAATCGGCAGGAAGTAGAACGTGATGGCATCCCCTTGCAGCTTCGCCCAGAGATCCGGCACATCTGCGAAGCGTTTCTGGATCGCGTCCAGCATGACGAGCATGGAGGCGACCGTCGCGTCTTTTTTCCATGACAACGGGAACCATGATTGGTCGATGATGTCTTCGGAAATCGGTTTGCCCAAGTTCTTGTCTGGAACAAAGTCAACCAGCTTTTCGCAAAACATGCGTGCGCTTGCCCGTGTTTCATAGCTGAAATGCTTCAGAAATGCGAGCTCGCCTTCCGGTACCTCTGCCTTCTTTGCCGCATACCAATGCAGCAGGAAGAGCGTCGTCAGCCGCTGCTGGCCATCGAGCGGCGTCATGATGCCGTCCGGGCTGATATCGCCATAGATGAAGTCCAGCGTGATGGGCTTTCCCATGACCGCCTCGTGCAGCGCATCGAGGAAGCGCTTGCGCACCTCGCACGTGCGCGCATCCTCCCGGCCTTGCGCGTAATCGCGCTGGATCATGGGGATGACGATACGCTCCAGCACATGTGCTGTTCCCTGGCTGTCCTGATACGTGTACTGGAACATCTGAATGAAATTTAGCGCTTTTGTTGCCATGTCACGCCATCTCCTTTTCCGCAGCCGCTTCCTTGGGCAGATAGGGGGTCAGCACTTTCTTCATTTCCCTGACATAGGCTTTGCGATCGTTCTCGCCCCAGAAGTGCAGATCCGTCTTGTCGGACGGGCTATAGTATTTCAGGAAAACCATCTTTGTGCAAAAGGGAATGAACCGGCCTTCTTTGTCCATTTTCACAATCTTGTTGCGTTTCACATCAAAAGCAGAATTACTCAGCGCAGCATTGTCCGACGCATCCAGCAAAGCCAGGTTCGCGATGGAATGCACATATTCTGTGCTGCCGGCACTTGAGAGCAAGTCCATGGCCTGCTGGTGCAACGCTTCAAATTCCTCACGCGACAGTTTGTTCTTTTCGCTGGCTTTTTCTATCGCTTCCACAAGTTCGGATGGGCCGCCGACGGCTTTGATGGATTCCTTATGGTACTCCAGCCACTTCTTCCATGTCTCCTGCTTCGTCATGCCCTCCGACTGCTGCGCATGGATATGCTCGAGGCTCCATCCGCTCCTGCCGTCCTTCTGCTTGAACTTTTCAAATGGAAAGCGCGATGTCCTGATCTGACGAACCGATTCGACGTTGAAAAGCAGCAACAGGCGGCTGATGAGCGCATAATCGTCGCGCCGGTCATAACTGAGATCACCATACTCCCTGTCGTTGCCCAGTTCTATGCTTTTCCGAATCATCGCATCCAGCGCATCCTGGAATGCCTGCTTGCCCTTGCCTTCCCAAGCAGCGTAAATACTCCCGAGCGTCTCTGCCCCTGAGGCGATCAGGTAGCCGATCTTATGGTACAGATCGTGGTCTTCATACCAATCCAGCAGGAGCAGGAACGTCCGATAGATCTCCTCCCAGATTTTTTCGAGCGGCCGACTGCCTTCTTCTCGCCATTTGGCAAACGTGAAGAACGTCTGATACTTCTCTCTGGAATCTGCGTCCTTTTTCGCAATCAGATCCAGCACCAAGTCAATGCGCGTGCCATAGCCGACGCCTTCATCATTGCTCAGAAACGACCAGAAGGACGGGCGGTGAAGTTCCCGCTCCATATCGTCCCACTGCAACGCAATCTCCTCCTGCCGGCTCGCAGCAAGGCTTCCCTTGGCGGCTTCGCTCAGGAACATCGCTTTTACAAGTTCTGCGCTCGTCAGAGGAATCCGGCCGATGTTCAGGCGCTCGAACATGCGGATGGAATCTTCCTTGTCATGTTCTTCCGCTTCATACCAAATAATGGAAACACTGTCCGTAAATGCCGTATTGAGTCCTGTCATAATTACAGACTTTGGTTTTACCTTCGCCCTTTCCTCAAACCAGTCACGAATCGTCTCATAGGCACCGCACATGAAATAAAAATCAATATTTTCATCCCGCTTGTCTAGATCGACATCGTCAAGGAATGTCTCGGATTCTTCGCGAGTATCGTACCGGATTGAAAAACTTGGCGCCTCCATGAAACCGCCACTGTCTTTATGCATGTACTGCCGAATCAGGTAGAGTGTCGTCAGGCGCTGCTGTCCATCAATCAGTTCATAGCTTCCATCCCCGCGACGCGCCACGACAACAGGCTGCAGACAATAATTCTTCCCAAGATTTTCATAAATATCATCGAGCAGTCGCGTCACCTCGTCCCTGCCCCAGCGATATCCGCGCTGATAGGACGGCACGACGAATGTCCCTTTGATATCCTTGACCAACCGCGTTTCCAATGTAATATCTGCCATGATAGATCATCGCCTCAACTTTCATCAACGCTTCGACAAATCCATGCACGTTGAAGCTCCCTCCCACTGATGCCGCTTCAGATCCACATGCATGTCATCGTTCAAGTTGACGCCTTCTGCCAAGAGCTTTTCTTTCTGCTG
>CACZFT010000102.1 GCA_902780535.1 uncultured Selenomonas sp. | reverse complement strand
ATGAACTACTGCTTCGGGCTCTTTCAAAATGCCTTTCGGCAAATTATGGGTCCTTGAAAAGTTTTGCTTGACAAGGGTCACTACATAACAGAGGGAGCCTTGCGGGGAGAGAGGAGAACCATTTATGTTGACAGACACCGTCCTCCAGAAAATGATCGCGTTTGATCGCGGTGATGCGCGGCGTATCCAGCATTTCCTCAAAGTCTATGTCTTTGCCGCGGAAATCGGTCGCATGGAGCAGCTGCCTGATGATGTCCAGCAGACACTTGAGCTCGCGGCCATCCTCCACGACATCGGCATCCATGCTTCGGAAGAAAAATACGGCAGCACAGCGGGCAAATACCAGGAGCAGGAGGGTCCGGCTCCCGCGCGGGAACTCCTCGCGTCGTGCGAGTGCGAGACGGGCGTCATCGACCGCGTCTGCTTTCTGATCGCACACCACCACACGTACACGGGCGTCGATGGCATCGACTGGCAGATTCTGCTTGAAGCCGACTTCCTCGTCAATGCCTATGAGGACAACCTCTCGAAAGACGCCATCGCGTCGTTCCGCGAAAAAGTCTTTCGCACGCCGAGCGGCAAAACGCTGCTCGACACGATGTTCGGCCTTTCGGCGGAATGAAACATATCATAAACAGTATCCGGCAGTTTCTGGAACATTGGATTCCAGCAGCTGCCGGATTTTTTTCTAGACAAAGCAGGGCACGGGGTATAAAATGAAGGGCGGAAATTTTCACGAAAACCACGAAAAAAGGAAGGTGAGGGACATGGACGACCACCCTAGTTCAGCGAAACCAAAACGAAAAATTGCATACGGGGAAGCGCCGCTGTCCTTCGCCGGATCTGGATTTTATAGATAAAGATGGGCCTGGATGGTGCGCTTTCCTAGGAAAAGGGAGGAAACCATCCATGCTGAAGATTTACAAGTCGATGGAGAGCGGCCCTTTGCAGGAACTCACGCTCAAGACGCTCGAGAAGGGGGCGTGGATCAACATCATTGATCCGACGCCCTATGAGCTGAAAGTCGTGAGCAATCTGACGGAAGTCGATCCCGATTTCCTGCGCTCCGCCCTCGACGATGAGGAGCGCTCGCATACGGACGTCGAGGACGACTCGGTCATGGTCCTGACGAATGTCCCAGTCTGCCGCGACAAGGACAGCTATGACGCGTTGCCGCTCGCGATCATCGTGACGGACGAGTTCATCCTGACCGTCTGTCTCGAAGAAACGCCTGTCATCAGCGAGTTCAACGAGCGCACGGCCAAGCTGTTCCGTACGTACAAGAAGACGCGTTTCTTGTTTCAGATCCTCTACAAGTCGGCGACGTACTATTTGAAATATCTGCGCCAGATCTCGAAGACGTCGGACGAAATCGAGGAACAGCTGCGCCATGATATGAAGAATTCGGAGATCCTGCGCCTGCTGACGCTGCAAAAGGGCCTGACGTATTTCAATGCGGCCATCCGCTCGAATGGTGCCGTGCTCGACAAGCTCATGCGCATCCGCAACAACCAGAGCCTCGCGCCGATCCTCAAGGTCTATGAAGAGGACGAGGACCTGTTGGAGGATGTCATTATCGAGAACAAGCAGGCGCGCGAAATGGTCGAGATGTACAGCAAGATTCTCGCGCGCATCGCCGATACATTTTCGTCCATTATTTCGAACAGCCAGAACCTCGTCATGAAGTTCTTGGCCGCCATGACGATCATCATCGCCATCCCGACGGTCGTGTCGAGCTTTTTCGGCATGAACGTCCCCGTGCCGCTCGCCGAGAATCCGAATGGGTTCCTCTATGTCATGGTGCTTGCGTTTGCGATTTCGATTACGAGCGCCTATGTGCTGTGGCGCAGAGATATGTTTTAAGGAGTCGTTTCATTTTGGATATTTTCCGTACCAAAGCCATCGAGGAGTATCAGGCGGACGCGAAAGCAACGCATCTGCGGCGGGCGATGGGAGCGCTCGACGTCACGATGCTCGGCATCGGCGTCATCGTCGGCACGGGCATCTTCGTGCTGACAGGCGTCGCAGCGGCGAAATACGCGGGCCCCGCGCTCATGTTGTCGTTCCTGATCGCCTCGGTGACGTGCGCGTTTGTCAGCATGACGTATTCCGAGCTCGCCTCGATGGTGCCGGTGGCAGGCAGCGCCTATGCCTACGCCTACACCTCGGTCGGCGAGCTCTTTGCGTGGCTCGTCGGCTGGAACCTCGTGCTTGAATATTCTGTCGGCGCGTCGGCCGTTGCGGGCGGGTGGTCGGCGTATGTCGTCGGCCTTTTGAAAACGGCGGGCATCGAATTGCCACAGGCGTTTACGATGGTGCCGGCCGATGGGGGCCTCGTGAATCTGCCGGCCATCCTCATTACGCTGTTTCTGACATTCCTGCTCATTCGCGGCGTTCATGAGAGCGTGACGGTCAACAAGGCGCTCGTCGCTGTCAAATTGCTCGCCATTTTTATTTTCCTGTTCCTCGCAGGGCCGTCCGTTGATGTGACGAACTGGGAGCCGTTCATGCCGTTCGGCTTTGCGGGCGTCTCGGCGGGCGCGGCCGTCATCTTCTTTGCGTATCTCGGCGTCGATTCCGTCGCGACGGCAGCGGAGGAGACGAAGAATCCTGCGCGCGACATGCCCATCGGCATCATCGCGTCGCTCGCGATCTGCACGCTGCTCTATATCGCCGTGACGGCCGTCATGACGGGCAACGTGCCATATACGGAGCTTGACACGGCCGAGCCTGTCGCGTTCGTGCTGCGCGAGCTCGGCTACCGCTTCGGCTCGGCGCTCGTCGGCACGGGCGCGATTGCGGGCCTCACGACGGTGCTGCTCGTCATGATGTATGCGCAGACGCGCGCTTTTTTCGCCATGAGCCGTGACGGCCTGATTCCGCAGGCTGTCTGCAAAATCCATCCGCGCTTTGCGACGCCGCATCGCATCACGATTCTCGTCGGCCTTGCGGTCGCGCTGATTTCGGGCTTCACGCCAATCAACGTCGTCGCGGAAATGTGCAGTGTTGGCACGTTGTTTGCTTTCATTATTTCCGCCATCGGCGTCGTCGTGCTGCGCCACCGCCAGCCGGATGCGCGGCGCCCGTTTCGCTGCCCGGCCATTCATGTCATGAGCGGGCTTGCCATCCTCTCGTGCGGCTACATCATGTACAACCTTTCGTCGATGACCTGGGAGCGTTTCTGGATTTGGAGCGCAGCGGGTCTCGTCATATATTTTGCCTATGGAAGGCGCCACAGCCGCGAAAACCATAGGGAATCATAATCAACAATCAGAATTTCTGATAAAAACGTGACGGAAAGTGTTTACAATTGCGTTTCGAACGTGTAGAATAAGGCTTAGGTATTCTGTATACCTTGTATACCTCAAATGACACAATAGGAACAATCAGAGGGGAGCTTCAACATGAGCAAAAAGATGAAAACGATGGACGGCAACACCGCTGCCGCCTACATCTCCTACGCGTTCACGGACGTCGCAGCCATCTACCCGATTACGCCGTCTTCGCCGATGGCAGAGCATGTCGACGAGATGGCGGCGCATGGCGCCAAGAACCTCTTCGGCGAGAAGGTCCGCGTCATCGAGATGCAGTCGGAAGCCGGTGCAGCTGGTGCTGTCCATGGTTCTCTGCAGGCGGGCGCGCTGACGACGACCTACACGGCATCGCAGGGCTTCCTCCTCATGATCCCGAATCTCTACAAGATTTCCGGCGAACTGCTGCCGGGCGTCTTCCATGTCTCGGCGAGAGCGCTTGCGACGAGCTCGCTGAACATCTTCGGCGACCAGCAGGATGTCATGGCGGCTCGCCAGGCAGGCTGCGCGATGCTCGCCGAGGCCAGCGTGCAGGAGGTCATGGACCTCTCGGCTGTCGCTCACCTCGTCGCCATCAAAGGCCGCGTGCCGTTCATCAACTTCTTTGACGGCTTCCGCACGTCCCACGAGATCCAGAAGATCGAAGTTGTGGACTATGACGACCTTGGCAAGATCCTCGACTGGGATGCGGTCGCTGCTTTCCGTCGTCGCGCACTGAACCCGGATCATCCGGTCATCCGCGGCACGGCACAGAACCCGGACATCTACTTCCAGGAGCGCGAGGCGGTCAACCGCTACTACGATGCGATCCCGCAGCTCGTCGAGGATGCTATGGCAGACCTCGCAAAGATCACGGGCCGCGAGCATCATCTGTTTGACTACTACGGCGCACCCGATGCCGACCGCGTCATCATCGCGATGGGCTCTATCTGCCAGACGGCAGAAGAGGTCGCGACGTACCTCAACAAGCAGGGTGAGAAGGTCGGCCTCCTCTCCGTGCACCTCTATCGTCCGTTCTCCATCGAGCACTTCCTCAAGGCACTGCCGAAGACCGTTAAGAAAATCGCCGTCCTCGACCGTACGAAAGAGCCGGGCGCGCTCGGCGAGCCGCTCTACCTCGATGTCAAGACGGCTTACTATGGCCAGGAGAATGCTCCGATCATCGTCGGCGGCCGTTATGGCCTCGGCGGCAAGGACACGACGCCGGATCAGGTGTTTGCTGTCTACGATGCCCTCAAGGCGGACAACCCGCTCCACGGCTTCACGATCGGCATCGAAGACGATGTGACGAACCTCAGCCTCGCACCGACGCACAGCGACGTGGACCTCACGCCGGAAGGCACGACGGCCTGCAAGTTCTGGGGCCTCGGCTCGGACGGCACGGTCGGCGCCAACAAGAGCGCCATCAAGATCATCGGCGACAAGACCGATATGTATGCCCAGGCATACTTTGCATATGATTCCAAGAAGTCCGGCGGCATCACGATGAGCCATCTGCGCTTCGGCAAGCAGCCCATCACGAGCCCGTACCTCATCAACAAGGCAGACTTCATCTCCTGCTCGCAGCAGTCCTACGTCTATGCGTACGACCTGCTGGCCGGCCTCAAGCCGCACGGCGTCTTCCTCCTGAACACGGTCTGGGACGATGCCGCGCTCGACAAGCATCTGCCGGCATCCATGAAGCGCTACATCGCGGAGAACGACATCCAGTTCTACACGGTCAACGCTGTTGACATCGCGAAGGGCCTCGGCCTCGGCGGCCGCTTCAACATGGTCATGCAGTCCGCGTTCTTCAAGCTCGCGAACATCATCCCGATTGACACAGCCGTCGAATACCTCAAGGACGCCGTCGTCAAGTCGTATGGCAAGAAGGGCGAGAAGGTCGTCTCCATGAACCAGGGCGCCATCGACCAGGGCATCGCTGCCCTCCACAAGGTCGAGGTTCCGGCAGCCTGGAAGGATGCAAAGGACGCACCGGCAGAGAAGCGCGACGTCCCGGCCTTCATCACGGAGATCCAGGAAGTCATGAACCGTCAGGAAGGCGAGAAGCTCGCTGTCTCGCACTTCGCGCATGGCATGGAAGACGGCACGTTCCCGGTCGGTGGCTCCGCTTATGAGAAGCGCGGCACGGCCATCAACGTCCCGGCCTGGGATGCAGAAAAGTGCATCGGCTGCAACCAGTGCTCGTTCGTCTGCCCGCATGCTGCCATCCGCCCGGTCCTCACGACGGACGAAGAACTCCAGGCAGCACCGGAAGGCATGCAGTCCACGGCTTCGAAGGTCGCGAAGGGCATGCATCTCACGATCGCCGTCTCGACGCTCGACTGCCTCGGCTGCGGCAACTGCGCGCAGGTCTGCCCGGCAAAGGCGCTGACGATGACGCCGCTGACGGATGCCGAGAAGGATCGCCAGAAGTATTTCGACTATGGCATCGACACGACGAAAGTCGCACCGAAGAAGAACCCGGTCAAGAAGACGACGGTCATCGGCTCGCAGTTCGAGACGCCGCTGTTCGAGTTCTCGGGCGCTTGCGCAGGCTGCGGCGAGACGCCGTATGCAAAGCTCCTGACGCAGCTGTTCGGCGACCGCATGATGATCTCGAATGCTACGGGCTGCTCCTCCATCTGGGGTGCAAGTGCTCCTGCCATGCCGTACACGAAGAACGCCAAGGGCCAGGGCCCGGCTTGGGCGAACTCGCTCTTTGAAGACAACGCAGAGTACGGCCTTGGCATGTGCCTCGGCGTCAAAGCCATCCGCGAGCGCCTCGCAACGAACATGCAGGCAGCCATCGACGCCGGCAAGGGCAGCGCAGAGCTCCAGGCAGCCATGAAGGACTGGATCGAGCATATCGCTGACGGCGAAGGCACGCGCGACCGCGCCGACAAGCTCACGAGCCTGCTTGAAAAAGAGCAGGGTGATGCCGACCTCAAGGCCATCTACGACGAGCGCGACTACTTCGTCAAGCGTTCGCAGTGGATCCTCGGCGGTGACGGCTGGTCCTACGACATCGGCTATGGCGGTGTCGATCACGTCCTCGCTTCCGGCGAAGATGTCAATGTCTTCGTCTTCGACACGGAAGTTTATTCCAACACGGGCGGTCAGGCTTCGAAGGCAACGCCGGCTGCTGCTATTGCACAGTTCGCTGCTTCCGGCAAGCGCACGAAGAAGAAGGACATGGGCCTCATGGCGATGACGTATGGCTACATCTACGTGGCCCAGGTCGATATGGGTGCGGACCACAACCAGGTCCTCAAGGCCATCGCAGAGGCAGAGGCATATCATGGCCCATCGCTCATCATCGCGTATGCACCGTGCATCAACCACGGCATCCGCAAGGGCATGGGCAACAGCCAGCTCGAAGCCAAACTCGCTGTCGAGTGCGGCTACTGGGCGAACTTCCGTTACAACCCGGATCTCCGCGGCACGGACAAGAACCCGTTCAGCCTCGATTCCAAGGCACCGGACTTCTCGAAGTTCCAGGACTTC
>CACZFT010000101.1:3738-14460 GCA_902780535.1 uncultured Selenomonas sp. | reverse complement strand
TGACTTCGTGCTGATCGGCGCGACGACGCGCGATGCGAGCCACATCAACCCGGCTCTGCGCTCGCGCTGCGCCGAAATCTACTTCGAGCCGCTGACGCCCGCGCACATCGTCAAGATTCTGCACAACGCGGCCGCGAAACTCCATGTGCAGCTCGCGGATGGCGTGGCCGATCTCATTTCCGAATACACCATCGAGGGCCGCAAGGCCATCAACATCCTCGCCGACGCCTATTCGCTCGCGCTCGAACGCAGCGGGCAGGACAAGGCCGTCGCCAAAGCCATCGGCGCGGCCGAAGCGGCCGGCAAGTCGCGCCAGGAAGCAGCGGCCGAGGCCTTTGCCTCCGCTTCGCTGACGGTCGAAAAAGAGGACATCTACGAGGTCGCGCAGGTCAGCCGCCTCTACCAGTTTGTCACGAAGAAGGCAAAGCCGACGGCCGAGCAGGGCCATATCTTCGGCCTCGGCGTCGCGGGCTTCCTCGGTTCCGTCATCGAGATCGAGGCTGTTGCGTTCCCCGCGCACACGCGCGGCAAGGGCTCGGTGCGCTTCAACGAGACGGCGGGCTCCATGGCGAAGGATTCCGTCTTCAATGCGGCATCCGTGCTGCGCAAAGTCACGGGCAAGGACATCCACGACTACGACGTGCATATCAACGTCATCGGTGGCGGCAACATCGACGGCCCGAGCGCGGGCACGGCGATTCTCTCGGCCATCGTCTCGGCCGTCACGGGCCGCAAGATCCGCCAGGACGTCGCCGTCACGGGCGAAATCTCGCTCGCGGGCCGCGTGCGCCCCGTCGGCGGCGTCTTCGAGAAAGCCTACGGCGCGAAGCAGGCGGGCATTCGCCTCATGGTCATCCCGGAGGAAAACAAGAAAGACATCCCGGACGGCCTGCTCGGCCTCGACATCCGCCCCGTGAAGACGGCGGAAGAGGCCTTTGAGTACATCTTCGCACCGAAGAGCCCAGACGACACGCCCGTCGAAATCCCGCCGGAGAAACCAGAAAAGAAACAAGAAACAGAAGCGGAGGCAGCCGTGTCCCCGCTCGCATAAAGGAGGGGAACTGCTATCATGCCACTGCCGCAGCGCGTGCCGCCGCAGAGCATCGATGCCGAAATGTCGGTGCTCGGCGCCATGCTCATCAAGAAAGAAGCCATCACGCAGGCGCAGGAGCTCCTGAAAGCCGATGATTTCTACCGTGAGGCGCACCGCCTCGTCTATGACGCCATGCTCGAGCTCGCGGGGAACGGCGAGCCCGTCGACCTCGTCACGCTGACGGAGGCGCTCCGCAAGAAGGAGATTCTCGAAAAAGTCGGCGGCATCTCCTTCCTCACGCAGCTCGCGAACTACACGCCGACGGCCGCGAACATCGTCTACCATGCGAAAATCGTCAAGGAGAAATCCGAGCTCCGCCACCTCATCGACGCCGCGACGGAAATCGCCAGCGCCGCCTACGAGGCGACGGACGAAGTCACGGACATCATGGACGACGCGGAAAAGAAGATTCTCGCCATCGCGGGCAGCCAGTCGACGGGCGGCTTCGAGCCCATCAAGGACATCGTCATCAACGCCATTGACCATGTCGAGTCCATTTACGAGAGCAAGGGCGGCCTCACGGGCATCGGCACGGGCTTTGCCGACCTCGACGCCATGACGAGCGGCCTGCAGAAATCCGACCTGATCCTCGTCGCCGCGCGTCCGTCCATGGGCAAGACGGCCTTCACGCTGAACATCGCGACGCATGCCGCCATGAATGGTTCGACCGTCGCCTTCTTCTCACTCGAAATGAGCAAGGAGCAGCTCGTGCAGCGCATGCTCTGCTCCGAAGGCGCCATCGACTCGCAGCGCCTGCGCACAGGCAAGCTCGATGACAAGGAATGGCAGGAACTCATCAAGACGGCCGACAAAGTCTCGAAGGCAAAGCTCTTCATTGACGACACGGCTGGCATCAGCGTCATGGAACTGCGCTCGAAAGCCCGCCGCCTCAAGGCCGAGCACGGCCTCGATCTCATCGTCATCGACTACCTGCAGCTCATGCAGGGCCGCTCGAAAGGTGGCGACAACAGCCGCCACCAGGAGATTTCTGAAATCTCCCGCTCGCTCAAGGCGCTCGCGCGCGAGCTCGACGTCCCCGTCGTCGCGCTGTCGCAGCTCTCGCGCTCCGTCGAGAGCCGTACGGTCAAGAAGCCGATGCTCTCCGACCTGCGCGAATCCGGCTCGCTCGAGCAGGATGCCGACATCGTCATGTTCCTCTATCGCGAGGACTACTACGACCAGGAGACGGAGCGGAAGAACATCACGGAAGTCATGATTTCGAAACACCGCAACGGCCCGATCGGCTCGATCGAGCTCTTCTTCCAGAAGGAATTCACGAAGTTCCGCAGCCTGTCCAATCTGGAATGAGAAAGGAAGACAGTATGAAAATCCTCGTTACCGGCATCACGGGCCAGCTCGGCCACGATGTCATGAAAGCGCTTTCTGCGCGCGGCCACGAAGCCGTCGGCGCCTCGCGCAAGGAATTCTCGCTGACGGATTTCGACGCGGCGCGCGCCTTTGTCGAACATGTGCATCCCGACGCCATCATCCACTGCGCCGCCTACACGGCCGTCGACAAAGCCGAGGACGAGAAAGACCAGTGCATGATCGTCAACGGCGGCGCGACGCGCAACCTCGCGGCCATCGCGCGGGACATCGGCGCGAAGTTCGTCTACATCTCGACGGACTACGTTTTCCCCGGTATTGGTGAAGAAGCCTATGACGTCGATGCGCCGAAAGGCCCGACGAATGCCTACGGCCTCTCGAAACTTGCAGGCGAAGAAGCCGTACAGGAACTGCTGACGAAGTATTTCATCGTCCGCATCTCGTGGGTTTTCGGCATCAACGGCAAGAACTTCATCAAGACGATGCTGAAGCTCGCCGAAACGCACGACACGCTGACCGTCGTCGACGATCAGATCGGCTCGCCGACGTACACGGCCGACCTCGCCGAGCTCCTCGCCGACATGGTCGAGACGGAAAAATACGGCGTTTACCATGCGACGAACGAAGGTTTCTGCTCGTGGGCGGAGTTCGCGAAAGAAATCTTCCGTCAGGCGGGCAAAGATGTCACCGTCACGCCCGTGCCGTCGACGGCCTACCCAACAAAAGCCACGCGCCCGAAGAACTCGCGGATGTCGAAAGCCTCCCTCGACCGCGCCGGCTTCCATCACCTGCCAACCTGGCAGGACGCCCTTGGTCGTTATTTGAAGGAGCTTTGATTATCATGCAGCTGGATGAAATCATCAACAAGCACAAATCCGACCTCAACGCCACAGACATGGTCATCTGGAAGTACATCGTCACGCATCGCGCGAACGTGCGCCATATCTCCATCCACGAGCTCGCGCGCGACTGCGCCGTCTCCTCGACGACCATCGTGCGCTTCGCGCAGAAGCTCGGCCTCGACGGCTTCGGCGAGCTCAAGGCCATCCTCAAGATGGAAGAGCCGACGGGCGAGGTCTATCACGACGACGTTCTCAAAGACCTCGGCGATTTCTACATCAAGACAGGCAAGAAACTCATGGCGCGCAACTTCGACGCCGCGAGCAAGCTCATCCATGAGGCGAACCGCGTCTACGCTTACGCTTCGGGCTACGTTCAGAGCAACGTCGTGCAGGAGCTCAAGCGCCTGTTCTTCTATGACAACGTCCTGATTTTCGAAATCCGCGGCCGCGAGGAATTCAACGCCGTCGTGCAGACCGTCACGAAAGACGATCTCTTCATCTTCGTCTCGTTCTCCGGCGAATCCGCGAACGTTACGGACTTCGCACAGCAGCTCCAGCTCCGCGACGTGCCGCTCATTTCCATCACGAAGCTCCACGATAACACGCTCGCGAGCCTCTCGACCGTGAACCTCTACGTCTCGCCCGCGCGTTTCCAGCTCTACGAAGAAGGTGACACGCGCCCGCCGTTCCAGTCGATGATGCCGTATTTCCTGCTCCTCGAAATCTGGTACGTCAAGTACCGTGTCTATTTGCAGCATCAGGCCGACAAGGCGAAAGAAAAAATCACAGCCGACGAATGAGAACGTCAAAAAGGCGCCCCACGAAATCGTTTGTTCGTGGGGCGCCTTGCTGTCTGCAGGTCAGAAATGATCAGAAAATGTCCTTCGCGATGACGATCGTCTCGTCGCGGTTCGGGCCGACGGAGACGATGCCGAGCTTGATGTTCGTGACTTCGGCCATGCGCTCAAGGTACTTCTTGGCCTTCTCAGGCAGGTCTTCGTATGTGCGGACTTTCGTGATGTCCGTCTTCCAGCCTTCGAACGTCTCATAGACCGGCTCGACTTCGGCGAGGATTTTGAGGCTCGCCGGAACTTCGTTCAGGAGCTTGCCCTGGTACTTGTAGCCGACGCACATCTTGATCTCGTCGAAGCTGTCGAGGATGTCGAGGCGCGTGACGGCCATGTAGTCGATGCCGGAGAGCAGACCTGCGTAGCGGACGACGCAGGCGTCGAGCCAGCCCGTGCGGCGTGGACGGCCCGTGACGACGCCGTACTCGTGGCCTTCCTCGCGGATCTTGTCGCCGATGGCGTTCAGCTGCTCCGTCGGGAACGGGCCTTCGCCGACGCGCGTGCAGTACGCCTTGACGATGCCGATGACTTTGTCAATCTTTTTCGGTGCGACGCCGGCACCGACGGTCGGGCCGCCAGCGACGGGGTGCGAGGCCGTGACATACGGATACGTGCCGTAGTCGATGTCGAGCATCGTGGCCTGCGCGCCTTCGAACAGGACTTTCTTGCCTTTGTCGATTTCGTCGTTCAGCAGCGCGATCGTGTCGCAGACGTACGGGCGCAGGCGGTCAGCGTAGCCTTCGTACTCCTTGAGCATCGCGTCGTAGTCGAGCGGCTCGTGGTCGTAGAGGAGTTTGAGCTCGCGGTTCTTGATCGCGAGGTTTTCCTTGAGGCGCTTCGCAAATTCTTCTTTGTCGATGAAATCGCAGACGCGGATGCCGATGCGGTTGTCGCGGTCGACGTAGCACGGGCCGATGCCGCGGTGCGTCGTGCCGACCTTGTTCTTGCCGCGCGCTTCGTCGCCGAGGCCGTCCATCAGGCAGTGATACGGCAGCACGACATGGGCGCGGTTCGAGATGCGGATGCCGGAGAGGTCGATGCCGCGCTTGGCTAGGCCATCCATCTCTTCGAGCATGATTTTCGGGTCGAACGCGACGCCGTTGCCGACGATGCAGAGCGAGCCTTTGTAGAGGATGCCGGACGGCATGAGGCGCAGCTTGTAGTCCTGGCCGTCGACGACGACGGTGTGGCCGGCGTTGCTGCCGCCCTGATGGCGCACGACGATGTCCGCCTGCTGTGCGAGGTAGTCGACAATCTTGCCCTTGCCCTCGTCGCCCCACTGGGTACCGGTTACTACGACAGTAGACATAGTGAAAATCTCCTTTGATGTGAGTTCCAAAAATCGATTACAGGCCGAAGCGTGCGAAGATCATATCGACGTTGCGGAGGAAATACTTGTAATCGAAGCAGTTGTCGATTTCTTCCTTCGAAAGATACTTCGTGATGTCAGGGTCGCTCTCGACGCTCGTGCGGAAGTCCTTTCCTTCCATCCAGCGCTTCATGGCGTTGCGCTGCACCCACTTGTAGGCGTCTTCGCGCAGCACGCCCTTGTCGACGACGGAGAGCAGGATGCGCTGGCTGTAGATGAGGCCGCCCGTGCGCTCCATGTCGTGGAGCATCTTGTCCGGATAGACGAGCAGCTTGTCGATGATGTCCGTGAGCTTTGCCGTGCAGTAGTCGAGGTTGATGGACGAATCCGGCAGGATGACGCGCTCGACGGAGCTGTGGGAGATGTCGCGCTCATGCCAGAGCGTGATGTCTTCGAGCGCCGCGACGGCGTTGCCGCGGTTCAGGCGCGCCATGCCGCTGATGCGCTCGCAGTTGATCGGGTTGCGCTTGTGCGGCATCGCCGACGAGCCCTTCTGGCCCGGGGAGAAATATTCCTCGGCTTCGCGGATGTCCGTGCGCTGGAGGTTGCGGACTTCCGTTGCAATCTTTTCGAGCGTCGAGGAGCAGATGGCAATCGTCGTGACGAATTCGGCATGACGGTCGCGCTGGATGACCTGCGTTGCAAGGCGCACCGGCGTGAGGCCGAGGGTCCTCCCCACCATTTCTTCGATTTTCGGGTCGATGTTCGAGTACGTGCCGACAGCGCCCGAGAGCTTGCAGACGGAGACCGTCTTCTTCGCGTGCTCGAGGCGGTCGATGTCGCGCTCGATTTCGGCGCTCCAGAGCAGGAGCTTCAGGCCGAACGTCATCGGCTCGGCATGGATGCCATGCGTGCGGCCGATGCACGGCGTGTGCTTGAACTCGACGGCGCGGCGGCGCAGCACTTCGAGGAAGGCTTTCATGTCCTTGATGAGGATGTCGCAGGAATCGCGCATCATCATGCAGTAGGCCGTGTCTTTGACGTCGCTCGACGTCAGGCCTTTGTGGACGTATTTCGAGTCATCGCCGACATGCTCGGCGACGTTCGTGAGGAACGCGATGATGTCGTGGTGCGTGACCGACTCGATCTCGTGGATGCGGTCGACCTCGAACGCGGCCTTGGCGCGGATGTTCTTCGCGGCTTCCTTCGGGATCTCCCCGAGCTCTGCCATCGCATCGCAGGCGGCCATCTCGACGTTCAGGATCTGCTGCCATTCGTTCTCGATGGACCAGAGGTGGCCCATCCGAAACCAAGACACGAAAAAAGAACTCAAACGGCGGTTTTTCCGGCGTCTTGAGTTTGGAGAAAGATATGTGATTCCCTGAACCATTATACTATTTCGTGTGTTGCATTGTCAACGAAAAGGACAGGCGTCCGTGCTTGAAATCTGTCTGGGAACATGGTAAAATCAGATATGAAAAGCGGCCGATGTTCGCACGTCGGTTCCGCTGATCCAATTTTGAGTTGGGGCGTCCGTTGTCACGAAATGCGGTTAGGTGTTACTTACGTAACAGAGCTAGGATCGCCACAAGCAACTGCAAGAAAGCCAGCACAAGAGCTGCTTCTTCGTAAGTCGTCATGGTATCACCTCCCCGAGACGGGGAATCGACCATCGGCCAAGAAGATGATAGCATAGGTGCTGGCTTTTTGCAATCTCGTGGAGGAAACGGAGCAGCATGGGAAGGGAACGTGTATGAAAGAGATACGATCACGTCATAACGTCGCCGTCTGCACGATATAGATGCAGCGCAGAGCGAACAAGTAGAAGTGATTCGTGACTGGGTGCGGTGGAATGACGAACAATTTGCATTTGGGCGGAACGACAGCTGCGCTTGTGAGGCCGGCAGCTGTTCAGGGAGTTTCCGCATCGGGGCACATCTTGCCAGATGCTGGATGGGAGGTTGCAGACGACGAAGGCACATACTTTACGCTGTTGCCGCGAAAAGAGGCGATGGCACGTCTTGACCCCGCATGGCATCATCAGGAAGCTGACGCTGTTATCGTACCGTCAAACGAAGAAACGCTCACTCTATGAAGCTTTCTTCCAGCCTCAAAACTTTGAAGAAAGACTTCTTTATCTGGTGGGGGAATGCATGGAGAAAAGATGATACGGATTTGCATGAGGAATTCGTCTTGAAGGTAAAGAGGCGTGATGAATAAGTTGCATTCCGTCGCGAGTCGTGGTAAGATAACCCTAGACGTTACTGTGTTCCAAGTCAACACAAAAGAAGTTGCAAGAAGCCCGCAGAGGTGTGGAGAAACTCTGCGGGCTTTCTTGCACGTTTAACGACCGTGCTCAGTCGTCGGGCTGTCTGCTCAAGACGTGAAATGACTGTCCAACCACTTGCAGATGTAGTAAGCGACTACACTTGCCATGACAGATTCCAGAAACGTACTGTATTCCAAATCAACACCCCCTTCGCTGCTTGGGTGTCGTGGAGAGCAGCATCAACAATATAGCATGGAACGTGCATTTATGCTATAATCAACAATATAGAAAGGTTCTCAATTAAAGTCTATGAATTTTGAAAATAAGAAGTGCGCCTATTTACTGGTTTATGGTTGTCAGATGAATGTCTCCGACGCCGAGCGCATGGCGGGGGAGCTTGCGTCCATCGGTTACGTGCGCACGGATGAGATGCAGGCAGCCGACCTCATCCTCATCAATACGTGCTGCGTCCGCGAGAGCGCGGAGGATCGCGTGTATGGCAAAATCGGCGAGATCAAGCATCTCAAGGAACAGAACCCACGCCTGATTTTCGGCATCACGGGCTGCATGGCGCAGAAGGAGGGCGACGCGCTGATCGCCCGCGCACCGCATATCGACTTCGTGCTCGGCACGAGCAAGGTGCACGAGCTCAAAAATATCGTGCAGGAAATCGAGGCGGAACGCGGTCTGGGCGCTGGCACGGCCGGCGGCGCGGCAATCGCGACGGCAACGCGCGACAAGCATGGCCGTTTCGTCGATGTGAACCTCACGGAGACGGAGCTCCCCGATGGCGGCCCCGTCGCGCGCGAGGGAAAGCTCTCGGCATGGATTCCGATCATGTACGGCTGCAACAATTTCTGCACGTATTGCATCGTGCCGTACGTGCGCGGCTGCGAGCGCAGCCGTCGTCCCGAGGATGTTGTGGCTGAAGTGCGCGAGGCTGTCGCGCAGGGCTACAAGGAAGTCACGCTGCTCGGGCAGAACGTCAATTCGTATGGCAAAGACCACAAGCTTGCCGATTTTGCCGACCTTCTCAAAATGGTCGATGACGTGCCGGGCATCGAGCGCGTGCGCTTCATGACGTCGCATCCGAAAGACCTTTCGGACAAGTTGATTGAGACCATTGCAAATGGCAAGCACATCTGCGAGCACATCCACCTGCCCGTGCAGTACGGCAGCGACAAGATTCTGAGTGCCATGCACCGCATCTACACGGTGGACAGCTATCGCGCGCTCGTCGAGCGCATCCGCAAGGCGATTCCGAATGTCGCGTTGACGACCGACCTCATCGTCGGCTTCCCCGGCGAGACGGACGAGGATTTTGCGCAGATGCTCGATTTCCTGCGCGAAATCCGCTATGACTCGGCCTATACCTTCATTTATTCCAAGCGCAGCGGCACGCCCGCGGCGAAGATGGAGAACCAGGTGCCGGACGCGCAGAAGCATGAGCGCCTCGAGATGCTCATGGCTGTGCAGAACGAAATCAGCCGTGAAATCAACGACCAGTTCCTCGATACGGTGCAGGAAATCATGGTTGAAGGCCCGAGCAAGAACGATGATGCGATGTGGAGTGGCCGCACGCGCACGAACAAGCTCGTGATTTTCCCGCATGGCACGGAACAGCCGGGCGATTTCGTGAACGTGAAAATCACGCATCCGCAGACGTGGGTATTAAAAGGACAACGAGTGTTTTGAGAGAAACGGAGCCGCACTTATACGGAGCCCCCTTCTAGAGGGGGGGGACGGGCCCGAAGGGCGGGGGGAGTCCCCTGCACGACGGCTCAAGATGTACAACGTATCTTCCGCGGGTGCGACGTCGAATAGAAAGGTGTACCAATATGGAACTCACGCCGATGATGCAGCAGTATCAGGCGACGAAGGCGCAGCATCCGGGAGAAATCCTGTTCTTCCGGCTCGGCGACTTTTACGAGATGTTCTTTGACGATGCAAGGCTCGTGTCGGAGGAGCTCGGCCTGACGCTGACGAGCCGCAGCGGCAACAAGGACAAGGCGCCGATGTGCGGCATCCCGTACCATGCGGCGGAATCGTACATCAACCGCCTGATTGCGAAAGGCTACAAAGTCGCGATTGCCGAGCAGATCGGCGACCCGAAGGCCAAAGGACTGACGAAGCGCGAAGTCATCAAGATCGTGACGCCGGGCACGGTGCTTTCGGAGTCGGCGCTGACGGATGCTTCCAATAACTATATCGCGCTTTTATACGAGCCGCCGATGGAGGACGACATGGTCGTGCTTGCGGGCGCGGACATCTCGACGGGCGAATGCTTTTATGGCATCTATACAGGCGCGAACCGCTTGCAGACGCTGTTCGACGAGCTCTACCGCCTCCAGATGGCGGAGCTGCTGCTCGTCGGCGACTTGTCGTTCCGTGCGGAGCTCGATGACTTCGTGCACCTGCGGCTCGGTGCCTGCTCGTATACGCCGGTGGCCGACGTGCCAGATGCGGCTCATATCGACGACCGCATCATCGAGCATTTTGATGCGGCCAATCGCCCGGACGAGCCCGAGGCGAAGGCGGCTGTTGCGACGCTGCTCGACTACCTGCACGAGACGGTCAAGACCGACCTCACGCAGCTCTCGCACCTGACGCGCCTCGATGCGAGCGAGAATCTCGCCGTCGATACGTATACGCTGCGCAATCTCGAAATCACGCGCAACCTGCGCGACGGTGGCAAGAAGGACACGCTCTTGGACGTGCTCGATTTCACGAAGACGGCCATGGGCAGCCGCCTGCTCAAGAAATGGCTCGAATCGCCGCTGCTTTCCATCGTCGCCATCGACATGCGGCTCGATGCCGTACAGGAGCTCGTCGAGGACTTTGCGCTGCGCGACGCCCTGCGCTCGTCGTTTGCCGAGATCCGTGATTTCGAGCGCCTTTTGACGCGCATCGAGGTCGGCACGGCGAATGCGCGCGACCTGATTGCGCTGAAGCTGTCGCTGCAGATGCTGCCGTCCATCACGGCGGCGCTCGCGCCTGTCAAAGCGAAGATGCTCCAGAATTCCGCTGGCGAAATC
>CACZFT010000101.1:0-3711 GCA_902780535.1 uncultured Selenomonas sp. | reverse complement strand
GAGTACCGCCGCATCTCGCATGACAGCAAGTCGATGCTGCAGGAAATCGAGGAGCGCGAAAAGGCCGAGACGGGCATCAAGTCACTCAAAATCGGCTACAACAAGGTGTTCGGCTACTATATCGAGGTGCGCAACAGCGGCGCCGACCTCGTGCCCGACCGCTACATCCGCAAGCAGACGCTCGCGAACGCCGAGCGCTACATCACGGAAGAGCTCAAGGAATTCGAGACGAAGATTCTCGGCGCGCAGGAAAAAATCGTCCAGATCGAGTACAATCTGTTCGTCGAGGTGCGCGACCATATCAAGGAACAGCTCGCGAGCATCCAGCAGACGGCGCATGCCATCGCGCGTGTCGATGTGCTGGCCTCGCTCGCCGAGGCGGCGGTCAACTATGGCTACGTGCGCCCGCGCCTCGTGCCGGGCGGGGACATCGACATCAAGGACGGCCGCCATCCGCTCGTCGAGCGGATTCTGACGCGCGACCTCTTCGTGCCGAACGATGCCCATCTCGACCACAAGACCTGCGAAATCATGCTGATCACAGGGCCGAACATGGCGGGCAAGTCAACGTACATGCGGCAGGTAGCGCTGCTGACGCTCATGGCGCAGGCCGGGAGCTTCGTGCCCGCGCGCGAGGCGACGATTTCGCCCGTTGACCGCATCTTCACGCGCATCGGCGCGAGCGATGACCTCGAAGGACAGCCTCGTCATCCTCGACGAAATCGGCCGCGGCACGAGCACGTTCGACGGCATGAGCATCGCGCGCGCCGTCGTCGAGTACATCGAAAAGAAGGTTCATGCCAAGACACTGTTCGCGACGCATTATCACGAGCTCACGGAGATGGAAGACGACCTCGTCAAAAATTACTGCGTCGCCGTCAAGGAGCGCGGCAAGGACGTGGCCTTTTTGCGGCGCATCGTGCCGGGTGCGGCCGACAAGTCGTACGGCATCCACGTCGCGCGGCTCGCGGGCCTGCCGAAAGCCGTGCTGAAGCGTGCCGATGCCATCCTTTCGGAGCTCGAAAACGAGCAGGCAAAGCTCGTCGCCATCGAACATGGCATGGATGGAGAAAGTGCGGCGGGCGGCGAAATTGCGGCAGTAGCATCGAAAGGTGCAAAGGCGGCAGCGCCCGCACCGGCCCCCGCGCCTGCGATGGGCTCACTGTTTTCGTCAGGCCTCAGCGATGCGTTGCTCGGCCTCGACATCATGACGATGACGCCGATTGAGGCGATGAACGAACTTTACAAACTGCAGGAGCAGGCGAAGCAGGAGGCAGGTCTCTCATGAGTACGATTCATGTGCTTGATGACAGCACCATCAACAAGATTGCGGCTGGCGAAGTCGTCGAGCGGCCAGCCTCTGTCGTCAAGGAACTCGTCGAAAACTCCATCGACGCGGGCGCGAAGAAAATCGAAGTCGAAATCATGGCGGGCGGCACGAGCTTTCTGCGCGTGACGGATGACGGCAAGGGCATGACGGAGGAAGATGCGCGTCTCGCGATTCTGCGTCATGCGACGAGCAAGATTCGCGAGGCCGCCGACCTCCAGACCATCGGCACGCTCGGCTTTCGCGGCGAGGCACTGCCGACGATTGCTTCCGTCTCGCGCTTTTCAATGAAGACGCGGCCGCAGGGCGCCGACCTCGGCACGGAAGTCGTCATCACGGGCGGCGGGCGGCAAGGAGCCCGACATCCATGCGGCGGGCGCGAGCCTCGGCACGACGATCAAGGTCGAAGACCTGTTCTTCAACACGCCCGCGCGCAAGAAATTCCTCAAGACGAACCATACCGAGGCCGCGCACATCAGCGATTTCATCACGAAGCTCGCGCTTTCGCACCCCGAAATCGCATTCCGCTTCATTAATAATAACAAGATGGCGCTCGTCACGCCGGGGAGCGGCAAGCTCTACGACGCCATTCGCGCCATTTATGGAAAGAATGTCTCGGACTCCCTGCTGGCGCTCGCGCTCGAAAATCCCGACGAGGGCCTGCGCATCACGTTCATCGTCAACGGCCGCATCATCCAGAGCCGCGCCATCGCGAAAGCCATCGACAACGCCTACAAGTCGATGGTGCCGAAAAGCGGCTACCCGATGGCCGTGCTCTGCCTCGACGTCCCGCCGCGCACGGTCGATGTCAACGTCCATCCGCAGAAGAGCGAGATGAAGTTCGAGGACGAAAGCCTCATTTTCAAGGCCGTCTACAAAGCCACGCTCGATGCCGTGCGGCCCGCACAGGACCTCGGCCTCCAGCGCGTCGCGGCTGTCGTCGACCGTCCATCTGTGCAGATGACGCAGGAGCCCATGCATTTCGTGCCCGCGACGGCGCCTGCACCGCGTCCCGTGAGTAATCCCGGCTATGCGCCGCGCACGCCGTATGAGGCCGTGCATCAGGCGGGCGGCTTTGCGGGCACTGGCACATTTGGCGCTCCTGCGGGCGGCTTTGTCCCGCAGGGGAGTGGCGCCGTGAGCTTTGCCGAGGCGCAAAAAGAAATCGCGGCTTCGCGTGCGACGCATTATCCTGTGTACGGCGAAACCGCGCAGAATGTCGCGGAATCGGGGCAGGGCATCGTCGCAAATGACGTCAGCAACGCAGATGTTGCGCAGGATGACGCCACTGCCATCGCGGTAGAAAACGCGATGCTCTCCGAAGGCGCGGTCATCCCGATCGGCCAGGTCGACCGCACGTACATCATCGCGCAGGACGCGAAAGGCCTCTACATCGTCGATCAGCACGCCGCGCACGAACGCATCCTGTTTGACAAGTTCTCGGCCGAGGCCGACGGCATCCCGTCGCAGCAGCTGCTCGTCCATCAGATGCTGACGTTTGATGACAGCGACGCTACGCTCATCGAAGAGCACACGGATCTCTTCGCGCACCTCGGTTTCCGCATGGAGGCGGCAGGCCCGCGTGACTACCGCCTGACGGAAGTCCCCGCCGACATCCCCGTCGCCGAAGCGGAAGACATCATCCGCGAAATCCTCACGAACCTCCACGACCTCCATGCGGCGAGCGCCGCCGAGCTCCGCAAGCACGCCCTCGCCACAACGGCCTGCCGCGCGGCTATCAAGGCGGGCGAAGAGCTCAACTTTCAGCAGATGCAGATCATCCTCGACGAACTCTCTCGCACCGCCTATCCCTTCACCTGTCCCCACGGCCGTCCGACCATCCTCAAATTCAGCACGGACGACCTCGCAAAGATGTTCAAGCGGACAGGTTTTGACCTGAAGAAGTAACTTTAGAGAAAGCCCCCCTCCAGAGGGGCAATGTCGTTAAGTTAAGGGCCAGGCCCCCTCTAGAGGGGGCTGTCAGCGAAGCTGACTGAGGGAGTAGTTGGGGGCTGGAATCAAACAAGCATGCCAAACGTTGCTAAAGGACTTTAGCGACGTTTGCTTTCTTGTCAGTTTCAGCATCCTACTACTCCTTCCACCGCTAACGCGGTCCCCCTCCCTCTAGAGGGAGGCTGAAGTTTGAATGACTTCATGCTTAACTTAATGACATTGTCCAGAGGGGGGAGGGCCCGAAGGGCGGGGGGAGTCCCTTGCGCGTCTCAGCAATTAGCATGCCATTTTCTTCCGCGGGTGCGAAAAGGAGTCTTATCTTTGTATGCCATTGTTACAACGAGCCGTGATCCAAATGCTGCAAATCAGACGCTTGCCGAGCAGACGGCGCAAAAACTCTCCATCCCCTATATCCCGCGCGGCACGCTTTC
>CACZFT010000100.1 GCA_902780535.1 uncultured Selenomonas sp. | reverse complement strand
ATGCCCATGCACTCGATGGCCAGCGCCACGATATTCATGGTGGAAAAGGACAGGTTACCGCGGCCGATGCTGGTCTTGGGTCCGAAGCGGTTCTCAAACACTCGCGTGCGGCAGCCCATGGTGGCCAGCTCATACATATAGCGGTTAGGGTCATTGATGTCCCACTTCTCATGCTGATTGTATGTAGCGTCGAGGTTGAGGGTAAAGATAACCTTGTGCCCGCATGCAAAACCAAGGTTGAAGAGGGCATGGTCGTGCTGACGCAATCTGAACGCGCGCTTGCCTATCGCAAGATGATGCTTGAACTGATTCTGGCTGAACATGGACTCGATTCAACGAACTACTGCTTCTCCTGCAACAAGAATGGCGCGTGCGAGCTGCAAGCCGTGTGTCGTGAAGTCGGTGTTGTGGAATCGGCATTCGCTCCGAAAGAGCCACGACCGCGCAAAGCCGTTCTTGACGACAACCCGTTCCTCGCATTCGACCCGAATCTTTGCATCCAGTGTCAGCGATGCATCGGCGCATGTGTTGAATGCGGCGCTCGCGAAGACGGACATGGCCGAGCTTGCCTATGTCCCGATGAACGGGGCGAAGCTCAAGGGCGGCTTTTCCATCGAGGTCAAGACGCGCGGCATCACGGCGCAGCGCAAGTCCGGCCGCTGCTGGATGTTTGCGGCGCTGAACATCTTGCGCGAGCGCGTGGCCGAGAAATGCCATCTGGAGGAATTCGAGCTCTCGCAGAACTATCTGACGTTTTACGACAAGCTCGAAAAAGCCAACAACTTCCTCGAAATGGTCATCGAGCACGCCGACGAGCCGCTGAACACGCAGCGCATGCGCTATGTGCTGCGCGCGATGGATGACGGCGGTTTCTGGTGCGAGGCCGTCGACCTCATCGAGAAATACGGCGTCGTGCCGAAGCAGGTGAATCCTGAAAGCTACCAGTCCGAGCACACGGATCTCTTCCTCAAGACCATCAACCGCCTGCTGCGCAAGGATGCGATGGAGCTCCGCGAGCTCGTGCAGCAGGGGAAAGACCCGTATGCGCGCAAGCAGGAGATGCTCGCCGAGGTCTACAAGGCGGAATGCATCGCTTTCGGCCAGCCCGTGGAGCAGTTTGATTTCGCCTACCGCGACAAGGACGAA
Organism: uncultured Selenomonas sp.; assembly: GCA_902780535.1. GTDB lineage: Bacteria > Bacillota > Negativicutes > Selenomonadales > Selenomonadaceae > Selenomonas_C. The sequence continues at coordinate 10,470 of CACZFT010000100.1, read as the reverse complement.
GTTTATCACTGCGACCGCGCTTTGACGCCGAAAGCGTTTTATGAAAAGTACGTCGGGCAGGACTTGCGGGAATACGTGCCCATCATCAACGAGCCGACGTCGGACAAGGAGCTGCATGCGCCCGTCGCGTTCCATGCCATCGAGAACATGTACGGCCGCGACATGAAGGCGCTGAACCTGCCGCAGGAAGAGCTCGAAGCGCTCTGCCTCAAGCAGCTGAAGGACGGCGAGCCCATCTGGTTCGCCTGCGATGCCGGGGCGTTCGGTGCGCGCAAGGAGGGCGTCTGGGATCCCGCGAGCGTGCAGTACGAGCAGCTGCTCGGCGGCTTCGACCTCTCGATGCCAAAAGGCGCCGGTCTCGAATACCGCAGCTTTGCCTCGAACCACGCCGTGCTGCTCACGGGCGTGAATCTCGACGCCGACGGCCAGCCCGAACGCTGGAAAATTGAGAATTCCTGGGGCGAAGATGTCGGTGAGAAAGGCTACTTCGTCTGCTCGGAAGCGTATTTCCGCGCCTATGGCTACGAAGCCGTCATCCAGAAGAAGCACTTGGGCGAAGAGCAGAAAAAGATGCTCGAAAAGCCGCCCATCCTGGTCAATGCCTGGGATGAAGACGCGGGCTGGTAACACTTCTATCGTACACGTTTTCTGAATATCATCACGGCGGCGCCGGAGTCCTGCAGGACAACGGCGCCGCCTTTTTTTGCGTGTGTTCACTCTCTTTGAACAAATGTTTTAGATTTGTCAACCGCCGATTTTGACGTAGATTCGGGGATGTTTCATCGTGTTTTCATACGGTATGATTGGGGGGAGAGGAAATTTTCGCACAAGAGAGACAACGGAAGGAGATGGATCCTATGAGGGAACGTTGTTTGATCAGGCGGCGCGCTGGGCTGTGGAAAGCCCTGACGGCCGTGCTCTGCGGGGTGTTCCTGATGCTGGCGTTCGCCGGCTGCGGCGATGGCGAAAGTTCGTCGGGAGGCCACGGAAAAATCGAGGGCCTCGGCGAGAAGACGACGGGCACGTGGGTCGTCGAGATGTACGTCTGCGGCACAGACCTCGAGTCCGAGAACGGCGCGGCGTCGGACGACCTCGCGGAGCTCACGAAGAACAAGCCGCCCGAGGGCGTGACGTTCGTCATCCAGACGGGCGGCGCGAAGAAGTGGCAGAACAAGGACGTCAAGCGCAAGGAAATTGACCGCTTCGTCTACGACAAGGACGGCCTGCGGAAAGTCGAGACCAAGAAAGATGCCGACATGGCAGCGACGGACACGTTTGCCGATTTCCTGCACTATGCGAATGACAACTATGCGGCAGATCACCGCATCCTCATCGTCTGGGATCACGGCGGCGGCACGGTCGGCGGCGCGTGCTATGACGAGCGCTCCGGCAACATGATGAGCCTGAACCAGATGCAGGACGCACTCAAGAGCACGTATGACAAGAACACGGAAAAGCCGCCGTTCGACATCGTCGGCTTCGACTGCTGCCTCATGGCGACGTATGGCGTGGCGAACACGTTCGAAGGCTATGGTCGCTACCTCGTGGCGTCGCAGGAGCTCGAACCGGGCAATGGCTGGTACTACACGGGCATTGTCAAAGGCTTCAAGAAGGGCGTGGGCAGCGATCCGCTCGTGCTCGCGAAAGTGATCTGCAACGCGTACATGGAAGGCTGCGAGGATGCCGGCACGGAGGACGCCGCGACGCTTTCCGTCACGGATCTCTCGAAAATGCCGCAGCTGCGCGCCGCCTATGAAAAGATGGGCGACGAAGCGCTCAAGGTCGCACAGGCCTCGCCGAAGAAATTCTTCTCGCAGTACGGCCGCCAGGCGAAGAAGTCCGTGAATTTCGGCGGCAACACGCGCGATACGGGCTTCACGAACATGATCGACCTCGGCGATTTCGCGCAGCGCACGGAAAAGCTGCTGCCGCAGACGTCGAAAGATGTCATGGCGGCGCTCGATGCGGCCGTCGTCTACCGCGTGAGCGGCGACCTCAAGAAGGATTCGCACGGCCTGTCGTGCTACTATCCGTACCAGGTCGAGCAGCAGCCGTACTTCGAGAAGGTGCGCGCCGCGAGCGACAGCTACAAGAAGCTCTACCGCTACCTCGCGACGGGCAAGGCGCCGAAGGGCGCGACGAAGTCTGCGATGTTCGACGTCAGCAGCATGGAAGACCTCAAGCTCGATGCGGACAGCGAAGGCACAGTCTTCTGCAAGCTCACGGAGCAGCAGATGGAAAACCTCGCCGCGATCCGCTGCGAGCTCGTCTGGTACAATGCCAAGCAGGATGTGCTCGTCATGCTCGGCAACGATGCGAATGTCGATATGGACTGGGACAGCGGCCTCTGCAAGGACAACTTCGACGGGACATGGATGATGCTCGACGAGCATCCGATGTACGTCGATGTGACAGACGAATCGGACACGAGCATCACGTATGCCATCCCGATCAAGCTGAATGGCAAGCAGATGAATCTGTTCGTCTCGTATGACAAGAACGCGGGCGCATACAAGATTCTCGGTGCGCGCGCCGGCCTGAACGAAAAAGGCGCCGCTGACCGCAACCTCGTAAAACTCAAGGCGGGCGACAAGGTGACGACGCAGTTCTACGGCGCTTCCATCAATGGCGGTGGCGAAGATGTCGTGCTCGTCGATGCCGACACGTTCGAGATTGGCGACAAGCCGACCGTTTCGGACGAGCCGCTCGAAGACGGCACGTATGCCTATATCTTCGACTTCATCACGCCGACCGACGACTACGCGATGTCCGACCTTGCGACGTATGAGTTGAAGAACGGCAATATCACGACGACGGTGTATGAATGATGGCAAGGCTCCCCCGCTGGGGGAGCTGTCGCCCAAAGGGCGACTGAGAGGGTAAGGCAGTAACTATATTCACATACATATGAAAGGACGATGACCACCATGAGCACGCACAAACTGAATATCCGTTTCACCGACAAGCAGGGCAACCGCGGCAAGATCCGCATGTACTTTCCGGAGATTGATATGGATGAGTACGGCTGGTTCGCACTCGGCGACGAAGATTCGGAGCACATCGTCGTCGCATTCGACGAGAAGCCGGACCTCGACGAAATCTTCTCCGAGGACGAAGAGCCGGAGCTCATCAAGGGCACGGACGAGGACGGCAACAAGATCTACATCGCCTATGCCGGCATCGACGATCTCTCCGATATCGAAATCGAAGGCGAGGATGGCGAGATCATCGGGGTGCAGTACAGCAGCGGCAGCTCGAAGTCCCGCTCCGGCGGCTCGAAGAACAAGGCCGGCAGCATCGCGGACAAGCTGCGCCGCAACCTCGGCAAGGGCGGCAGGTCCACAGGCAAATCCGGCGGCGGCCGCTGCGGCAAAGGCGGCGGGCAGAAATGCACGAAATCATGATCAACAAGGCAGCTCGCGCTGCCGGCGTCAGCACGACGACGTACGCATCAATCATGGGGTACGAGCTCCTGACGGAAGATGAGTACGAGGATTACATGGACTCCGACGACTTCGAAGAGTTCGAGCTCGAAGACGACGACGACATCGACTGGGACGACATCGACGACGACGATGACGACGACGACGATGACGACGACGACGATGACGACGACGATGATGACGACGACGATGATGACGATGACGATGATGACGACGATGATGACGACGACGATGATGACGACGATGACGAGGAGGATGATGACGACGACGATGATGACGATGATGATGAAGAAGAAGATGATGAAGATGATAGTGATGATGATGATGAAGAAGATGATGAGGAGGATGATGAAGAAGTAGAAGACGAAGGGGACGATTACGACGATGATGGCGGCGATGACTACGACGACTGCGGCGACGATGATGGCGGCGACTACGATGACGGTGGCGATGACGGCGGTGACGACGACGAATAACGCCATTTTGTGACGCCGAAATGCATTTCGTGCCAAAAAAGTGCATTTCGTGCCACATTTCGTCCAGACCAGGGTGAAATCTGCTATGCTATCACCAGATCAGGAAATGTGGAACCGCCATCTGGCGGAAAACAGGGAGGATGTGGACATCATGAAATTCACCATGAACAACCAGAAGAACAACAAACGCCTCGCATTGCTCGTGGCCTGCTCGTTCGGCTTCAGCGTGGCCTTCGGCTTCGCGCCGGTCGGGACGACGAGCAGCTCAGCCCTCGGCGGAAGCATTGTGGAAGCTGCTTCTGCACAGACGGCCAGCAGCAATCTCGTGAGCCACGACAAGAAAGACAAGAAGGACAAGAAAAAGAAGAAGGGCAAGAAGCACGGCAAAGTCAAGAAGCCGACGAAGCCGCAGCAGAAAGTCAAGAAGGACGGCCGCGGCAAAGGCCAGAAGTGCACGGCGAAGATGCTGTCGAAAGCGGCTGCTCGCTCCGGACTCAGCGTCCCGGCTTACGCGTACTACATGGGCTATGTCATCGTGACGGAAGAAGAGTACGCGGTGTACATGGAATCCTCGGACTATGAAGAATTCGAGCTCGTCGATGACAGCGACATCGATTGGGATGAAGTCGATGACGAGGAAATCGAAGACGAGACGGAAGAATGGGAGGAGTACGAAGAAGAAGAGGAGGAGTACGAAGAGGACGAGGACGACGAAGACGAGGATGACGAAGACGACGATGAAGACGAAGACGAGGAGGATGAGGACGAGGACGAAGACGAAGATGAAGATGACGATGAAGATGAAGACGACGAAGACGAGGAGGATGAGGACGAAGACGACGAAGACGCCGACGACGAAGACGAAGATGACGACGCCGACGACGAAGATGAAGATGATGAAGATGACGCCGACGACGAGGACGAAGAAGACGACGATGAAGATGACGCCGACGACGAAGAAGACGATGTCGATGAGGAAGAGGATGACGTCGACGAAGAAGAGGACGCTGACGACGGCGGTGACGAAGATTACGACGACGGCGGCGACTACGACGATGGTGGCGACGACGGCGGCGATTACGATGACGGCGGTGACGATGAATAACCTGCCCATCTAAAGCCTCCCTCTTAGAGGGAGGGGGAGCGCGAAGCGGTGGTGGGAGTAGTAGGATGCTGGAGCCTGACAAGAATGCAAGTGCTACTAAAGTCTTTAGTAATGTTTCGCGTGCTTGTTTGTCTACAGCACCTAACTACTCCCCCAGTCAGCTTCGCTGACAGCCCCCTCTAGAGGGGGCCTGTCTCTTGAGCGGTATGTTTCTTTATAGGAGGCGTGTCATGGGTTTCCTGAATTTCCTAGATAAAAAACTCGACGACCTCAATGATGCAGTAGAACGTTTTGGTGATAAAGTCGATGAATATTCCGATGGCATTGATGAGCTGACGGAACAATACAAGGATCTGAGCACGGACGAGCTCCTCAAAATCCGCGATCAGGACGGCCATTCTCTTGACATCCTCCAGAAGCGTGCAGCTGCCGCCCAAGCGCTGAAAGCGCGCGGCATCGGCGACGATTAGGGAGGGCAGCGGGCCTCGGACGGATACGTCGTCTCGCTCCGGGGCCACCACTCCTTCCCACATTCCTATTCCTATTCCCAATTTACCGAGAGGGGGGGCTGCTGCGATCGCACAGCCCTTTTCTCGTTCCTTGAAAAAATTTTCGGACCCCAAGGGAGGAAGTTTCATGGCAGAAGGGCACTCACGGCGCTGCTGCTCGCCATCTGCGCGACATTCTCGTCGCTCAAAGCCGGCGGCCTGTCGAATGCGGCCATCCTCGCGCAGAGCCAGGCCTCAGATCAGTGGGCGTACTATCAGGCAAAGAGCCTGAAGGAGAACACATACAAAGTCCAGATGGACGCCATCAAGCTGCACAAAGGACAGTTTGACGCCGCGCAGGCGGAAAAAATCGCGGCGGGCTATCAGGAAAAGATTGACCAGTACAAGCAGGAAGAGCAGGAGATCAGCGAGAAAGCAAAAGCACTCGAAGCGCAGCGCGACCGCTCGTTGGAACTGCGCAAAGGCTTTTCGAGCGGCCTGACGTACCTGCAGATTGCCATCCTGCTCGCCTCGCTGACGGCGCTCGTCAAGCAGATCATGTTCTGGTATGCGAGCATCGTCGTCGGCGTGATCGGCGTGTATTATTTCTTCTCGACGATGATGCTGATGTAACAACATACAGGGGGGAATCTTCATGAAACGGTTCTTTTGCTGCCTGCTGCTCGTGCTGAGCCTGCTGACGAGCACGGCATTCGCAGCTGACTTTTCCGATCTCGTCATCCTGCACACGAATGACACGCATGGCTATGACCAGCGCGCGGCGGACAGCGGCGTCAACGGCATGGCGGCCGTCGCCGGAGTCCGCGACGAGCTTCTCGCGCAGGGCAAGAACGTGCTGCTCGTCGATGCTGGCGACGCCATCCAGGACAACAATCTCGTGAATTTCAGCAAGGGCGCATCGGCCATCCAGTTCATGAATGCCGTGGGCTACGATGCGATGTGCCTCGGCAACCATGAGTTCGACTACGGGCAGGACGTGACGCTCGCGCGCATCCGCGAGGCGCATTTCCCGATGATGGCCTGCAACATTGTCGCCCTCGCAACTGGCGACCTCTTCACGCAGCCATCGACGATTGTCAGGAAAGGCAGGCACAAGATCGGCGTCATCGGCATCACGACGCCGGAAGCGGCCACGAGCGCCTCGCCAATGGCGGTCGCGGGCTTGAAATTCCTGCAAGGCAGCGACCTTTATGATGCCGTGCAGAAGCAGGTCGATGCTTTGAAAGCGAAGGACTGCGACCTCATCGTGGCCGTCGGCCACATGGGCAGCGAGAATTTCAATGTCGGCAACCGCTCGAATGACGTGCTCGAAAACGTCAAGGGCATCGACGTCTTCATCGACGGCCATGACCATGCCGTGAAAAATCTTTATGTGAACGGCACGCTGCTTGCAGAGACAGGCAGCTACACGCACAACATCGGCCAGGTCGTCTGGAAAGACGGCAAGTGGCAGGAAGAGCTGCTGCCGTTCGATGAAAACCGCGCACAGGATGCGAAGGTCGAAAAGCTCGTCGACAACGTCGCGGCCGATGTCAACGCCAAGCTCTCGGCTCCCATCGGAGAGACGCCGTTCCTGCTCGACGGCGCGCGCGATCCCGGCGTGCGCACGATGGAGATGAATGCCGGCGACTTTGTCGCGGACGCCTTCCTCTGGCAGGCCAACCAGGCCATGGTGATTGACGGCGTGAACGTCGATGCGGCCATCGTGAATGGCGGCGGCATCCGCGCGAGCATTCCGGCGGGCACCGTGACGCTCGGCAGCATCTCGCGCGCCGTGCCGTACAACAATGTGCTGTATGTCATGACGCTCAAAGGCAAAGATCTTTTGGAGCTCATTGAGGCAGCGACATGCGCGACGCCGCGCGCCATCGGCGCTTTCCCGCAGGTCGCCGGCATGAAGTACACGGTCGATACGCGCGTGCCGTATGAAAACGGCCGCCAGTATCCGGCCAGCACGTACTTCGCGCCAAAGAATCTCGGCTCGCGCGTCACGATTGCGGAAGTCGGCGGCAAGCCGTTTGACATGGACGCGACGTACCGCGTCGTCACGGTCGAATTCGTCGTCCGCGGCGGCGACGCCTACGGCCACTGCGTCGAGCCAGGCGCCATCACGTCGACGAGCATCGGCTACGTCGACAAAGATGCCATCCAGAACTACCTCAAGGAAGCGCTGGCGGGCAAAGTGCCGGACAGCTACCGCACGGCACAAGGACGGATTACGATACTGGAGTGATTAGGCTCCCTCTCAGAGGGAGCTGTCAGCCGGTGGCTGACTGAAGGAGTCTCACAAGATGGGCGTATGGGATGTACGATTGCGTCTTACACGGGCGTCGAAAAAGACTGCACAGCCCGCGTAAATCACAATCGCGAATCTCATATGGCTTGCTTGTGAGACAGCCTTACGGCATAAGCGACCGCATAGGCGCTGAAGCGCCTTGCGTCTGCTTATCCCTCCGCCCTTCGGGCACCTCCCTCTGAGAGGGAGGCTTTCAAATTCGTGGTGAATTGGCGGGCAGATGCATTTCGTGCCAAAAAAGTGCATTTCGTGCCACATTCCGACGATCGCCGGCAAAAATATGGTAAGGTATCCTCAGAAGGAAAAAAGAGATGCCATATGGCATCAGGATTTCAAAAGGAGGAAACCATCATGAAAAACGAAACCACCTCTGCACCGGTCAAAGAGAAGAGCACGGCCATCGCCATGATCCTCGCATTCCTGCTCTATGCTGGCGGCTTCTACGTCGCAGGCGCGAAGAAAGGCGCAATCCTGTTCTTCGGGCTCTGGATCCTCGGCATCGTCCTCATGCAGGTATCGCCGATGCTCGCGCCAATCGCGAACATCGTCAGCTGCTTTGTCACGTACAAGTGGATGAAAGAGTACAACGGCGGCGTCGCAGTCGCGTGAACACGCGTGCGAAGATACGCGAAGATTGGTGATGCAGAATGAAGCCATGGCGTGTGTGGAAACATACTCGGGCGCACCGTGCGGCATGCAGCGCGCCGAAGCCGGATGGGACGGATGGGATGATGTCATCGAAGTCGTCAGCGGCACGCTGATTGCCTCGTTCCAGCGAACGCAGCTGCTGGCCCTCGGTGACAATCCCGCCGTGCAGGCCGAGCTCTGCAGCCAGGCAGAAAAGGAAAATGACGGCCGTCCGGACAGGAGGGCCGTCATTTTGACGGACAGCGTCATGACGCGCCTCGTCGAGCAGGGGAACTATGCGCTGAAGAACAACTCCCTGCCATTCCGCTGGCGCGTCGTCCACAAGAAGGAATTCAACGCGTACTGCGACTACTCGGATTTCATCTGTGTCTATGACAAGCTCGTGAAAGCCTGCCATTATAATGAAGACGAGCTCGCGGCCGTGCTCGCGCATGAAATGGCGCACGGCTACAACCAGCATGTGGCGCGGGATGCGCAGAAGACGATCCTCGCGGACGTCCTCGCCGACGTAGCGCTCGACCAGCTCGACGTCTCATCGTACGGCGTCGGCAGACAGCTGCCGCAGGCGCTCGTCGATTTTGCCATCGTGAAGAATACGACCGTCGCGAGCGAAAAGCGCGCCGACGAGAGCGGCTTCTATACGATGGCGAGCGCGGGTTTCAATCCCGGCGGCGCGGCGGCCATGATGGCGCGCATGATGTACTTTACGGAGCACAGCAGCCAGGTCGAGGATTTCTTCTTCCCGAACGACCATCCGGACACGCGCGTGCGCCGCGGGCGCATGGCAGAGCTCATGACGGCCTATGGCATCGGCCATCCGACTGTCGGGCAGAGCCAGGAGACGCTTGGCGATGTCTATTTCGACAATCAGTTCCTGCTGCGCGCCGAGCCGGAAGGCGGACTCGATGAAGAAGAGATGTCGTACCTCATCGCGGGCGGCATCGCGAAAGGCTTTCACGATCATGAAACGTTCGAAGCATGGGCATTTCATTCGAAAGCAGATGGCGCTCTCGATTTCGAAGGCGACGCAGCAGCGTACGCGCCGCTCCGCCGCGCGCTCGCCGCGAGCGGGAAAGGCGAGGTGTTCCGGTCGCTCGTCGCGCAGGCGTACGCGGACGACGCGCGGACGGGCGCACGGGACACGTTCCTGCAAGACGAGCGCGAGCACGAGGCGGACGTCGAGAAAGAACGCGCGAAGCAGGCCGCAGCGGCCGAGGCATCGCCGAAGAAGGCGGCGAACGGCGACATGTATCTCGAACTCGGCCTTACCAATTTCGCCGAAAAAGAATACACGCGCGCCAAAGCGCTCGACGAAGAGAACCCAGACGCGTCCTGCGGCCTCGCCATGGTCGAAGGGCGGCGCGGCCATCACGAGCAGGCGCTCGCGATGGTGGATGACGTGCTCGCAAAACATGCCGGAAACGCGCATGCCCTCGTCGCCCGCGCCGACATCCACCGCCATGCGGGCGACCTCGACGCGGCACTCGCAGACTGCGAAGCGGCACTGGCTGCCGATGCAGGAACCGTCGCAGCCCGCCGCATCATAGGCGAGCTCTACGACCAGAATGGCGACCGCGAAAGAGCCCTCGAAGCCTACCGCGCCTACCACGAAGCCGCCCCGGAAGCCTGCGACATCCCCGCAGATTACATGACGATGCTGGTCGACGGAGTGGTGGAGGAAGTGGAATAAGCCTCATCAAAAGTAATGGCGTTACATTCCAGGCAGGCCCCCTCTAGAGGGGGCTGTCAGCGAAGCTGACTGGGGGAGTAGTTGGGTGCTGGAGACAAACGAATATGCGGAACATTGTTAAAGACTTTAGCAACACATGTATTCTTGTCAGGCTTCAGCATCCTACTACTCCCACCACCGCTTTGCGGTCCCCCTCCCTCTAGAGAAGCTGCTGAAAAACCCCTTGTACAGTGGACACTACATTTTCTGAAGTTTTTTCAGGAAAATACATACAAGATATTGAGCGATAACTCAGCTTATAAG
>CACZFT010000099.1 GCA_902780535.1 uncultured Selenomonas sp. | reverse complement strand
CTTGTGCTTGACGCAGGCCGCACAGGTGCCGCTCGGGCAGCAGGTCGATGGTTCGTCTGGCATGGTTTTGGATACCCCCTTGCGGTATATTGCTTGATTTGTATCTTATACCCATTGGGGGTATCTGTCAAGTGAAAAATTGCGGGTGCGAATCTCTTATCGCACCCGCGGAAGTTGCTTTCTGCTGATTGCTTTGCCGTGCAGGGGACCGCCGACTCCGTCGGCATAAGCGAACTCTAAGCGCTAAAGCGCTAAGAGCCTGCTTATCCCCCCGCCCTTCGGGCCCGTCCCCCCTCTGGAGGGGGGCTGGCTAAAAAGAAAGGCTTGCAAATAATCGGTGATGACTTTTGTCCAGTTGACGCCGCCGCCATTTCCACCATCGCCGCCGCGTTCGTCCTGCGGGGGCTGGGGTGGCTCCGGCTGTTTTGGCTGTTTCGCTTCGTTCGCCGCGCGGCGGGCTTTGATGAGGTCATCGCGGATGGCTTCATCTTTCCGGCCGCTCGCGGCATAGGCCGCTTCGAGTTCTTCGACGGCTTCGTCGTAGCGCTGCCAGTCGTAATAGATGAGGCCGCGATACTGCTTCGAGCGCCAGACGGGATACGTGTCATCATGCGGCGTGCGCTCGGCCGCATTGAAATCATCGAGCGCCTCGCTCATGCGGTTGAGGCCATAATAGGCACGGCCGCGCAGGTAATGTGCATAAGCGAGTGGATTGCCCGCGGCGTCGCGGTCATCGACGATCGGGCCGACCGTCTGGATGACCTTCGTATATGCGCCGCGCTGGATTTCCTGCATGGCTTCATCAAAAATCTTCGCCTGATCATAGTTCGTTTCGAGCTGCGTGCCAATCTTCTTCTTTTCGCTTCCCTGCGCCTTCTCGTATTTTTCGAGCAACTCTTCATTCTGCTTCTTGAGCGCGTCACGCTCCTGCTGGAGCTTCTCGAGCTCGGCTTTGTTCTTCATCATCTCCTGGAGGTTGATCTGATCCGTATCGACCTCGGCCGTGAGATTGACCGTATATTTGAGCGTGCTGCCCTTGAGCTCGGGGATGGCCTCTTCCTTCGTGACCTTCAGGACGGCCCCCGAAATCGTGCGGACTTCATCCTCCGTGAGCTGCATGTTCTGCGTCTTCGAATAACTCTCGACATAGACGCCGGCCTTCTCGACTGCCACGCGCATGGCCTCCTGCCGCGCGGCATCGCGCGCGATTTTCGGCGAGTCGTTGTCGCCCATGACGTAGACGCCCGTCGCCTCGATGGTCTGCACGGCTGCCTCGCAGGCGGCCGAGAGCGCCGTCAGCACCACGAACGCCGCCGCGAGTACGCAGGCTGCGAATCCTTTCTTTCCCGAAATCTGCATCGTCCGTTCCCCCTTTTCTCCTTATTATAGAGGATATGCACGGAGAACTCCATGAACGTCACAAAAAATTTCTCGAAATTTTTTCAAAAAAAGTGTTGACAGAGGGCTTCAAAACCAGTATACTATCACTTGTCAGTTGCGAGACACGAAAGCGAAAGCCAAGAGAAAAGCAACGAAGACAATGCTGATTTAGCTCAGTTGGTAGAGCAGCTCATTCGTAATGAGCAGGTCGTAGGTTCAAGTCCTATAATCAGCTCCATATTTTGCTGATTTAGCTCAGTTGGTAGAGCAGCTCATTCGTAATGAGCAGGTCGTAGGTTCAAGTCCTATAATCAGCTCCATTTGGAAACACGAGCGATTGCAGATTTGCAATCGCTTTTTTGTTATCCCGATTTTGCTCCACTTTTGAGGGAAGATGTTTGGGATGGCAGGACTGCTGCCATATTGAGGATTGGCATAGAATATGTTAAAATAGGACTTAGCTATTAAGAGAAGGCTCCATTTGCCTTTTCGTCCCCCCCCGGACCATCCTGACAGAAAGAAGGCGCACCATGTCGTCGCTGCATGTGCTGATCATCGACAATTCCATCCCCCATCGCAAAATCATGATGCGCTCGATGCAGGATGCACTCGGCTACCTTGCGGACGGCGGCTGCGTCGAGATGGTGTCGAATACCGCAGAAGTCACGGAAAAACTCCAGACGTTCCATCCTCATGCCATCATCGTCAATTTCGCCATGTCAATCATCCGCGTCCACGGCGAGCGGCTCGTCCCGTGGCTCGTGCGCACATCCGGCGTTCCCATCATCGCCTACGGCCTCAGCGAAGTCCTGCGCCCTACGGCAATGTCGGCCGGTGCCGAAGCATTCTTCCTGCGTCCGACGACGGACGCGGACTGGCCGCCATTCTGCAGTAAAGTCGTACGCTTCCTCTATCGGCTCGTCTTCCTGCCGGAGCCTCTGATCAACGAAGAGGCCACCAAGGCAAAAGAGCCTCCTGCCCCTGCACAGCCGTCCTCTCCGGCGCATCGCATCGACCTGCCGAAACCGCCCGTGACGACCTCCTCCTTCGGCATCCAGATGCCGAAGCCATCCACGCCGAAAAAAGTACCCGCAGAGCCGCCGAAGGGCCAGAATTCCCAAGCCGAGCAGCACTTCGCAGCACTCGCTCGGCAAGCCGCGATGCAGCACGTGACAGCCATCCACGAAATACCGCATGTCATGCTCCCTGCCGCCATCCAGCCCGCGCCGAAAATCGACCTCATCGCCATCGGCGCTTCGACGGGCGGCACGGACGCTATTGCCGACGTCATGCACGGCCTCACGCCGCCGCTGCCGCCCATCGTCATCGTCCAGCACATCCCGTCGTACTTCTCGCGCCTCTTCGCCATCCGGCTCAACGAGGAATGTGCCATCGACATCGAGGAAGCCAGCGACGACGAGCCCATCTATCCGAACCACGCCTACATCGCCCCCGGCGGCCTGCACATGACCGTCGCGCGCGAGGGCGGCCACATGGTCGTGCGCTGCCAGCCGGGCCCGAAAGTCCACAGTGTCTGCCCCTCCGTCGATGTGCTCTTCGACTCCGTCGCGAAGCTCGTCCCCGGCACGGCGCTCGGCGTCATCCTCACGGGCATGGGCAAAGATGGGGCCGAGGGCCTGCTGCACATGAAGCAGGCGGGCTCGCTGACACTCGGACAGGACGAGAAGACCTGCGTCGTTTACGGCATGCCGCGCGTCGCCTATGAGTGCGGCGCCGTCGCGCACCAGCTGCCGCTCCCCCACATCGCCCCGGCCATCCTCAAAGTCGTCGGACGTTAAGAACAAAATAACTTGCATTATGCAGAAAACTCCTTCTTTCGAGAAGGAGTTTTCTTTCTTTTTGTCGAAAGGTCAAAGAGAAGCCGGAAACACACGACTTTTTTCATCATCCATCGCAACACGGATTCGCAGAAAGAAGGAGTTCCATGATTTTCAAACAGTTGATGGACAGTTTCCTCATCCACTATCTCGGACGCTTCGACAAATTCCCGTTCAACGTCGAGATGCACGGCGACACCTACCAGATCGGCGAAGGCGAACCGGAATTCACCATCCAGGTCAACAAGGACATCCCGAAGAAGGACCTCATGGCCTCGACATCCCTCGCACTCGCCGAAGCCTACATGCGCCACGATATCGAAATCAAGGACGGCGACCTTTTTAGCGTCATCGCGCACCTCCTGGAGCAGTCCGACCGCCTCTCGCTCGACAAGAGCGCACTCAAGGGACTGTTCTCGTTCTCGGAAAAGAAGCGCGACCAGCAGCGTCAGGTCTCGAGCCATTATGACCTCGGCAATGACTTCTACGAGCTCTGGCTCGACCCGACGCTGAGCTATTCGTGCGCCTATTTCAAAGACGACAGCATGACGCTCGAGCAGGCACAGAAAGCAAAAGTCGACCGCACGCTCGACAAGCTGTACCTCAAGCCAGGCATGAGCCTGCTCGACATCGGCTGCGGCTGGGGGTATCTGCTCATCGAGGCCGCGAAGAAATACGGCGTCAAGGGCTACGGCTGCACGCTCAGCAAAGAGCAGTGGAAGATGGGCCAGGAGCGCATCGAAAAGCTCGGCCTCCAGGACCAGGTCACAATCGACCTCATCGACTACCGCGACCTGCCCGACAAGAACCTCTCGTTTGACCGCATCGTCAGCGTCGGCATGATGGAGCACGTCGGCCGCCAGAACTACCAGACGTACATGGAGACTGCCAATGCCCTGCTCAAGGACGGCGGTCTCTTTTTGCTGCATTCCATCACGGGCAACGACGAAGAGATGAGCGATTCCTTCATGCGCAAGTACATCTTCCCGGGCGGCGTCCTGCCGTCGCTCCGCGAGCTCATCTCCATCGCCTACGACCACGCCTTCCGCGTGCAGGACGTCGAGAGCCTGCGTCGCCATTACTACAAGACTCTCATGTGCTGGTACCGCAACTTCCAGGCCGTCCATGACAAAGTCGAAGCCAAGCGCGGCGACGAGTTCGTCCGCATGTGGGACATCTATCTCTGCGGCTGCGCCGCTGCGTTCTGGATCGGCTACATCGACATCCACCAGATCCTCATGACGAAAGGCATCAACAACGAACTGCCGATGACGCGCTGGTACTGAACCGCATCATATTTCGCACAAGGAAAAATGGCCGCTGCACCCCATTGCAGGATGCAGCGGCCATTTGCGTTCACTGCGCAAAATACGAACGTATCAATGATACGCTGATACTCTCCATCAGAATTTATACGTATAGTTGAACATATAGCTGATCGGCGCATTATAGTAAGTCGACGTGGAATGCGAAATGACGTCATGGCGGTCAAGCACATTCGCGATGGCAAGACTGAGCTCATTCTGTGCATCCGGAGCATAAATCGTATTCCATTTCGTCAAGAGATATGGTTTTGTATCAAAGGAATGTGCGCTCGACGGACTCTGCACGCGATCGCCAAGGAACGACGCCGAAAGATCAGACGTCCATTTTCCCTGATGATATTTCACGCCGCCAGTGAGCTGGATGCGGCCGTATTTCCGATCCCAGTAGCCTTTCTTCGAACTCTTGGCTTCCGGATTCTGCCACGTTACGCCCCAATGATAAGAAAACGGTGTTGCATCATTGACATCCCAAGTGAGTTCGACGCCCGTGTTGCGGAAGTCCTCGTTCGTATATTCATAACTGCTCTTCGTTGGCCGCCAGTTTGCTGAGATATTGTCACGGATGTCCGTATGGAACAGCGCCGCTTTCCAAGTGTGGACACCATGTTTTTCCTTCCAGCCGATCTCATAATTCACACCTTTCTGCGGCTTGAGATCCGGATTGGGGATTGCTGTTGTCGTCGCGCCATACATCTGGGCAAATGTTGGCATGATAAAAGACTGTGCGATGCTGGCATAGAGGCTGTTTTCCGAATCCATCCGATGCAGCCACTGTCCGGAAGCACTGAAATTGCTATAATTCTGATCCTTCCATGCCCCCGTCGTCCACGTTTCGCGCGCCCCCAGCGTCATCGTGTTCTTCTCATCGAAATCATGCTCGTATTGCGTGAACAGCGCCCAATTATTCCGGCTGTACTTCTTTGCCGCACTCGTCGAACGTGCATACAGGCGGTCAAACTGTTCCCGCTGCATCGACGTCCCGGCAATCAGCGTATCCTGCGGTGCAAGCTTCCAGCGGCGTTGTGCATCAAGACCATATGTCGTATTCCTCTCCCTCGTATTGTACCAGTTCGTCCGCGACGTCGTTGCCTTGCCGGATGACGTATAATTCGTCGGTCCGTCTGATTCCACTGTGCCCGTATTGAAATAGAGACTGCCCTTCCAGAACTTGTCTTTGTAATTGAGCTGTGCAATATGGCGATCCGTCGTATATTTCCGCGCATTGAACAGTGCACCGACAGGAGCTGCTGCCGAAGACTCCGTCACCTGGCGGTTGTACGTTGCTTCCGTATTGAGATACTGATAAAGGAAATCAAGATGATCCGTAATGCTGTAGCTCAGCCCCACGGACTGTTTGCGCACATCGCGCAAAATCGTCTTCGTCTCGCCAAAATCCGTCTCCGTTTTGCTGACATCCACGCCATGCTTCCACTGACTGAAATCGTAATTGACGGCGAGACGTTCGTCTCCGACATTCACGGCATAGTGATGCTGGCCGGAACTTCCGATCCCGGCTGTCACCTGGTTTGCTGCGCCTTTCTTCGTGATGATGTTGATGACACCGGCCATGGCTTCGCTGCCGTAAAGAACGGAACCGCTCCCCTTCACGACCTCGATGCGGTCAATCATTCCAACGGGAACAGCAGAAAGGTCATATTTGCCACGCCATGAGACCGGATTGCCATTGACGAGAACGAGCGTGCCGTTATCAATGCCGCGGAGCGTAGCATCATTCGCCATCGTGCCCATAGCAGCGCCATTCTGTCCGAATGCCGCATAAGAAAATCCATTCGTCCGTTCCAATGCCTCCGCAGCGTTCTGTGCACCGCTTGCATGAATATCATCGGACGTGATCACCGTTGTTGCCGCTGGGACATCCATATCACGCTTTTCCGAACGCGTCGCTGTTACGACAACTTCGCCAAGATCCGTACTCGCCTCGCCAGAGGTACTGGCTGTCTCTGCAGCCATCCCCGCTGCAGGACTTGCCAGCAGTGCCGCAACGGTACCAGCCGTCATCCATGCTTTCATGTGCTTTTTCATATGCATTCCTCCATGATTCTCAAAAAACGGCGCTGTATTCATTCCTAGGATGCAACGACCATTTAAGTTCCTTAATTTTCCGATGCAGCGACATGGCTTTCGACCAGCGAGCAGCATTCCTCCATATCCGTCAGGATGCGGTCGACGCGCTGCGTAAAATACGCATGAACGATGAGCGCGAGGATGGCAACGCAGAGACCGAACGCCGTCGCGACGAGCGCCTCGCCGACGCCGCCCGTGATGGCCGATGCCTGCGACGTCTGCACGTTGAAGACGCTGAATGCCGAAATCATGCCGCTGATCGTGCCGAGCAGGCCCAGGAGCGGCGCCATCGTGACGATGACGGAAAGATAGTAGAGCCGTGCGCGCAGGCGCGAAAGCACGAGGCCCGACTGGATTTCGAGATACGTGTGCACGCCGTGCCCGCGGCCTGCCGCCTCCGTGAGAAGCGCCGGGAGCGCGCCCTTTGCCTCTTTTGCGAGGCGCATGGCGCCATCCCAGTCCGCATGTCCTGCCAGCTCGGCAAACGATCCGGCGAACGCGCGGCCGGCATCCATCCGAACAGCTCGACGCCTGCCATGATGTTTTCCATGAAAGCCTCCTGTCAGATTCAATCCATCTTCCGCGTCTCGCGGCGCAGGAGATAGAGGAAATACGGTGTGCCGATGAATGCCGTCATGATGCCGACACGGATCTCCGCCCCCGGCATGAGGATGCGGCCGGCTGCATCGCAGAGCACGAGGAAGCAGGCGCCCGCGAGCAGGCTCGCCGGCAGGAGCAGCCGATGTCCCGGTCCGAGAATCATGCGCATCATATGCGGCACGACGAGGCCAACAAAGCCGATGTTGCCGCTGACACAGACACCGGTCGCCGTCGTGAGCGCGGCAAGTGTGAGAAACAACATACGGTAGCGCGTCACAGGCATGCCGACCGCACTCATCGCCGAGCGCGAGCACGTCGAGATGGCGTGCGAGCAACAGCATGACGATCGTGCTCATGCCCATCGGGCCGATGGCCAGGAAGACATGATCCCAGCGGCGGTAGTCGAGCCCGCCGATAGTCCAGAAAAGATACGCCTGCATCTTGCTCTCATTGAGCGCCGTCAAAATGGCCGCCGTGACGGCCGAAAGGAACATGCCGACGACGACGCCCGAAAGCAGCAGCGTCAGGACGGGCACACGGCCATGGCGCATGGCAAGCGAGACCGTCAGGGCAACGGCAAGCAATGCGCCAATGAGCGCACAGACTGGCAGCGCATAGAGGCTCACGCCCGTAAGCCCCGCCGCAATCGCGAGGATTGCGCCGACCGACGCGCCACTCGAAACGCCGATAATGCCCGGATCCGCCAGAGGATTCGCAAAGATGCCCTGGAGCACCGCGCCTGAAATAGCGAGTCCCGCACCAACCATGAGACCGATGATCGTGCGCGGCAAACGAATCTGCCAGAGCACGGCATCCTCGTCAGCTGGTACGGTGATCCCCTCGAAAAACGGCAAGTCCATGCCCCGCGCAAGCGAAGCAAGCACGTGATGGAACGGAATGTCCATCTGCCCCCACGCAAGCGAGAGCACGGCAGCGAGGGCGAGCAGCAGGCAGAGGACGGCAAAAATACCGCTGCGGCGCAACATGCAATTGCCT
>CACZFT010000098.1 GCA_902780535.1 uncultured Selenomonas sp. | reverse complement strand
CTGGACGGGCGGGCGCAAAGGCCTGACGGCGCTCAACGGCGCGGCCGGCGTCATGGACGACACGAGCGACCGCAAGAGTACGACGGCGCACGAGCTCTTCCACCAGCTGCAGTTCGAGCTCTCCGACGGCAACGATACGGACGAAAAGGCGCTGTTCTGGATGGAAGAGGGCGCGGCGGACTATGTCGGCGCACGCATCGCCGAGCAGGCGAAAGGGAAGACGCTGCGCAAATGGGAGCTCGACACGCTCTACGACCTGCGCATGGCCTCATGGACAAGAAATACCATACGTACCAGATGGCCGACGCGATGGTCATCTGCCTCATGCAGCAGCAGAAAGGCAAGGAGCTCTCGTCGCTCCTGCAGTATTTCCGCCTGCTCAAAGACCATCCGGACGGGGAGGAAGCGTTCGAGCAGGCGTTCGGCCTTTCGTATGGCAGCTTCCTCAAGAAGTTCCGCGCGTGGTACGATGGCGAGCTGCATCGTCCGGCCGAGCTGGCGTTCCGCGCACGCGATGGCGTGCCAGCCGGACGCGCCGAGGCGCTGCACGAGCAGGCGCTCGCCGTCCAGCCGCTCCTGAAGCAGTCGTTCGGGCAGGAAGTGCACGGCCGCTACGACGTCGTCGTCTGCGCGAATCCCGAGGATTACGCGGTGGCTATCGAGGAGACTTGCGCCGTGCCGAAGGAAAAGGCGCAGGAGCTCGCGCAGGACAGCCTCTGGGTCAGCAACGCGGGCACAATCGTTCTCCACGCCGACGAGCTCACGGACCGCCGCCAGCAGCAGTACGCGATGGCGACGCTCATGGCGCGCCTCTTGCGCGTGCAGATTTCCGGCCGTCCCGAAGATCACACCGACGCCGCCCTCGACGCCCGCTTTGAGACCTTCCTCAAAAACTATGCACGCCATCTGTAAAAAATACTTTACACACGTACGGCAATGGAGCCATGCAGACCTGTAGACAGGAGGTGTATTTTTCACCGAATCGTTTCCGGGCTTGCATGGCTTTTGTTATTTTCGTGCAGGTCTCCTGCAGAAAGCAAAGGGTGGTACAACATGTTAGATGAACTCCTGTATGTGATTCCCGCGCACACCGACCGCGCAGAAGTCAAGAAGATGCTCGAGGAACATCCCGAGATCAAGTTCGTTTCGCTCGTCGGCGTCGACATGGCCGGCAACGACACGGATGAGAAGATCCCGATGCGCATCTTCCTCAAGGACATCGACGACTTCTACGCTGGCTCTGCGGTCCAGACCGATGGTTCCTCCGTCGTGCTGCCGGGCATCGCTACGCTGAACAACGCAAAGGTTGACATGCCGGTCGACCCCGATGTCAACTGGTTTGTTGATTACAACTTCGAGCATTATGACGAGGATTCCGAGAAGCCGATTGGCACGCTCCGCATCCCGTCGTTCCTGATTCACGAGGGCAAGCGCGTGGATGCGCGTGCGGTGCTCGCTGACTCCCTCGAGTACGTCAAGAAGGGTCTTCTCGACCTCTTCCATGCACATCCGGACATCGCAGGCCTCGCCGTCAAGGGCACGGACATCGAAGACATTTCCTTCACGTCCGCAACGGAGCTCGAGTTCTGGGTCAAGACGCCGCTCGAGGATGCCGACATCGAAGAGATGTCCGCGTCCCAGGTCATGCAGGAGCAGTATTGGGAGCGCACGCACGGCGCTGTCCGCACGGCTCTTGAAGAAGCTGTCATGGCACTCGAGCGCTATGGCCTCAAATGCGAAATGGGCCACAAAGAAGTCGGCGGCATGAAAGCCCAGATTGACGAGAACGGCCGCATGACGCATGTCTGCGAGCAGATTGAAATCGACTGGCGCTTCGCTGACGCCCTCCAGGCTTGCGACAACGAAATCTTCGTCCGCACGATCGTGCGCGAAGTCTTCCGCGGCAACGGCCTCGAGGTCTCCTTCAAGGCAAAGCCGATGATCGGCCTCGCTGGCAACGGCGAGCACACGCACATCGGCATGGTTGCCATCACGAAAGATGGCAAGATGGCGAACCTCTTCGCTGCTGCCCAGCCGAAAGAGGACTTCATGAGCGTCGTCGGCTACGGCTCCATCATGGGTCTCCTCAAGAACTATGAAGTCATCAACCCGTTCGTTTCCGCAACGAACGATTCCCTCAATCGCTTGAAGCCGGGCTTCGAGGCGCCGGTCTGCATCGTCACCTCGCTCGGCCATACGCCTGCAATCCCGTCCCGCAACCGTACGATTCTCGCCGGCCTCATCCGCGACCTCGAGAATCCGATGGCAACGCGCTTCGAGCTCCGCGCCTGCAACCCGTACACGAACACGTACCTCGTGCTCGCGGCCATCTACAGCGCGATGCTCGACGGCATCACGGCTTCCATCGACAAGACGACGAAAGAATGCGTCGCCGAGATTTCGAAGAACGCCGGCGAGGATGGTTTCTACCTTGAAAAAGACCGCGCTTACCGTTCCGAGGACGATGTCTTCGAAGACTACACGGACGAGGAGCGCACGCACCTCTTCGGTGCGCCTCCTGCTACGGTCTGGGAGAACATGCAGGGCTTCGAGACGTATCCTGAGAAGCTCAAAGTCATCACGGCTGGCGGTGCACTGCGTCCGCAGATCATCGACGCGTTCCGCGATGGCGCACTCCTCCGCTGGAAGACGGAGCTCGTGAGCCGCATCATCCCGGAGAACCGCGAAATCGTGCGCAAGGCGAAGGAAATCAAGAGCGCCTATGTCACGGATCAGGATTCCTACAACTGGAACAAGATCAACGGCCTCCGCACGTACCTCGCAAAGGACAGCATCGACGAGAAGAGCCTCTTCACGCTCCTCATCAATGCCCTGAACGAGAAGGACTATGCGACGGCTTCCGGCCTGCAGGTCGAGATGTACGACAAGGTCGAAGAGCTCAAAGCGCTCTATGATGCGTACGCGAAGAACATGATCTGATTGTTGGACCACCCATACAATAGCGAAAGCGGCTGTGCCACCTGGCATGGCCGCTTTTGCTATGCCAACGTACCCTTCAGCCCCCAAACCCCTTGTACAGTGGACACTACATTTTCTGAAGTTTTTTCAGGAAAATACATACAAGATATTGAGCGATAACTCAGCTTATAAGTGAATATCTTGTCGTGTAAAATTGTTGTGTCTCGCAAGAATGGACACAGGGGACTTTTTCATCAGCCTCCACAGAGGGGGGAGGGCCACGAAGTGGCAGGGGGAGTCCCCTGCACGCCATAACAAATCGCAAGTTGTAGCTTCCGCGGGTGCGAGCAGAATCAAGAAAATTTTGTTCAAAAGCAGGAACAACGGGCACAAATTCAGAATACTACAAACAAAGAACAAAATTAGCAAAGGAGTGGTATTCATGCGACTCGAATTCATCGGTGCGGCCCACACCGTCACAGGTTCCTGCTACCTGCTCGAAACGAACGAGCAGCACTACCTCATCGACTGCGGCATGTTCCAGGGCTCGAAGCGCGTGCGCGAGCTCAACTATGAGGACTTTCCATTCGCGCCCGCCGACATCGAAGGCGTCCTCCTGACGCACGCCCATGTCGACCACTGCGGCCTGCTGCCGAAGCTCGTCAAAGAAGGCTTCTCGGGCTCCATCTACGCGACGAAATCGACGTGCGAGCTCTGCCGCATTATGCTGCCGGACTCCGCGCACATCCAGACCGCCGATGCCGAGCTCCAGAACCGCAAGGGACGCCGCCGCGGCGACACGCCCAAGACGACGAAGCTCGTGTTCTCCGGCGACCTCGGCCAGCCCGACCAGCCGATTCTCAAAGACCCGGCCGTGGAGACCGGCGCCGACTTCCTGATCATCGAATCGACGTATGGCGGCCGCCTGCACCAGATTTATGACAAGGAGACGCGCCTCTTGGAAGTCGTCAACGACACGATGGACCGCGGCGGCAACCTCGTCATCCCGTCGTTCGCCGTCGGCCGCACGCAGACGCTGCTCTATTATTTCTACAACCTTTCGAAGCAGGGGAGGCTCGACCCCGACATCCCAATCATCATCGACAGCCCGCTCGCCATCGCCGCGACGCGCGTCTTCCTCAAGAACACGCAGGACTTCGACGACGAGGCGCTCGAGCTCTTCGAGGAAAGCGGCAAAATCATCAAGTTCCCGCAGGTGCGCGTCTGCGAGACGGCAGCCGAATCCCGCGCGCTCAACAGCGAAGAGGGCAGCGCCATCATCATCTCGGCCTCGGGCATGTGCGATGCCGGCCGCATCCTGCATCACCTCAAGCACAATCTCTGGCGCCCGGAATCGACGATTCTCTTCGTCGGCTATCAGGCGGAAGGCAGCCTTGGCCGCCGCCTCGTCGACGGCATCAAGCGCGTCCGCGTCCTCGGTGAAGAAGTCGCCGTCAAAGCGCAGATTCAGAGCCTCGACGGCTTCTCGGCGCATGCCGACTCCAACCAGCTCATCAACTGGATGTCGGCCATCCAGAACCCGAAACCCGCGAAAGTCTTCATCGTCCACGGCGAAGCGCAGTCGCAGGAAGCGCTCAAGGCGCGCATCCAGAAAGAATGCAAATGCGAAGCCTACATCCCGTTCCGCGGCGACCTTGCCCAGATCAGCGGCCGCGCCTGCGACATCCAGCCCTCGAACATCCCCGAGGTCTCCGTCGAAATGGAGATGGAAGACGTCCTCCGCGACTTCGACTCCGACTACCGCCAGCTCCGCCAGCGCGTCCTCTCCCTGGTCCTTCGCCAGCCGAAGCAGATGGAGCCCATCATCAAAGTCCTCACGAAAGGCCGCAACTACCTCCGCAAGCTCTTTGCGCCATACAATATCTGAGAGCATTTCTCTGGACAAATCGACACAACTGTGCTACAATAACAAACAAATGAGACATCTCTTTAGGGCGGGGTGCGATTCCCCACCGGCGGTAAAGCCCGCGAGCCCCCTTCGGGGTGCACGATCCGGTGTGATTCCGGAGCCGACAGTACAGTCTGGATGGGAAAAGAATGTCAGTCTTTTTTCGTATGACCGAGCCGCAGAGATATTGTTTCTCTGCGGCTCTTTGTGCTATGCGGATGTCTCGGAAAACTTCTTTCAAGAAGAATGCGAGGTGGTTCCTTTGCAAGATGAACTGGATGAAATGTACATGCGGGAGGCCTTGCGCATCGCGCACCATGCCGAGGGACGCACGAGTCCGAATCCGCTCGTCGGCGCCGTCATCGTGCGTGACGGCCGCATCATCGCCGAGGGGTGGCACCGGAAGGCCGGGACGCCGCACGCCGAGGTGCATGCGCTGCGCATGGCAGGCGACCTCGCGCGGGGCGCGACGCTCTATGTGACGCTCGAGCCCTGTGCGCATTATGGCCGCACGGGCCCCTGTGCTAAGGCCGTGGCCGAGGCGGGCATCACGCGCGTCGTCGTCGCGCTTTTAGACCCGAATCCAAAAGTCGCGGGCAAGGGTGTTGCCATCCTGCGCGACGCGGGCATCGAGGTCAAAGTTGGCGTGCTCGAGGAAGAGGCGCGGCGACTCAATGAAGTCTTTTTGCACTGGATCACGACGGGCCTGCCGTTCACGGTGCTCAAGACGGCCATGACGCTCGACGGCAAGATTGCGACGGCGACGGGCGATTCGCAGTGGATCACGAATGAGGCCTCGCGCCTGCGCGTCCACGAAATGCGCGACCGTTCGGACGCCATCCTCGTCGGCATCGGCACGGAGCTTCACGACGACCCGAGCCTCACGACGCGCCTGCCAGGCGTCCCGGGCAAAAATCCCATCCGCATCATCGTCGACAGTCAGGCGCGCACGCCGCTCGATGCCCATGTCGTGACGGATGGCGCGGCGAAAACCATCGTCGCGACGACGGAGGCCGCGCCAAAGGAGCGCGTCGAAGCGCTTCAAAGTGCGGGCGTCGAAGTCCTTGCCTGCGGCAGTGGGCCGGAAGTCAACCTGCGCGTCCTGATGCAAGAACTTGGCAAGCGCGAAATCACGTCGGTTTTCGTCGAGGGCGGCGGCAGTATTGCGTTTTCACTGCTGGCGGCCAGTCTCGTCGACAAGGTGCATGCGTTTGTCGCGCCGAAAATCGTCGGCGGTGCAGACGCCAAGACGCCCGTCGAGGGCGCGGGCTTCCAGAAGCTCGCCGATGCCGTGGAACTCACAGGCCTCACGGCCGAAACGATCGGCGGCGACGTCCTGCTGACGGCCTACGTACAGCACGGAACGCAGGAAACGAAATGAGGTGGGCGTGTGTTTACCGGTATTATTGAAGAGGTCGGCACGATCGGGAGAATCGGCGGCGGCGTCCTCGCCATCGATGCGCGGCGCGTTCTTACGGATGTCCAGCTTGGCGACAGCATCTGCGTCAATGGCATCTGCCTGACGGTCACGTCATTTGACGCGCGCCATTTCACGGCCGACGTCATGCCAGAAACCATCCGCCGCACATCGCTCGCGGAGCTCAAGAAAGGCAGCCCTGTCAATCTCGAACGGGCGCTGACGCTTTCCTCGCGTCTCGGCGGCCACATCGTCAGCGGCCATATCGATGGCACGGGCGAGGTGCTTTCACTCAAACAGGAAGGCAACGCCGTGCTGCTGCAGATCGCGGCAGATGACGCGCTCCTGCGCGGTATCGTCGAAAAAGGCTCCGTCGCCCTCGACGGCATCAGCCTGACCGTCGCGGCCGTCGGGGCGCAAGACTTCACCGTCTCGCTGATCCCGCACACGCTCCAGTCGACGAACCTCCACACGAAAAAGAAAGGCTCGCGCGTCAACATCGAGACCGACATCATCGGGAAATATGTAGAACGATTGCTGATGGAGGAGAGGAAGGCAAAGGAAGCGCCAGCTTCTATAATTACACGTGAATTTTTATCAAGTTACGGATATTGAAGCAATTCGTTATTTCAGCCCCCCTCATTGAGGGGGGGACGGGCCGCGTGAGCGGCGGGGGGAGTAGTAAGGTGCTGAAGCCAGACGAAAATGCTCGTTGCAGCTAAAGGACTTTAGCTATGATTCAAAACCTTGTTTGTCTATCGCATCCTACTACTCCCACCACCGATTCGCGGTCCCCCTCCCTCAAGGAGGGAGGCTGATGTTTTATAAACACCCAAAAGGGGGACCAACCTATGTCAGATTTTGCAACGGTCGAACAGGCCATCGAAGATATCAAAGCCGGCAAGATGGTCGTCGTCGTCGATGACGAGGATCGCGAGAATGAGGGCGACCTCATCATCGCGGGCGATTTCGTTACGCCGGAGGCCATTAATTTCATGGCGACGAACGCCAAAGGCCTCATCTGCACGCCGATTGATGGCGCGCGCCTCGACGAGCTCGACATTTCGCCGATGGTCGCGAACAACACTGACAACCACGAGACGGCGTTCACGGTCTCCATCGACGCCTATGACACGGAAACGGGCATCAGCGCCTACGAGCGCTGCCAGACGGTCAAGGCGCTCATGGATCCGAAGTCGAAGCCTGCCACGTTCCGCCGCCCGGGCCATGTCTTCCCGCTGCGCTCCGTCGAAGGCGGCGTGCTGCGCCGCGCGGGCCACACGGAGACGACGACAGACCTCGCGAAACTCGCAGGCCTCAAGCCTTATGGTCTTTGCTGTGAGATCATGGACGACGACGGTCACATGATGCGCACGCCGAAGCTCAAGAAATTTGCGAAAGCCCACAGCCTCCACATCATCACGGTTCAGTCGCTCATCGAATACCGCAAGCGCACGGAAAATTTCGTCAAGGAAGTCGCGAACGTCGATTTCCCGAGCAAGTACGGCCATTTCCGTATCCATGCCTATGAAAACACGCTGAACAACAAATGCGACCTCGCCGTCGTCAAGGGCGACGTGCGCGGCAAGAAGAACGTGCTCGTGCGCGTCCACTCGGAATGCCTGACAGGCGATGCGCTCGGGTCGCTTCGCTGCGACTGCGGCGACCAGCTCGCGCTCGCGCTGCGGAAAATCGAAGAAGAGGGCGAGGGCGTCGTACTCTATATGCGGCAGGAAGGCCGCGGCATCGGCCTCGCGAACAAGATGCGCGCCTACGAGCTGCAGGACAAAGGCGCGGACACGGTCGAGGCGAACGTCGAACTCGGTTTTGCGCCGGATCTCCGCGACTATGGCATCGGAGCTCAGATTCTCGCTGACCTCGGCCTCACAAGCATCCGCCTCATGACGAACAACCCGGCAAAGCGCGCGGGCCTCGAAGGCTACGGCCTCGAAATCGTCGAGCGCGTCCCGTTGCAGGTGGCGGCCAACAAGTTCGACAAGCGCTACCTGACGACGAAGAAAGAGCGCATGGGGCACATTCTTTCGGATGACAAACTGAAATAACGTGTATCAATAGAAAGGAAGATTTTTCATGGCAAATATCCTCGAAGGTTACGTCACGGGCAAGGGTCTGAAATTCGGCATTGTGGTCGCACGTTTCAATGAATTCATCACGTCGAAGCTCCTCGGCGGCGCGCTCGACACGCTGCACCGCCATGAGGCGGCCGATGACGACATCGACGTTGCCTGGGTGCCGGGCGCGTTCGAGATTCCGCTCGTCGCGAAGAAGATGGCGGAAAGCGGCAAGTACGATGCCGTCATCTGCCTCGGCGCCGTCATCCGCGGCTCGACGACGCATTACGATTACGTCTGCAACGAAGTCTCGAAAGGCGTCGCACAGGTCGGCCTCCAGACAGGCGTGCCAACGATCTTCTCTGTCGTCACGACAGAAAACATCGAGCAGGCCATCGAACGCTCCGGCACCAAGGCAGGGAATAAGGGGGCGGATGGCGCCATGGCGGCGATGGAGATGGCGAATCTGCTGAAGAAAGTAGGGAAGTAAGAAGAGAGGGGGCGCTCGCGAAGAAGGGCTCGTGCGCGGGTCGGGCGGGGGCTTCCAACGGAAACAACGCTGACACGGCCTGTCGGGCTCGATGGATTTTGAAGCTTTGTGTTCACATCGATGAACCTCGTTCTTTTCCATTTCCTTACAGCTAAAAGTTTCCTTATGGAAGCCCCCGCCCTCCCGAAGTTATTCCGTATCTCGCGGCCTCTGGGGGAAGGGGCGGAAAAACTCGCGGCCTCATGGGCTATCTCTGGTTCGCGCTCGGAAGGGGGACGGCCCGGCTTCGCGGCCTCTTGTAAATGAGGCTGACGCGTCCGCCTCTAATACCACAGCCCCCCTCTAGAGGGGGGACGGGCCGCGTGAGCGGCGGGGGGAGTCCCCTGCACGGCAAAACATCTAGCACATGGTATTCTTCCGCGGGTGCGAAAAGAATACATCCCATCCCCATCAACCACGAAAGGAGCAACCACCCAATGAAACTCGGCATCATCAGCGACACCCACGGTCACCTGAACGCCTGGACGGATGCTTGCAATAAATTTTTTCAAGGCGCCGATATGATTCTTCATGCCGGCGATGTGCTTTACCATGGGCCGCGCAATCCGCGCAAGGCCGACTACGATCCGGCGGAGCTTGTAAAGGCCATCAATTCGTGCCCTATTCCTGTCATCATCGCGAAGGGCAACTGTGATTCCGATGTGGACGCGAGCTGCCTCGAGGTGCCGATTCAGGCGCTATACGCCTATGTCGTGGCCGAGGGGCTGCGGATCATCATCACGCATGGCGACGCGGTCATGACAGACGCGGAAAAGGACGCGATGGCGGCGCATCTCAAAGCCGACCTTTTCATCAGCGGCCACATCCATACGACTGTGCTCGAAAAGCGCGGCAAGACCGTGTTCCTGAATCCTGGCTCGGCGGCACTTTCAAAGCGCGAGGACGGGAAGGAGACGTGCGCGGTGTTCGAAGACGGCGTCATTCGCATCTTTGACCTCGCGGATGGCAGCGTCCTTGAAAGCTTGAAACTTTGAATTCACGGACCCAAGGAGGTCTTAGGAACAGTATGAAGGATCATCTCGTAAAAGCCACGGCCGAGGGCGTGCGCATTTATGCGGCGGTCACGACGGACCTCGTCAATGAGGCCATCCGCCGCCATGACTGCTACCCGGTCGCGGCAGCGGCACTCGGCCGCACGATGACGGGAGCGCTGCTCCTCGCGGCGAACCTGAAAAATAAAGAGGCGCTGACGGTCACGTTTGACGGCCACGGGCCGCTCGGAAAGGTCACGGCGGACGCGACGCCCGAAGGCTTCGTGCGCGGGTATGTCGGCGAGCCGCATGTCAATCTGCCGCTTAACAAGCTCGGCAAAATCGATGTCGGCGGCGGCGTCGGCACGGACGGCATGTTGACGGTCACGCGCTTCACGGGGCTCAAGAACCCGATCACGGGCAGCGTCGAGATTTCGGACGGCGAGATTGCCGACGACCTTACGAAGTACCTCTATGTCTCGGAGCAGACGCCGTCGTCCGTCGGCCTCGGCGTGCTCGTCGATCCCGATTTCCACTGCATCGGCGCTGGCGGCTTCATCCTCCAGCCGTTGCCGGATGTTTCGGATGAGGTGCTTGCGCGGCTCGAAAAGAACATCCAGAGCATCCATTCCGTCTCGCACATGGTCGAGCGCGGTCTTGATGCGAAAGGCATCATCGGCGAGGTGCTGCAGGGCTTCGACGTCGAGTATCTGGCGACGACGGACCTGGCGTTCCGCTGCCAGTGCTCGAAAGGCCGTATCAGCGACGTGTTGCTCGGCCTGAACCTCACCGACCTCAAATCGCTCGTCGACGACGGCCACGCCGAAGTCGTCTGCCATTTCTGCAACGAGAAGTACCAGTTCTCGGGCGAAGAGCTCGAAGCCATCTACCATGTGGCACAGAAGCAACGGCTTAGCCCGCGTAAATAACAATCGTGCTTTTCATGTTGCGTGCTTGTGAGACTCCCTCAGTCAGCTTCGCTGACAGCTCCCTCTGAGATAATATGTAGTGACCCCCAGTTACAAATCGTGGATTTACCTGTACAATGAGATTCAGAACAATCCTGACAGGGATTACCGCA
>CACZFT010000097.1 GCA_902780535.1 uncultured Selenomonas sp. | reverse complement strand
CGAGGAAGACCGCCTCATGGCCATCCGCTCCATCGCGCCCGTCTGGGACGGCAACGAAGTCTGGATGATCACGGCGGGCGGTGCGCTGTTCGCGGCGTTTCCGCACGCCTATGCGACGATGTTCTCCGCGTTCTACCTCGCGCTCTTCCTCATGCTGTTCGCGCTGATCCTGCGCGGTGCGGGTCTTGAACTGCGCGGCAAGGACAACAACCGCCTCTGGCGCCATGGCTTTGACTGGGCCATCGCCATCGGCAGCGCGCTCCCTGCACTGCTCTGGGGCGTTGCCGTCACGAACCTGCTCGCAGGCATCGCGATTGACGACCACATGATCTATCAGGGGACGTTCTGGGATCTCCTGCGCCCCTACACGCTGTTCGGCGGGCTGACGTTCCTGCTCGTCTTCCTGTTCCACGGCATCGCATTCCTGCGCCTGCGCATCGCAGACGAGCGCATGACGTCAAGCCTGCTCGACGGCCAGCGCATCATCGGCATCCTCGCGGCGTTCGTCTTCGTCATCTGCGGCGTCATGACGCTGCATGACACGGACATGACGGCGAGCGCCCCGGCGGTCATCGCACTCGTACTCGCAGCCGTCACGTTCCTGCTCGCCTGCCTGTTCTCCGCCGTCCACGCCTGCGGCAAATCATTCCTCATGAGCACCTGCGCCGTCGCGCTGACGACGATTGCGTTCTTCCTCGCGCTCTTCCCGCGCATCATGGTCTCGACGCTCGGTGCCGACCTGAGCCTCACGATCTACAACGCGTCCTCGACACCGTACACGCTCCAGATCATGACGGTCGCGGCCGGCATCCTCGTGCCGATCGTGCTCTGCTATCAGGCATGGTCGTACTACATCTTCCGCAAGCGCGTGACGCGCGAAGACATCGCTTGACATGACGATTTCATCCTTCTTCCGGCAGGAAATCGCACGGGGAAAGCGTTCCCTCACCTTCCTTTCGTGCCTGCATCTTGCCGCAGGGCTCCTCACCATCGCCGGTGCATTCTGCACCGCACAGATTCTCTCCTGTGCCATCAACGGCACATTGCACGAAGCATTTACAGAAAAAGCAGTACCGCTCTTCGGGGTACTGCTTTTTGTCGTGCTCGGAAAATGGGGACTCGATGTGCCGGAACGCCAGCTGCGCGGCCGCCTCCGGCTCGATGCACAGGAACGTCTCCGCCGCCGCATCCATGATGCCCTCTTCGCCCGCTCGCCGCTCGCGCTCTCGCCAGCGACAGGCGGGCAGCTGCTCGGCCTTGCCTGCGAAGGCGTCGACCGATTGCAGGGCGTCTATGAAAAAACGCTGCCCGTGCTGCTCGGCATCGCCGTACGCATGCCGCTGTTCCTCGTCGCACTCGCGTTTTCCGATCCGTGGACGGGGCTGCTCGCGCTCGTGACGCTGCCGATTGCACCGTTCCTGCTCTACCTCATCGGCCGCGTCACGAAAGAACGCAGCACGCGCGAATGGCATGCCATGATAAAGATGGGAAGCGCGTTCGCCGAACTCCTGCGCGCGATTCCGATTCTGAAGCTCTTCGAACGCGAACGGGCAGAGGCCGCGCGCGTGGAAAAGACGAGCGACGCCTTCACGCGCGCCGCACTCTCCGTGCTCGAAACCGCCTTCGTCTCGGCGTTTGCGCTCGAACTCATCACGACGCTCTCGATTGCGCTGATTGCCGTCAGCCTCGGCTTCCGGCTCATTGGCGGGGAGATTGCGTTTGCACCCGCATTTTTCGCACTTCTGCTCGCGCCGGAGTTCTATGCACCGCTGGCCGCAGGAGGGACAAGCTTTCATGCGGGCATGGAGGCGGCATCAGCGCTACGGCCGGTACTGCAGTTCGTTGCCGAAGCGGAAAGCAGGATGCAGACGCGAAAAGTCGCACAAGAAAAAACTGGTGATGCTCTGCGATTTGGCGGCGTCACTTGCTGCTATCCGGGACGCAAAGCGCCAACCGTTCACGAGCTCACGTTCCGCGTGCCACGCGGCAAAGTCACGCTGCTCTCAGGAACGAGCGGGGCGGGAAAATCAACCGTGTTTGCGCTGGCGCTGGGATTTCTGGCTCCAGTGGCTGGAAAAATCGAATACGGCTTTGATGGCTCCATCGCCTATGTACCACAAGAGCCGAATATCTTTGCGGCGACGCTGCGGGAAAATCTCTTGCTTGGACGAAACGCTCCCGATGACGTGCTGCAGGATGCGATGAAACGTGCGGGGCTCGCATCGCTGCTCGCGCGACTGCCCAAAGGGCTCGATACAAGGCTTGGCGAGGGGGGAAGAGCTCTGAGTGCTGGGGAGCGGCGGCGGCTCGGCTTGGCACGGGCGCTCGTCGTGCCGAAGGCGCTGTATCTGCTCGATGAACCGACGGCGGGACTCGATGAAGAAAATGAACGGGTTGTACTCAAAACCATTCGGGGGCTGGTCGAGGGAGAAGGTGCGCCTGCTGTTCTGATCGCTTCGCATCGACAAAAGACGGTCGGGATTGCGGATGAGATTGTGCGGCTGGATGGGGGAACGGTCGTTAGCATCCATCCAAGAATGGCCCCCTTCCAGAGGGGGCTGTCACCAAAGGTGACTGGGGGTGTGTCGAAGGCAGGGCAGCAGAGTTCTGCAAATGTGCAGTCGAAGGATAGCACTCGTCTGCATCTGTTTTCAGCACTTGCCCCCCTGATTCATCTTTTGCCCGTTGGGTTATCATTGCTTGCATTGCTTTCAGGCGTGCTGGCGGATGGAGCGGCGGTCGTGCTGCTCGGGGCGTCGGCGTGGCTCATTGCGACGGCGGCGTTTCATCCGCATCTCTATATGCTCGCTGTCGCCATCACGGGCGTGCGGGCATCGGGCATCGGGCGCGCGGTCTTCCGCTATCTCGACCGCTACCTCTCGCACCGTGCCGTCTTCACGCTCCTGACACGGCTGCGCCTTGCTGTCTACGACCTCGCCTGCCAGCGCCTGCCCGAGCGCGTGCCTGGCCCGGCATCGGGCGCATTCCTGCAAAGCGCGGCCACAGGTGTCGATGAACTGCGCGACTTCTATCTGCGCTCGCTGTTTCCGCTCGTACGCATCCTTGTCATCGCCGTTATCACGGCATACCTCGCTGCTCGCGAAGGGGCTATTTTCAGCGCAACATTCACTGCCTCAGAATCTGCGCTTGTTCCTTCGCCTCTTGCCGCCCATGGCGAAGCGCTCTTCACGTTTCTTCCCATCATCTGCATTCTGCTGCTCGTTCTGATTACATATCTTTCGCATCATGACAAGCAGTCAGACTCTGAAATGGCAGAATATCGCAGCGGCCTGCTCGATGCTTTTGCAGGGCGTGCTGAAATCGCCGCATTTCACGCCGCCGATTGGATGGCAGACCGCCTCGACCACCATGCGGCTGCCATCACGCAGGCGCGCCGCAGCTCGCTCCGCCGCGACACGCGTGCTGACGCATGCGCCAGCGCCCTGCCGCGCCTCACATGGCTTCTGCTGTTCGGCCTGCTTGCCTTTGGCCTGCCAGCAACACCGACACAGGACGAGGCAGTCCGTCTCGCCGTCTGCGTGATTGGGTTTGCGACGCTGCTCGATCTTTTGGCGACGATGCCAGAGGTATTGCGGGCGGTTCCGTCGGCTTTTACAAATGCACGAACACTTATCGCACCCGCGGAAGAAACTTCCTTCATCTCGAATCATCCTGCAGGGGACTCCCCCCGCCGCTATCGCGGCCCGTCCCCCCTCTGGAGGGGGGCTGTCACTAAAGGTCAAAATTCCTCCCTAATCCTTTCTTCTACTTCCCTCTCTTTCTCCTATTCCCATCTCCCCCCTCTCTTTCAAAATCTTTCTTTTACAATCACTTCCGGCGAAAAGTTCCTCCTCCTCGGCGAGAGCGGCGCGGGGAAGACGACGTTGTTCCACCTCCTGACGCGCCTTTGGGAGCCGGATGGTGGCATGCTGGCGCTTGCGGGGCATCCTTATGCTGACCTTTCCACGGCCAACGTCCGTCATGCCTTTGCTGCCGCGACGCAGGCGGGAGTGCTTTTCTCCGGTTCCATCCGCGAGAACTTCGACCGCTTCGTCCCTGGCCTCACGGATGATGAGCGCCGACGCGCCATCGAGCTCGCCGCGCTTGCGCCCGTCATCAACGACCGGCATCGACCGCAATACAGCAGGATCCATGCTGCAGGGCATCCTCTCCGCCTTTCCGCAGGCAACGATGCTCCTGATTCTCCACGACCGGGAGCTCGCAAGCAACATCGCCGCGCGGGAAGACGCGCATGTCCAGCATCTCTGAAGTTCTGACTCCAACGTTCAGACTTTTGCGCGCAGCGCTTTTGCCGTCTTCTTTGCGGCTTTCTTCGCCGCATGCTTCGCCGCCTTCTTGATCAGCTTCTTAGCGACCTTCTTCGTAATCTTGCCCATGCTCGTCACCTCCCTGCCAATTAGTCTTTTTGGTGCACTTATTACATTCTGCAAGCGCAGGGCGATTTCCTGCAAAATTTTTCCTTGACAATCCCCCTGCCCTCCGCTATACTATTACATGTCGTCAGGAACTGACGGGGGCATAGCTCAGCTGGGAGAGCGCTTGCATGGCATGCAAGAGGTCAGGAGTTCGATCCTCCTTGTCTCCACCATTTGAAATTTCAGCCGTCGCACGGGAGTGCGGCGGCTTTTTCGTATATCTCCGAAAGGAGCGTGTTCATGAAACAAACGTCATCGACTGTCCTTGTCCCACATGCTGATTTGATGCCCGCCATCAAGGAACCTCTGCTCGCCTGGTATCCAACCGTCGCGCGCGTGCTGCCGTGGCGCGAGGAGCCGACGCCCTACCGCGTCTGGATTTCGGAAATCATGCTGCAGCAGACGCGCGTCGCGGCCGTGCTGCCGTATTTCGAGCGCTTCCTCAAGACGCTCCCCGACATCGCCGCACTTGCATCCTGCCCTGACGACGAGCTCATGAAGCTCTGGCAGGGGCTCGGCTACTACAGCCGCGCGCGCAATCTCAAGAAGGCCGCACAGGTCATCGTGGCGGAATACGGCGGCGTCATGCCGCTCGCCTTCGAAACGCTGCTGAAGCTCCCGGGCATCGGGCGCTATACGGCGGGGGCCATCAGCTCGATTGCGGGCCACCATCCGGCGCCTGCCGTCGACGGCAACGTTCTGCGTGTCGTGACACGGCTCACCCTCTTCGATGGCGACGTGCTCAAGGACGTGACGAAACGCGCTGTCGAAAATGCGTTGCGGCCGATTTACGAGGAAGGCTCCGTTTCAGCGACGCTGAACCAGGCGCTCATGGAGCTCGGCGCAACGGTCTGCGTGCCAAATGGCGCACCGCACTGCGAAGCCTGCCCGCTCGCCGCAATCTGCCTTGCCCGCAAGGAAGATTGCACCGCTGATTTTCCGAAAAAGGCCGCCAAAAAAGCGCGGCGCATCGAGCAGATGACCGTACTGCGCCTCATCGACGAAGAAACCGACCGCCTCGCTCTGCGCCAACGCCCGAAGAAGGGACTGCTCGCGGGCCTCTACGAACTGCCGCACCTGCCGGGCCACCATCAGGCCGCCGATGTACGTCGCGCGCTTTCTGATGCCGGCTATCCTGTCCATCATGTCCGCCGCCTCGCGCCCGCCCGCCACGTTTTCAGCCATGTCGAATGGGACATGATTGCCTACGAAGTCACGCTCGCGCCAGCGACGGGCGTTTCGGAACATGGTGACGCGCTGCTCTGGGCGACGCCTGCGGAGCTTTCGAGCACTTACAGTATCCCGTCGGCCTTCCAATATTTTCTCCCAAATCATGCATAAAATCACTTCGAAAGCAGGGATTTTCGAGAAGCTAGAGAATATAAAACACTATAGGAAAGAAACCGGGCTCTTGGGAAAGCCCTTATGAGAAAATTGTCATGTATCACAAAAGGATGTGAGGGAAAGATGTTCTCCATTTTTTCAAAAAAACGACAGCCCCTTGTCATGAAGCGCGCAGAGGCTGCTCCAACGCCGACAGCTCCCGCACCGCAGGCCAGCGCAAAGAAAGACATCACCGTCGCCTACCTCGGCTCCGGCGAGCTCGACACGGGCCGCGTCAAGCAGGCAACGGACGTCGCCGATGGCGCCGCGCTCGTGCTCGGCTTCGTCTCGCCCGACCTCTCGCTTGACACGGTCGCTTCGAAAATTAAGCCCGCACTGCCCGCGAATGCAAAGCTCATCCTGCTCACGACGGCGGGCGAACTCTGCCACACGTCGAAGCGCCCGCTGTATCAGGAAGCCAGCGATACCGACGGCCGCAGCATGGTGCTGCTCGAAACGTTCTCGCGCCGCATGATCGAGGACGTCTACACGATGAGCATCCCCCTGCCGAACGACGACCTGCGCGAAGGCCGCGTCGAAATGAGCGTTGCCGAGCGCACAGAGGTCATCGCTTCGGAAATCCGCAAGCACAAGCCGCCGTTCCGCATCAGCGTGAACCACACATTCGCGCTCGTCTACGTCGACGGCCTCTCGAACTGCGAGACGTTCGTCCTGCAAGGCCTCTATGAATCCGGCCTCTTCCCTTGCCCGTTCATCGGCGGCAGCGCAGGCGGCAAGCTCGATTTCCAGCATACGTACATCTATGATGGCGAGCAGACCGTCGAAAATCAGGCCGTCGTCACGGTCGTACGCCTCACGCACGACTACCGCTATGGCATCCTCAAGACGCAGGCCGTCGAGCGCACAGGCACGTCGTTCCACATCCTCGGCGCGAACACGGCGCTGCGCTATATCCGCACGGTCGAAGACGCGGACGGCCAGCCCATCTCGTTCATCACCGCGCTCAAGAACGAGCTCGGCGCCTCGACGACGGCCGAACTCGAGGAAAAGCTCAAGGACTACACGTTTGCGACCGATGTCGCAGGCGAGAACTTCATCCGCACGATTTCGGGCATCGACGAGGCCAATGACCGCGTCAACTTCTTCTGCGACGTCGTCACGGGCGAAACGCTCTACCTGCTGCGCCGCACGCCGCTCGGCAGCACGCTCTCGCCAGCGATTTCCTCGTTCGACCAGGGAAAACCCGAGCCCATCGGCGGCATCCTCAACGACTGCATCCTGCGCCGCCTCGGCTATCCGAATGAAATCCCGAGCCTCTCGGCCTTCCAGAACATCCCCGTCGCCGGCTTCTCGAGCTTTGGCGAGGTCGCCGGCCTGCATGTCAACGAAACGCTGACGGCCATCATGTTCTACCACGTCCCGCAGGGCACGGCGTTCCGCGATGCTTACATTGACGAATTTGCAAGCCATTACGCGAACTGCCGCGCGTTCTTCCTCCAGCGCGTCATCCACCGCCAGGAGCACGCAGAAGAGCTCAAAGACACGCTGATTGCGATGTTCCAGGATTACCAGGCGAAGATGCCGTCCATCGTCCGGACGATCCGCGCGATGTCGGACGACGTCAAAGTCATCAAAGACTCCATCCAGCAGGTCTCCTCGGGCGTTGACGAGCAGGGCGAGCTCTTCACCCAGCTCATCAACCGCAATCACGAAATCACGCCGAAGCTCGACATGCTCTCGAAGAGCACGCAGAAAATCGACGGCGTCATGAAGATGATCAACGAGATTGCCGCACAGACGAACCTTCTCGCGCTGAACGCCGCTATCGAGGCCGCGCGCGCAGGCGAAGCCGGCCGCGGATTCTCCGTCGTCGCACAGGAAGTCCGCAAGCTCTCCGAAAACACGCAGACGAGCCTCCAAACTTCCGATGAAGCCATCCAGGTGCTCCTGCGCGACGTCAAGGAAATCGACGGCATCCTCGCCGCCAACCAGACATTCGAGGACAAGGTCAGCGACTTCGATGAGAACTTCAAAGGCCAGATGACCGACCTCCACAAGACCCTCTCCGAAGGCATCCGCCACATCCAGAACTCGACCGACTCCATCCAGTCCCTCGAACGCATCAACGAAGCAGCCGCCGGCCAGCTCGAACACATCACGAAGACCATTAAGAATATCGAGATGGGCATCTAAACGCCCCTCGCCTCTTTATGAAAATGACCGCAGGTGCGACATTATCGCATCTGCGGTCATTTTTATGCCGTCAATGAAACACGAGCAACAAGAGATACATCACGAGCCCGATGCCGGCGCCGACGATGGAGCCGTTCATGCGGATCCAGAGGAGGTCGGGCTCGACTTTATCGTAGACGAGATGATTGAGCTGCTCGTCCGTCAGGCGGCCGAGGACGCTTTCGACGATGACGCCGACGAGCGTCTGCGCGTGGAGTGCCGAGCGCGCGATGAGGTCGTAGAGAAAATGGCCGACGGTATGGCGGAGCTCTTCATCCGTCTCCATCAGCGCAATCGCGCGGTCGTACTCGGCCTCGAGAATCTCGGCGAGGCGCGAGTGCAGCATCGGCAGGTGCTCTTCGAGCGGGTCGACGGCGCGCGCCTGGTCGGCGGCGAAATACTCGCGCAGGTGCTCGATGGCCGAAAGCGCGACGTCCTCGATCGGCAGCTCGCCCTCGATGCTGTCCTTGAGCTTGTGCATCATGAGGTGGAACTCTGCGTCGCTGTTCAACACGGTTGCCTGCTCATAGAGAAGTTCAAGCACTTTTTCTTGAAGCGGCGAGCCCTCTTCGCCGAGCTCGTCTGTCATCGCGAGCAGCTGGCGCTGGATGATGGCGGCAGCCTCTTCGAGATCGACGAGGCCGAGCGCTTCGGCGAGGCCCGCCATGAAGAGGCCGAGCGTGCCGCCCGCGCGCTCTTTTTCATACGTTTCGAGCATGTGGAAGATGGCTGCCCGCGTCTCATTCGCTTCAATGCGCGGCCGCAGCTGCGCGGCGATGCGCGCAAGCGCTGCATGGTCGCGGCCGCTTTCCTGCAGCCAGTGCCCGATGCCCGCAAAGAACGCTTCTGGCTCGATGTCCTCAAATGCCTCGCGCACCTGCGCAGCGATGGCCCCTGCCTGCGCTTTGGCGTCCTGCCGCAGCAGGAAGTCGCGCATGTAATGAAGCATCTGATGCGTCAGACGCTCCTTCGTCTCCGGCGCTTTGAGCCACGACAGCAGCATCGGCAGCAGGTGGAGCCGTTCGAGATGGCGGAAAATCTTGCGGCGCGAAAAGAATTCCTTCTGCACCATCGTCACGGACGCCTTGACGAACGCCGCACGGCGGCGCGGCAGGATGGCCGTATGATACGGAAAGCCCAACGGTTTCCGAAAGAGTGCCGTGACGGCGAACCAGTCAGCGATGCCGCCGACGAGCGCAGCCTCAGCGCAGAACAGAAAGCCTTCGGCAACGCGGTTGCCGGGGCTGTAAAGATGCGTCGCAAGCGCCATCAGGAACGCCGCAAAAGCCGCAAGCAGCGTCTTGTCGGCCTTGTTCCAGTCTTTCCAGAGAAACGACATCAGCCCCACCCTCTTTCTGCCAGCGTAACGAGGATGTAGAGCCCCATGCCGACGAGGGAGCCGACGACGGCGCCGTTGATGCGGATCATCTGCAGGTCGTCCTGCACCTTGGCTTCGGCGAACGTCACGAGATCGTCATCCGACATCTCATCGAGGCGCTCGCGAATCAGGCCGGGGATGGCATCGTGATGTTTGCGGAGCTCATCTTCGAGGAAGTCCTTGACGAGCTTGTCAAAGCGCCGCTGCCACGGCGCCGACTGCTCGAATTCGCCGATTTTTCGGTCAACAAAGCGGTCGAGTGCGTCCATCCAGAACGGGTGGATGCCCTTGATATGCTGCTCGAGCCAGGAGGCGAGGAACGGGCACAGGTCGAGCCCCTGCAAAAGCTCCTCTTTCCATGCAGCGAGCGCCGCCAGCAGCGTCTCGTCGTGGCTCAGGGAAATCAGCAGTGTCTCGAAGCCCGCCTTGCACGAGGCATAGGCTTCCGTCTCGCCGTCCGAAAGCTCGCGCACCTTGCGGCTGAGCCGCTCGCAGAGAACTTCCGCCATACGTTCATCCGTGAGGCCGAGCGTCGAGAGCACGAACGCGCGGCCCGGCGAGTCCTTCTCGTAGGCGCGGCGCAGCTGGCCGATGTTTTCCAGCAAGACGTCATGCAGCACGGGACTCTCGAGCACGCGGCCAGCGATCTGGAAGAATGTCTGCAGCAGAGGACGGCTGTGCTGCTCTTCGGCGAGCAGGCGCAGGACGTCAGCAAAGACGTTTTCGAGCGGAATCTCCCGCAGGCTTTCCTGCAGGGCGGGCGCGACCTCTCCCGCGACGCGCGCCGTGTCGATGGTGTTGACAGCCTTCAGGACGAC
Organism: uncultured Selenomonas sp.; assembly: GCA_902780535.1. Taxonomy (GTDB): domain Bacteria; phylum Bacillota; class Negativicutes; order Selenomonadales; family Selenomonadaceae; genus Selenomonas_C. The sequence goes on along the minus strand of CACZFT010000097.1, from coordinate 3,047 downwards.
GTCGTCGACGACCTGCCGCAGCCGCTCGTGGCCGCCGCGGTGTTCGAGATAATCGACGAGCAGCGTCGCCATTTCCTGTTGACGCACAACCTGCATGATGTTCTCGACCGAGAGCAGGTCGTCGCTCGCGAATGTCACGAGCGCATCCATGATGCGGCCGCGGTTGCGGCGCAGGATGTCCGTGCGGTACGAGATACCGAGCGGCTTGCGGAAGATGGCTGTGACGGCGAACCAGTCGGCGAGACCGCCGATGGTCGCCGCGAGGAAGCCGTGATGAATAAGGCCTCCAAAGAAGCCGCCGGCCGGGAGGCTTCCCAGAAAACCGGCGGCACTGATGGCCAAGGCCAAGTTGGCCTTTGATTTTTTCTGCATATGTCAGATGCCTTTGGCAGTGATGTCCTTCAGATAGGCACGGAACGGTTTGCTGAGGTCTTCGCGGCGCAGGGCGAACTCGACCGTGGCTTTGAGGAAGCCGAGCTTGTCGCCGAGATCGTAGCGCTGGCCTTCGAAATCGTAGGCGTAGACGGCATCCTGCTTCGCGAGGACTTTGAGTGCGTCCGTCAGCTGGATTTCGCCGCCCTTGCCGGGTTTCGTGTTCTCGAGGATTTTGAAGATTTCCGGCTTGATGATGTAGCGGCCGAGCACGGCAAAGCGGCTCGGAGCATCCTGGAGCTCCGGCTTCTCCACCATGTCATGCACGCGCATGAGGCGCGCATCGCCGGGCTCCTGCTCGCCCGCGACGATGCCATACGACGAAACTTTTTCGTCCGGCACCTGCTGGCAGCCGAGCACGGAGCCGCCCGTCTTTTCGTAAACCTCAATGAGCTGCTGGAGCGCCGGCTTCTCGGGATGATAGACGACATCGTCACCGAGCAGTACGGCAAACGGCTCGTCACCCATGAACGCTTTCGCGCAGAGGATGGCATCGCCGAGGCCGCTGCCGAGTCGAAATGGTCTTCGATGGCGCGCTTGCCGTGGCCGCTGACGATCAGGATGTCCTCGATGCCGCTCGCGAGCGCCTCTTCGACGATGTACTGGATCGTCGGTTTGTCGACGATGGGCAGCATCTCTTTCGGCGTCGCCTTCGTGGCAGGCAAAAAGCGCGTGCCATAGCCGGCCGCCGGGATGACGGCCTTGCGGATTTTCTTCATTGTATCTTTATCCCCCTAGATCGTACCTTCGCAGATACGATTGTGTGTATTGTCATGTCGTACCTTCGCACTACTCCCCCTGCCGCAAGCGGCCCTCCCCCCTCAATGAGGGGGGCTGAAAAAGAGAACCGTCGGGCCCTCTTCACCAATGCAGATCATGGGCGCACGGACGCCGATAGGAATCCTTCTGAATGAGGTGCGTAGAGAGTCTTGTATTTCTTCTGGTATTTGAGCACGCGCGTGACGTATTCGCGCGTTTCGGCGTAGGGAATGGATTCGACGCTGTTGAAGTCCTGCTGCCAGCCGTACTGCGTCATCCACTCCTGCACGTTGCCGCGACCGGCGTTGTAGGCGGCGAGGGCGAGGATGTCGTTGCCGTCGAACTCACGCTGGAGCGAGGCAAGATACCAGATGCCATAGCGGATGTTCGTATCGGGCTCCTGGAGCTTTGCGAGAGAGCAATGGTAGTCGTTGTCCACCTGCCCCGCAATCCACTCCGCCGTGTCAGGCATGAGCTGCATGAGGCCGACGGCGCCGCGATGCGACTGCGCGTCGCTCTTGAAGCGGCTTTCGGCATGGATGACGCCGGCCGCGAGACTGCTGTCCACGCCATAGGTGCGCGCGTAATGCTCGACGGTCTCGCGATATGGATACGGATAGAGCCAGCTTTTCTGCACGTAGTCCGTCTGCGAGGCGAAATAGACGCCGAAGCAGCCGAGGAACAGCAGGAAGCCGAGCAGGAACGAGATGCCCTGCCGCCGTCCCATGCGGCGGTCATCTGCGCTGACATGGCTCGTCGCTCTGCGGTGACGCTTCTCCATGCGGCTCCCCTCCTCTCGTGCAGACCACGATGGCACTTCGCCCGGCGTACCGATGACCTGCGCGCTCATGGACGCGGCCGGCGAAATCGCCCTCGGGCCCGCGCTCTTTCGCGACGGACAGCATGAGCTTGAGGCGATTGAGCTGGTTGACTTCCGACGAACCCGCATCGCAGTCGATGGCCGTGATGTTCGCGCCCTTGTAGCTTTCGCGGAGCTCATGCATGACGCCCTTGCCCGTGATGTGGTTCGGCAGGCAGCCGAACGGCTGGAGGCAGACGACGTTCGGCACGCCCTCGTCGATGAGCTTGACCATCTCGCCCGTCAGGAACCAGCCCTCGCCCGCCATGTTGCCGAGGCTGACATGGCGCTCGGCGAGGCGCGCCGTCTCGTCAATCTTGTGCGGCGCACGGAAATGGCGGCTGCGCTTCATGGCCTTGCGCATCGTGCCGCGATAGAAATTGATGATATTGATGAACATGCGGCCGAAGAAACCCGCCTTCTTCTCGCCGTCGAGCAGGCGGTGCTTGACAATCGGGTCATAGGCCGAGTACAGGAAGAAGTCGACGAAGTCCGGCATGACGACTTCCGCGCCTTCCTCGATCAGGACTTTTTCGATATGGTTGTTCGCAACGGGATGATACTTCGCGAGGATTTCGCCGACGATGCCGACTTTCGGCTTCCACATGGTTTCGTCAATCGGGATGTTGTCGAACTCCTTGATGATCTGCTTGACCGTGCGCTGGAACTTGAAATAGCCGCCATCGCGCACAACGTCCTTGCAGATGTCCATCCACTTGCGGTAGAGGCGCATCGTCTCGCCCTTCTGGAGCTCGTACGGCAGCATGCGGTTCTTGGCATTCTGCAGGATGTCACCGAAAATCGCAGCCTTGATCGCCGCGATCAGCATGGGCCGCGTCAGGCGGAAGCTGTCGGTTTCCTCCGGCAGGCCGTGCACGGCAAAGACCGGCACCTGGCCGTAGCCTGCATACTTGAGTGCCGAGCGCAGCACGCTCATGTAGTTCGTCGCACGGCAGGCGCCGCACGTCTGGAACATCGCGATGCTCGTGTGGTCGGG
>CACZFT010000096.1 GCA_902780535.1 uncultured Selenomonas sp. | reverse complement strand
CACGGCGGCGTAAAGCGATTCCATCTCGCGCAGGATGGCGGCCAGCAGCGCGCGGCGGTCGATGGCGTGTCCCGCGAGAATCGAGAGCGACGTCGCCGTCTCCTGAATTTCCGGTGAAAATTCGTCCGCGTCGATATTCACATTGATGCCCGTGCCGATGACGATGTAATGGATGCGCTCCATCTCGGCACTCATCTCCGTCAGGATGCCGACGAGCTTGCGGCCGTCCGCGAGGATGTCGTTCGGCCACTTGATGCCAACGTCGATGCCGAGGCCCCGGATGGCGCGCGCGACCGCGACAGCCGCGAGCAGCGTGCATTTCGGCGCCTCCTGCGGCAGGAACGACGTCGGCCGCAGAATCACGGAGAACAGCACGCCCTCGCCCTTCGGGCAGAACCAGCCGCGCGAAAGGCGCCCGTGGCCCGTGCCCTGGAACTCCGTCACGACGAGCGTGCCGTCCGGTGCACCGTCGTTCGCCGCCGCCTTCGCATCCTCGTTCGTCGAGCGCGTCTCCTCATGATAGATGATGTTTTTCCCAAAGAGCGAGTCTCGGAGCAGCGGCATGAGTTCCTCCGGCGTCAGCACGTCCGGCGCTCCCTTCAGCGCATAGCCGCTGTGCGCCTGGCTGCCGTGCGCGACACGCCGAGCTTCTCCGCGATGTCCTCGCCCGAAATGTACGTATCCCCTGCCTTCTTCAGCAGGTCCAAGATTTCTTTCCGCAAAAGAATGCCCCCTTGCAAGGCTGTAGTTCGAAAATCATTATACCATAAGGAAAAGGCTGTTGCAGTTTTTTCTGCAACAGCCTTCGAAATGCTATTTGCTTTGTAATCTTACTTGTCGTAATGCGTCACGTTGAACTTCGGCGCGGTTTCGGGCTTGTCGGTTGCCGGGCCGGGCTTTTCGCTGACGGGGCTGCCTCCTTGACGGGGACGGGCGCGACGCCGGTCTCGACGGCGGGGATGGGCGTGACGAGCGGCGTGCCGGTATGGTCGTTGCCGCCATTGTCGTCATCGTCGTCCTCGGGCGGGTCGGTGATTTTGCCGGTCTCGAGGAGTTCTTCGAGCTCCTTGGCCGTCAGCGTCTCGCGTTCGATGAGCGCCTGCGCGATGAGTTCGAGCTTGTCGCGGTTCTCGCGGATGATTGTGCGGCAGGAGGCATAGGCGTCCTCCGTGATGCGGCGGACTTCCTTGTCAATCTCGCTCGCGACTTCCTCGGAGTAGTTGCGCTGGTTGTTGAAATCGCGGCCGAGGAAGACCTGATGGTCGGAGCCTTCGCCATAGGAGACGGGGCCGAGCACGTTGCTCATGCCATATTCCATGACCATAGAGCGCACGATGCGCGACGCCTGCTTGATGTCCTGCGACGCGCCGGTCGAGATTTCCTGCAGCACGACTTCCTCCGCGACGCGGCCGCCCATCGCGACCTTGATGCGGTCCATGAGTTCGGAGCGCGTCGCGTAGTTGCGGTCTTCTTTCGGCAGCATCAGCGTGTAGCCGCCCGCGCGGCCGCGCGGGATGATTGTGACCTTGTGCACGGGGTCGGCGTGCTCGAGCATCATGCCGACGAGCGTATGGCCGCCTTCATGGTAGGCCGTCAGGCGCTTTTCCTCGTCGCTCATGATGTGGCTCTTGCGCTCCGGACCTGCGATGACGCGTTCGATGGCTTCTTCGAGCTCCTGCATCTCGATTTTGTGCTTGTCACGGCGTGCCGCGAGGAGTGCTGCCTCATTGACGAGGTTCGCAAGATCCGCGCCCGTGAAGCCTGGCGTGCGGCGCGCGAGAATGTCGAGATCGACATCGGCGCCGACCGGCTTGCCCTTTGCATGGACTTTGAGGATGGCGAGGCGTCCGCGCACGTCCGGCTTGTCGACGACGATCTGGCGGTCGAAACGGCCGGGGCGCAGCAGCGCCGGGTCGAGGATGTCGGGGCGGTTCGTCGCCGCGATGATGATGATGCCTTCGTTCGCCGCGAAGCCATCCATCTCGACGAGCAGCTGGTTCAGCGTCTGCTCGCGCTCGTCGTGGCCACCGCCGAGGCCCGCGCCGCGCTGGCGGCCGACGGCGTCAATCTCGTCGATGAAGACGATGCAAGGCGCGTTCTTCTTCGCCTGCTCGAACAGGTCGCGCACGCGGGATGCGCCGACGCCGACGAACATCTCGACGAAGTCGGAACCCGAAATCGAGAAGAACGGCACGCCCGCCTCGCCCGCGACGGCTTTCGCCAAGAGCGTCTTGCCCGTGCCCGGAGGGCCGAACAGCAGCACGCCTTTCGGGATGCGCGCGCCGAGCTCGTTGTACTTCTTCGGATGCTTGAGGAATTCGACGACTTCCTGCAGCTCCTGCTTCGCCTCGTCGGCACCTGCGACATCCTTGAAGTTGACCTTCACCTTGTCGCTGCCGCTCATGCGCGCCCGGCTCTTGCCGAAGTTCATGACGCGGCCGCCGCCACCCTGCGACTGCTGCATCATGTAGAACCAGACGCCGCACAAGAGGAGAATCGGCAGCAGGGACGAGAGCATCTGCGACCACCACGGGGGTTCTGGCGGATTCTCCGCCGTGATGTTGATGTTCTTCGCTGCGAGCTTGTCATAGAGGCCGGGGTCGCCGTTCGGCGAATCCGGCGTGATCGTCGTGTACTCCGTGCCGTCCGTCGATGTGACATGCAGCGTGTTCTGCACGATGACGACTTTCGAGACGGAGCCTGCATCGACTTCCTGCAGGAACTGCGTGTAGCCGACTTCCTGCTTCGTCGTCTTCTGCGTCGAGAAATAGTCGATGAACGAAATGGCGACGAGGATGATGAGCAGGTAGAATCCCACGTTCCGCAGGAACTTGTTCATATTCATATTCATGCACATTCCTCCGTTGGCAGCCCGCAGGCCGCCGCAAAGATGGTCTGCATACAGACGTTATGCATAGATTTCCGGCTTCAGTACGCCGATGTACGGCAGGTTGCGGTAGACTTCCGCATAGTCGAGGCCGTAGCCGACGAGGAACTCGTCCGGCACTTCGAAACCGCAGTAGTCGATGGGCACCTCGGCCGTGCGGCGCGAAGGCTTCGAGAGCAGCGCGCAGAGCTTGACGGATGCAGGCTTGCGATGCTGGAAGTATTTGAGCAGGTAGCTCATCGTCGTGCCCGAATCGATGATGTCCTCGATGACGATGAGGTGCTTGCCCTCGATGTCGTAGTCGAGGTCCTTGAGAATCTTGACGGAGCCCGTCGTCGACGTGCCGTTGCCATAGCTCGATGCAATCATGAAATCGAAATGCACGGGCAGGTCGATGGCGCGGACGAGGTCCGTATAGAAGACGGACGCGCCCTTGAGGATGCCGACGCAATAGATGTCTTCCTTCGCATCCTTGTAGTCCTCGGTGATCTGCGCGCCGAGTTCCGCCACCTTGGCCTTGAGCTGTTCTTCCGTAAAGTAGATCTTTGCGATGTCGTCGTTCATCATGACGTCTTCCTCATTTCTTGTTCTTGCTTGTGGTTCTTTTTATTTTTAGAAAACGACGGGCCGGAGCCAGCCGTGCTCTTTCATGATGGTGATGCCGGGGAGCTCGACGGTCTTGCCGCCCTCGGCATGGAGAAGCGCCAAAAGCGCCTCCGTGCGCTCAAGGCTCACGTCCTGCGCATGCCCGAGCGCTGCAAGATAGCGGCGCAGCACGCGCCGCGCGATGGCATGCGGGAGCTTTGATGCGCCCTTCGCATCGAGGCGGCTGCCGCGCACGAGATGGCAGAAAGCGTCTTCTGCAACCGCATCGAGCGCCGCCCGGTCTTCGCCTGCAACGCTTGCGAGGCGGCAGAGCCCCTCGCGGATGCGCGGGTTGTACGCGGCTGCGAGCTGTGGCAGGAGCACGAGGCGCACGCGGTTCCGGAGGCCGTCCGGCACATCGTTCGTCGCGTCATGGCGCGGCGTGATGCCCTGCTCCTCGCAATAGGCGACGAGCTCCGCTTTCCGGAGCGTCAGGAGCGGCCGCACGAGATGGCGTTTTTCATCCACGGCTGGAATCCCCGCGAGGCCGTCGAGCCCTGTGCCGCGCAAGAGATGCATGAGCACGGTCTCGGCCTGGTCGTCTGCGTGATGCGCCGTGCAGATGACGTCAGCACCAGCCGCCTGCCGCGCCCGTTCGAGGAACGCATAGCGCAGGCGGCGCGCCGCCGTCTCGACGGATTCCGCCGCGCCCTCGATGCTGCCGCGCGGCGCAGCGCCGGTCTTGCATGCGATGCCGCGAGACCGGCAAAGCTCTTCGACAAACGCCGCATCCTCGCGGGACGCTTCGCCGCGCAAGCCGTGCTCGTAGTGCGCAGCCGTTATGGCGAGATGGCGCACAGGCGCGAGCTCTTCGAGCAGCAGCAAGAGCGCAACGGAATCCGGCCCGCCCGAGCAGGCGACGAGGACGCGCGTGCCATGCGGAAGCAGCCCCGCCTTCAAGAGGTGCGCCTGGAGGCGGTGTGCCAGCTTCGTCATGTTGCCGCCTCCCGCTGCATACAGAATCCAAAAGCCCGCATAATGCAAAAGCCTCCCCCCGAGGGGAGGCTCATCCTCAATCTCTGCGCGAGCCGCGGCCGCCACGCTTGGAATCCGTCTTGCGGCGGAGGTCCGTAAGGCGCTCATCGCTGTCCTTGAGGAACTTCGAGAGCTTGTCCTCGAACGAGGCGTTCATGCGGGGATTGCCGCCAAAGCGGACGCCCCCGGAGCGGCGGAAGTCCCGCGGGCCGCGGCCGCCCTGCGGACGGGGGGAAGAATGAAAGCCCGGATGGTTTCCGGCATTTCCAACATGGTCATGATGCGGCGCCTTCTTGTCCTCGAGCGCCTTGATGGAGAGGCCGATTTTGCCCTTCTCATCGATGCTGAGGACCTTGACCTTGATTTTCTGGTTCTCTTCCAGGAAATCATGCACGTCGCGGACATATTCATCCGCGACCTCGGAGATGTGGACAAGGCCGACTTTCTTTTCCGGCAGTTCGACAAAGGCACCAAAATTCGTGATGCCCGTGACGACACCCTCTACGATACTGCCTACTTCAATGGCCAAATTAATTCTTCCTCCTTGCGGAAGCAATCATCGCTTCCTGAAACTGAAACATATTCCTGGGGAAGCAATCATCACTTCCCTGTCACTTGCCTGCATCCGTATAGGGGAGTTCGCCGTGGCGGGTCATGCCGAGTTCCTCGCGCGCGATTTTCTCGACGTACGCGGGATCCTGGAGGTCGGCCTTTTCCTGCTTGAGCGCTGCATTCTCCGCCTCTGCCGCTGCGAGGCGGGCATCCGCCGCTTCCTGATCGGCGGCGACCTCCTGGAGATGCACCTGCTGGCCGACGAGCACGAAGGCGAAATAGCCGATGATGACAATCAGGAGCGGCACGAAGAAGTCAAACTTCCTTCGCTTCTTCCTTCGCTCCATCGCCATACGCGCAACCTTCCCTCTGTCTGCAAACTGTAACAAGTCCTATGATACAAGGAAATCGTCATTTCTGCAAGTTTTTTATCGCCGCAGCCCTGACGCCCTGCATGCTCATTTCTCCGAATACTGGAAGAAATCCGTCGTCGCGATGCGTCGGAAGACGGAATCGCAGTACGGGCAGTGAAAGTGATCCATGACGTTCTCCATGTCCGGCTTGCCGTCGACGATGCGCACGGGCTGGCCTTCGATGAAGTCCATGCGCGTGCCGCAGCGCGGGCACGGGCACTTGCCATCGGCCTCGCGCTTCAGCTGCATCGGCTGGAGGTCGCCCGTCGGCTTGACATGGCGCTGTTCCTGCTGCGGCTGTGGCGCAGGCGCAGCAGCGGGCGTCTCCTTCATCGAGGCGCCGATGGCCGCCCACCTCTCCCGCGCGGCTTTCATCGAGGCCGCCGCTTTCGCGCGCACCTCCTCTTTGAGGTCGTACTCCTCGAAATATCCCGACCCGAGGAGCTCGCGGTAATAGACGCCGCACGACGTGCAGACGTAGCGCGGCAGCGTGCTGTTCATATCGACGCGCCCGTTCACGACGGACACGGCATCCCCTTCGACGTAGTGCAGCTTCTTCCCGCACTTCGGACAAAGGTATCTCTTCTCCCAAACGACTTCGAGTTTCGTGACTGCCATTCTCCCACCAGCTCTGCTTTCTCAAAATCTACCTAATGATAAAAAACTTCCACACCGATGGGAAAAAAACCTGCCATCAAAACATTTAATTTCCATGAATTCTCAAGCATGTGCTTTCGATTGCAGCACTTCCGCAATCTCGAGCGCTGCATCGGGACGGCCGCAGGCGCGCGCGCCGTCGGCAAGCGCAGCGAGGTGCGCAGGGTCGGCCAGAAGTTCCTTCACGGCGCCTGCCAGGCTCTCGCCCGGATGCACCCAGACGGCCGCGCCGTGCTCCGTCGCATAGACGGCATTCTCCTCCTCCGGCCCCGGAATCGGGTCGTGGAGCACCGTCGGCAGGCCGAGGATGAATGCCTCGCTCGTCGTCAGCGCCCCGGGCTTCGTCACGAGGATGTCGGACGCGCGCATCAGGAGCTGTGCGCGCTGCGTGAAGCCCCAGACATGGAGCTCGTGGCGCGACGTCGGGATGCGACGACGAATCGCGAGCTCGAGGTCTTCGTTGCGCCCCGCGACGACGAGCAGCGTCAGCGGCTGCTCGATGCCCTCGAGGTCGTCGAGCATCGCCTCGATGCCGCCGAGGCCGAGGCCGCCACCCATGAGCATGACGACGGGCTGCCCCTCTGCGAGGCCGAGCTGCTGCCGCGCGCCCGCCTTGTCGGGGAGTTCGAGAATCTTGCGGTCGACCGGGATGCCCGTCACATGGACGGCGCTCTCGGGAAAGCCTTTCGCGACGAGGCCATCCTTCATCTTCGGGATGGCGACGAAGTAGTCATCGACGCGCGGGTAGACCCAGATTTCATGCAGCGAGTAATCCGTCAGCACGACGCCGAGGCGGAACTGCCGCTTCGAGAACTTTTTGATGAACGAGCAGGCGCCCTCGGGGAACGGATGCGTGCAGATGACCGTGTCGGGATGGAAGCTGTCGATGAGCTTTGCCATGCGCCGGTACATGATGAGCGAGAACGCCGTGTCCGTCAGCCGCCCGCCCGAGTCGCCGCCCGCGAACTGGTAGCAGCGGTCATAAAGGTCGGGCACGAACGCCAGCATGAGCAGGTAGATGCGCTTCATGAGCCAGTGCAGCGTCGAGACGCCGCGCGACATGAAATCGACAATCTCGATGATGGCGTCCTCATCGACGCGGCGCACCTCGCGCGCGATGGCCTCGGCCGCCTTGATATGGCCCGAACCGATGGAGGCCGTCATGATGAGATAGCGCGGATGGCGCTGCTTCTGCGTTCCCGTCATGCCGTCAGTCCCCCGTCGATGGAGAGAATCGTCCCCGTGACAAAGCCTGCGTCCTCGGATGCTAGATAGCAGATGGCCGCTGCCGCATCATCTGCCGTGCCGATATGGCCGATGGGATAAACGGACGCCATCTCGCGAAGCGCCTCGCTGCGGTCGGGTACGGCCGCGAGCTGTGCCTCTGTCAGCGGCGTCAGGAGATCGCCGGGCGCGATGGCATTGACGCGCACGCCCTCATGCGCGAGCTCGAGCGCCAGTGCCCGCGTGAAGAGCGAGACGCCGCCTTTCGCCGCGCAGTAGGCCGTGCAGAAATAATTGCCATGCACGCCAGCGTCCGAGCCGACATTCACGATGCAGCCGCGCGTTTTGCGCAGATGCGGCACAGCCGCACGGCACATGAAGACCGTGCCCTTGAGATTGACGGCAATCACGTCGTCGAAGAGCTCTTCCGTCAGGTCGTCAATCGCGCCCTCGGCATAAACGCCGGCCGAATTGACGAGCACGTCGAGACGGCCGAACCGCGCCACAGCCGCCTGCACGAGCGCCTCGCAGTCCGCGACGCGCCGCACATCCGCCGCGACAAACATGGTGCCTGGTGCAGCAGCTTCCCCGCCTGCCGCGCCTTCCGGCACCACGTCCTTGAGCTCTGCCAGCGCCTTTTCTCCGCGCGCCTCGCTGCGCCCTGCGATGCAGACATCACATCCCGCGCGGCGGAACCGTTTCGCCGCCGCGAGCCCGACGCCCGACGTGCCGCGAGGACGGCCTTTCTCTCCTGCTTCTTTTCCACGCACTGCCTCCAGATATACAGAAAGCCTCCCTCAGAAAGGGAGGCTTGCAACAAGCTCACGCTTATTTGTTCACGGAATCCTTGAGGGCCTTGCCAGCCTTGAACACAGGGTTCTTGGAAGCGGGGATCTCGATGGGTTCGCCGCTGCGGGGGTTGCGGCCCGTGCGGGCAGCGCGCTCCTTGACCTCGAACGTGCCGAAGCCGATGAGCTGAACCTTGTCACCCTCCTGGAGGGCGTTCTCGATGGACTCGAAGACGGCGATGACAGCCTTCTCGGCGTCCTTCTTCGTCAGTCCTGCCTTGTCTGCGACGTTAGCTACCAGTTCTGTTTTGTTCACAATCGTAGCCTCCTTCAGAGATTTTGTCTTGTCTACTCACAAAAATATAGCAAGAATGCCTAGAAAAATCAAGGCTTTCCGCGAAAAAAGCGTTATTCGATGCGAAAAAACTGCGATTTTATGCTTTCCGGGGCACGAAAAGCGTCGTCAGATGGTCGATGTCCTTCTGCCGGTCGAGCTCATAAAGATAAATCGTGCGCACGCTCTCGTCGGGCAGCGCGAGGTTGTGGATGAACGTCACGGGCGCATCGTCGGGCAGGAATTCCATGAGAGAGAGCTTGCAGTCCGACGCCGTGCGCTCGTCGTAGACCTGCGTGATGACGAGGTTCGTGAACGGCCGCTCGTGGAGCTTTGCCACGTCCTCTGCGTCGAGGATCATGAGCCCCTCGACGGGATCGACGCCGAGACGCGTGTAGAGTACCTCGACGAAGCTCATGCCGGGATGAATGACGAGGTCGATGTCCACGCGCTTCTGCGCCTGCTCGCGGAGCAGCACGACCGTGCGCTCGGCGACGAGCGGGCTGCCGGGCACGGCATAGACGATCTGCTCGCCCATCGCTGCGCGGCGGACGAGGTCGTCCGCGATGGCCTGATACAGCGTCTCGAAATTCGGCGCTTTTTCGTAGAGTTTGTCATACGTCGCAAACTTGATGCCCGCCTTTTTCACAGCTTCGACCGTCGGATGGATGGACGTCCGCAGGATGAGCTGCTTCGCGCCCTTCATGAGCTCCCACGCTTCGCGCGTGATGAGTCCCGCACGCCCCGGGCCGAGGCCGATGACCTGAATGCTTCCCATGCTCATAAAATCATGCTCCCTTCTGAATCTTTTCTTTCGGCGCGAGCGCCGCCTCATCGCCCGCGAGCGCCATGAGCACGCGCGTCAGGAAGTTCGTGAGGTTCTTCCGATACGACGGCATCAGGCGGAAGCGCAGCAGCCCCTGCGGTGGCAAAATCGTGAGGTTCGGGCCGAAGCGCTCCTTGAGCTTCATGAGATTCGCCATCTCGAACGCCGGCTCTTTCGTGAGGTGCATCTCGATGGCCGCGGGCTTCTCCGCGATGACCGCGATGCCGAGCTGGCGCGCGTAGTTGCGGATGCGCGTGACTTCGAGCAACTTCATGACGCCCGGCGTCGGCTCGCCGAAACGATCGATGAGCTCGTCGATGAACGCCGGAATCTCCTCGTTCTTGCGGATGGCCGCAATGCGCTGGTAGAGTTCGAGCTTGTGCTGCGCGTCGGCGATGTAGTCGCTCTCGATATATGCCTCGACATTGATTTCGATCGTCGGCTCCGGCACGACCTTCGCAGGCTTCTTCTTCTGCAATGCGTCGATGGCTTCTTCGAGCAGCTTGCAGTACATCTCGAAACCGACGCTCGCGATGTGGCCGTGCTGCTGCGCGCCGAGCAAATTGCCCGCGCCGCGGATTTCGAGGTCGCGCATGGCAATCTTGAAGCCTGCGCCGAGCTCGGCGAACTCCTTCATGGCCGCGAGACGTTTTTCCGCCGTCTCCGACAGCACCTTGTCCGCCTGATAAACGAAATACGCGAACGCCATGCGCGGCGAACGGCCGACGCGTCCGCGCATCTGGTAGAGCTGCGACAGGCCGAAATGGTCGGCGTTGTAGACGATGATCGTGTTCGCATTCGCAACGTCGAGGCCATTCTCGACGATGCTCGTCGCGAGCAGGATGTCTGCCTCGCCCTCGTAGAAATCCATCATGACGCGCTCGAGGAGCTCCTCGGGCATCTGGCCGTGCGCGACGAGGATGCGCGCCTCGGGCACGAGCGCTTGCAGCCGCGCCTTCATCGCGTCGATGCTCGCGACGCGGTTGTAGACGAAGAAGACCTGCCCGCCGCGCCGCATCTCGCGCTTGATGGCGCCCGCGAGCACATCATCACCCGCCTCGACGACATACGTCTGCACGGGGATGCGCTCGGCCGGCGGCGTCTCGATGATGCTCATGTCGCGCGCGCCGACGAGCGACATATGGAGCGTGCGCGGTATCGGCGTCGCCGAGAGCGTCAGCACATCGATGCCCGCCGCGAGGCTCCGAATCTTGTCCTTCTGCTTGACGCCGAAACGCTGCTCCTCATCGACAATCAGGAGGCCGAGGTCTTTGAAATGCACCTTGCGCTGATTGAGAATCGCATGCGTGCCAATCAGGATGTCCACGTCGCCCGACGCCACGCGCTTCAGCGTGTCCGTCTGCTCGCGCTGCGAGCGGAAGCGACTGATGACATCGACCGTCGGCAGGAAATTCAAAAAGCGCTCGGAAAACGTCTTGTAGTGCTGCTGCGCCAGCACCGTCGTCGGCACGAGCACGGCGACCTGCTTGCCGTCCATGACGGCCTTGTACGCCGCGCGGATGGCGACTTCCGTCTTTCCGAAGCCGACGTCGCCGCAGAGCAGCCGGTCCATCGGCTTCGGCAATTCCATGTCGCGCTTGATTTCCTTGATCGCGCGCAGCTGGTCGTCCGTCTCCTGGAACGGGAATGCATCCTCGAACTCCTGCTGGCTCGCATCGTCGGGCGAAAATGCAAAGCCCTCGGCGTCCTTGCGCTTCGCGTAGATTTCGATGAGCTTTTCCGCGATGTCCTCGACGGACTTCTTCGCGCGCGCCTTCGCCTTGATCCACTCCGTGCCGCCCATGCGGTGCAGGCGCGGCACCTCGCCCTCGCTGCCGATGTATTTCTGCAGCAGGTGCACCTGGTCCGTCGGCACGTAGAGCTTGTCGTCGCCGCCGTACTTGATGTGCAG
>CACZFT010000095.1:18795-19140 GCA_902780535.1 uncultured Selenomonas sp. | reverse complement strand
AGCTTTCAATCGTCTCGTTCGACTTGCATGTGTTAAGCACGCCGCCAGCGTTCGTCCTGAGCCAGGATCAAACTCTCCATAAGAGAGCCGTTAGCGCTTTAGCGCTTACGGATATCTTAGTTCGTTGCCACAGGCAACGAACATCCATTCGATATTTCGATTGGCTCTAATTATCTTTTGGTACGTCATCGCTTTCGCGATTCCGTAAAGAAATTGCCGATTGTATATGTTCGTACGTTTTGTCGTTCATACCAATCGATGTTTTTGTGATGCTTTCGCATCAGCTAACATCTGGCTTTATCATGTGTTGCATGATAATCTACATTGTTTAGTTTTCAAAGAACA
>CACZFT010000095.1:0-18786 GCA_902780535.1 uncultured Selenomonas sp. | reverse complement strand
CGATGTTTTTGTGATGCTTTCGCATCAGCTAACATCTGGCTTTATCATGTGTTGCATGATAATCTACATTGTTTAGTTTTCAAAGAACACCCGTGATTCGTTTGGCTCTTTTGTGAAGGGCTTTCGTGAATCAGCTTCTATAGGATACCTCGTTGCGAGCTCTTTGTCAAGAACTTTTTTAAGTCAGCCGTTTGCGCTTTAGCGCTTACGGATGACTTAGCCATTTGCCGTCAGGCAAATAGCTTCATCGCGAGGAACCCTCGTCTGCGGTGCTGTGCTCTCGCTGTCTGCCGCCGACTTGATATATAATACACGCTTCGTTCCTCTCTGTCAACACTTTTTTGAAAAAGTTTTTCGATTTTTTCAATGTACACAAAAGCCGCCACGCGAATGCGTGACGGCTGATTTTTCATGGTGGCGGCACAGAGATTTGAACTCCTTTCATGGTGGCGGCACAGAGATTTGAACTCCGGACACTGCGGGTATGAACCGCATGCTCTAGCCAACTGAGCTATGCCGCCGGTGGTGGGCAGGGATGGATTCGAACCATCGTAATCCGAAGATGACAGATTTACAGTCTGTTCCCTTTAACCACTCGGGCACCTACCCATGTCTTGCGTTGCAAGAACATGATGTATTATACACGCTGAAGCGCGCATTGTCAACGATTATTTTCTCCGCATCCAGACAGGGATGTCGGGAAGGTCGAGCCCCTTCGGAGCAGCGGGCTGCTGCGGGGGCACGGGGGCCTGCGTCTGGGGCTGCTGCGGGACCTGGGGCGCCTGCGGCTGCTGGAAGTGCGACTGGTATGCTGGCTGCTGCGGAGCCTGCGGCTGCGGCGCACGCTGAGCAGACGGCTGCTTTGCTGCCGCATGGGGGACGCCGATCGTCTCGGGCTCGTCAAAGCCCGTCGCGATGACGGTGACGCGCACGGTGTCACCGAGCGTGTCGTCAATGCACGCACCAAAGATGATGTTGGCATCGACATGGGCAGACTCCTGGATTGTCGTGGAAGCCTCGCCGACTTCGTACATTGTGAGGTTGTCGGCAGCGCCCGTAATGTTGAGCAGGATGCCGCGCGCACCGTCGAGCTTCGTCTCGAGCAACGGCGAGTTGACGGCTGCCTGGGCAGCGTCGACGGCCGCATTTTCACCCGAAGCCTCGCCGATGCCCATGAGGGCAGAACCGGCGTCCGTCATGATGGAGCGCACGTCGGCGAAGTCGAGGTTGATGAGGCCCGGCACGGCAATGAGGTCAGAAATGCCCTTGACGCCCTGGCGCAGGACATCGTCGGCAATGCTGAACGCCTGCGTGATCGGCGTGCGCTTGTCGACGACCTGGAGCAGGCGGTCGTTCGGAATCGTGATGATGGTATCGACGTGTTTTTTGAGCGCTTCAATACCGGCCTCGGCGCGCTTGCGGCGGATCGGGCCTTCGAAAGAAAACGGCTTCGTGACGACGCCGACGGTCAGCGCGCCGAGTTCGCGGGCGCACTCCGCCACGACCGGGGCTGCGCCCGTGCCGGTACCGCCGCCCATGCCTGCCGTGACAAAGACCATGTCAGAGCCGCGCAGGGCTTCGAGGATGTCGTCACGGCTCTCCTGTGCCGCCTTTTCGCCGATTTCCGGGCGTGCGCCGGCACCGAGGCCGCGCGTGAGCTTTTCGCCGATCTGCATGCGCTTCGGCGCCATGGCGTGGAGGAGCGCCTGCGCGTCGGTATTGACGGCGATGAACTCGACGCCCTGCAGGCCGAGTGAAATCATGCGGTTGATCATCCAATTCAAACACGATAGAAACCCCCATGACTCTATTTCAAATGGCCGTTGCGTTCTGTTCGGGCAATATATACCTTATTGATTTTATCATGGAAATCATCCCATTTCCATAGCTTTCGAAAATTTTATGGTTTTGTATGGTTCTTCTGCCCGCGTATCATTCGGTGATTTCATCGGTCGCCTCGGATGACTTCAACGGCTGTTTGAGCTTGATGACGGGGCTCGTATAGCTGAAATCGACGTATTCGACAGGATACGGCGTCGCTTTCTGGTCATCGAGGAAACCTTTCGTGAGCTTTGCCTTTTCGTCGAGACGGTCGAGTGCGCCGAGGCGGATCTGGACGGCACCCGTCGTGTAAGCGACGACGTAGTCCGGCCGCAGCATGGCGATTTCGGAAATCTGGCTCATAGAGCCCTCGGGCAGCTGGCCGAGGAAATAGAGGATGTCCTGCGCTGCCTGGTCGCCGATGTCGTCGCCGACGTACTTCTCTTTGAGATTGAAGCCGGTGATCAGCGGAATCTGCATGTTCGCGAGGCTCTTGTGCACGGCGAGAATCTTGCCCGTGTGGTCGAGATCGGCGTAGCCATAGTCGGTCGCAATCGTCGCGAGCGGCCGGCGCTCCGTGATGTGGACGGCGAGCGTGGCCGGCAGCACGCGGCGCACCTGCGCGTCCTCGATGCGGAGATCCTGCTTGAGACGGCTCGTGACTTCGTCGGTCTTCAGGGAAAAGAGCGGCTCGCCGCGATGGATGCCGGCGATATTTGCGATGTCGGTGTCCTTGAGATAGCTCGCGCCGTCGATGTCGATGTGCTGGAGCGTGAAAATTGGAGAGTAAACGAGGAGCACCATGACGGCCGCGATGACGGCGAGGAAGCCGCCGCCCTTGAGGATGCGGCGGGGGCTGCGACGGGTCGCACGAGGTGGGATGGGGGTGTCGGGCATAGGTACTCCTCCTTTCATATTCAGGCCCCCTCTAGAGGGGGCTGTCAGCCGATAGAGTAGTAAGGTACTGGAGACAAACGAAAATACGAAATGTTGCTAAAGGACTTTAGCAATGCCTGCATCCTTGTTCGTCTCCAGCATCCAACTACTCCCACCACCGCTTCGCGGTCCCCCTCCCTCATGAGGGAGGCTAAAATTCGAGTTATTTTTTATATCCCGCCATCTCCAAGATTTTTTCGCAAAGCTCGGGGAATTCGACGCCCATGGCGCGGCCGGCGTCGGGAACGAGGGAGAGCTCCGTCATGCCGGGGACGGAGTTGACTTCGATGACGTACGGCGTCTCGTCTTCGCCAAGCATCATGTCGACGCGCGCGACGCCCTTGCAGCCGCAGGCCGTGAACGTCTTGACGGCAAGGTCCTGGATTTCCTTCGTCTTTTCGGCGGACACGGGCGCCGGGATGATGTGGTGCGAGGCGCCCTTCGTGTACTTGCTGTCGTAGTCATAGCGGCCGGATTCCGTCGTGATCTCGATAATCGGGAACGCCTGCTTCTCTTCTTCGTTGCCCCAGACGGCGACGGTGAGCTCGCGGCCCTTGATGAACTGCTCGACGAGGACTTCATCATTGTACTTGAACGCCTCTTCGAGCGATTTCCTGAGGTCTTCGCTCTTTTCGACGATGTAGACGCCGATGGAGGAACCCTGCGAAGCGGCCTTGACGACGACGGGCAGGCCGAACTCGCTCTCGATTTCGGCCGCGAGGTCGCGCTTCATCTCGAACGCATGGTACGTATGGGAGCGCGGCGTCGAGATGCCCTCGGCGACGAAGACGCGCTTCGAGGCGGCCTTGTCCATCGTGATAGCGGCGGCGAGCACGCCCGAACCCGTGTAGGGGATGCCGAGCATGTCGAGCGTGCCCTGGATCAGGCCGTCTTCGCCAAATTTGCCATGCAGTGCGTTGAAGACGATGGCCGGATTCTCCTTGCGGATCTCTTCGGCAAACGTCTCGGGATGGAGCTCCATCGGGACGGCGTTGTAGTTCTTGGATTTCAGGGCGTTCAGGATGGCCGTGCCGGTCTGGCGGGAAATGGCCGCTTCGGTGGACGTGCCGCCCATGACGACGACGATTTTATCGTTTTTCATGAAATTTATTCTCCTATTTTGCCAAAGGTCATTTGACTTTAGCAAGTTCTGCATATTTGTCAGGCTTCAGCACCCTACTACTCCCACCACCGCTTCGCGGTCCCCCTCCCTCTAGAGGGAGGCTGGGGGCATAATGCATGTGTTTACTTTTTCAGCATGTCTACAAGCTCTTCGCTTGTCTTGTAGATGTCGCCGGCGCCCATCGTCATGACGAGGTCGCCGTCCTGGGCGAGTTCTTTGAGCTTTGCGGCAACGTCTTCGCGCTTCGGGATGTAGATGACGTTTGCGCCCGTCTGGCGCTCGACTTCTTCTTTGATGGTCTCGCCGCTGATGCCCGGAATCGGGGCTTCGCCGGCCGCGTAGACGTCCGTCAGCACGAGGATGTCGGCGTTCACGAATGCCTTGCCGAATTCTTCATGCAGCAGCTGCGTGCGCGAGTAGCGGTGCGGCTGGAACGCGCAGATCAGGCGCTTCGGGTTCGTCTCTTTCGCAGCCTTGAGCGTTGCGGCGATTTCCGTCGGATGATGCGCATAGTCGTCGACGACCCAGATGCCCTGCTCGTGGCCCTTCGTCTGGAAGCGGCGCTTGGCCCCGTGGAACGCGGCGAGGCCCTCAGCCATTTTTTCGAACGGCACGCCGATGGAAAGGCCCGTGACGATGCAGGCCATCGCGTCGAGCACGTTGTGGCGGCCCGGGATGTTCAGCGTGACATGGCCGAGCTTTTCCGCGCCATGATAGACGTCGAACTGGATGCCCTTGCCCGCCGCGCGAATGTCTTTTGCCTGATAGTCGGCGGGCTCGTCGATGGCGTAGGAATAGTATTTGCGGTCGATGGTCTTCGCGATGTCGCGGAGATTCTTGTTCTCGAAGCAGAGCACGGCATAGCCGTCCTGCTCGGCCGTGTTCTCGATGAACTGGCGGAACGCCTTGATGATGTTCTCCATCGTGCCGTAGTGATCCATGTGGTCGTCTTCGACGTTCGTGACGACGGCGATGTATGGATGGAGCTTCAGGAACGTGCCGTCGCTCTCATCAGCTTCGGAAACGAGGTAGTCGCCCGTGCCGACTTTCGCATTCGTGCCGAGGTCGGGCACTTCGCCGCCGACGACGATCGTCGGGCTGACGCCGGCCGCGTCGAGCGTGACGCCGAGCATGGAAGTCGTCGTCGTCTTGCCATGCGAGCCCGCAACAGCGATGCCCTTGTACTCGTTGACGAGGGCCGCATTGATGTCGGAGCGGTGGAGCTTCTGGATGCCGAGGTCGCGCGCTGCGAGGACTTCGGGGTTGTCATACGGGATGGCCGACGAGACGACGATAGCGTCAGCGCCGCGCACGTTTTCGGCTTTCTGGCCGCCGAGCGAGACTTTCGCGCCGAGCTGTTCGAGCGCCTCGATGACGCCCGAGCTGCTGCGGTCGGAGCCCGTGACATCGTAGCCGAGCTCGCAGAGAACTTTGGCGAGCGGGCTCATGCCGGCGCCGCCGATGCCGACGAAATGGACATGCTCGATGCCCTTGAGTTCTTTCAAATTTTTCTTCAAAATAATTTCCTCATTTCTTTTGCATGTCCAATACCATTTGTGCAATCGTGCCGGCTGCCTCTGGGCGGCCCATCTTGCGGCTTGCCGCCGCCATCTTTTCGAGCTTGCCCTGCTCGCTGAAGAGCTCCATCAAAACGCTGCCGAGGCGCTCGCTCGTGAGCTCGCGGTCGAGGATCATGCGCGCGGCGCCCGCCTCTTCGCAGGCGCGCGCGTTGTGCTCCTGATGGTTTTCCGCCGCATAGGGATACGGCACGAGGATGGCCGGGATGCCGCGCGCTGTGAGCTCGGCGAGGCCCGTCGCGCCCGCGCGGAAAATCGCGAGGTCGGCCATGGCCATGGCCTGCGGCATGTCGTAGAGATACGGCTTCACCTGGATATGCGGCGCGTTTTCGAGATGGACGCCCGCATCCTTCATGCGCTCGATCTGGAGCTCGTACTCCGCCTTGCCCGTCGCATGGAGGAACTGGACTTCGGGATGGTTCTGCGCCTCTTTGAGCACGCCGACCATCGCGCGGTTCAGGCTGCGTGCGCCGCGGCTGCCGCCCGAGACGAGCACGACGGGCTTGTCGGCCGAAAAGCCGTAAGCTTTGAGCCCGTCCTCGCGGCGTGCCGTCAGCACCTCGCGGCGAATGGGGTTGCCCGTGAACGTCGTCTTTTCAGCCGGAAAAAGCCTCACGGCCTCTTCCGTGCCCGCCGCAATCTTCGTGACGAAGCGCGAAAGAATCTTGTTCGTAATACCCGGCACGACATTCTGCTCCTGAATGAGCGTCGGCACGCCCGCGAGGCTCGCCGCGAGCAGAATCGGCCCGCAGACATAGCCGCCCGTGCCGATGGCCGCATCGGGGTGGAACGATTTCACAACGTGGCGCGCTTTCGCGACGCCGAGCATGGCTTTCGCCGCGCGGCGGACGTTGTCAAATGTGAAATGGCGCTCGAAGCCCTGCAGGTCGATGGTCTCGAACGGCAGTCCCTCTTTCGGGATGATGTCCGCTTCGAGGCCGCGCTTCGTGCCGACGTAGAGGAACTTCGCGTCGGGGACGCGCTGCTGGAGCGTGCGGATCAGCGTGATGGCCGGATAGATGTGGCCGCCCGTGCCGCCGCCCGAAACGATGATGTTCATGCATGTCCTCCGTCTTTTTCCACGAGGTCTTCGGGGAGCTCGATCTTGCCCGGCAGCGCGCAGACGAGCCGCTTGAAGTCGCGGCCGCGGTGCGCCATGTCGGAATACATGTCAAAGCTTGCGCAGGCAGGCGACAGCAGCACGACCTGCCCGGCAATCGCGATGGCATGGGCGAACTGCACGGCCTGCGGCATCGAGTAGCCCGCCGCATAAATCTGGTCTTCGGGGAAGCCCGCGGCCGCCGCTGCATCGCGGAAGCGCAGGGAGGCGTCGCCAATGAGGATCAGCGCATCGCAGCGCTCTTTGACTTTCGCCATGAAGTCCGTGAGGTCGGTCTTCTTGTCGTCGCCGCCCGCAATCAGCACGATATGGCCGGGGAACGTCTCCAGCGCCTTGATGGCAGAGTCCGTATTCGTGGCTTTCGAATCATTATAGTATTTGACGCCGTCGACTTTTGCAAAGTATTCAATGCGGTGCTCGACGCCGACGAACTTCTGAAGCACGGGCTTCATGGCCTCGGGATCGCAGCCCGCAAAATACGCCATCGCCGTTGCGGCCAGCGCATTCTCGACGTTGTGCGGCCCCTTGATGCCAAGCTCGTCCACCGTGACGAACGGAATGGTCTTTCCATCCCAGCGCAGCGTCAGCATGTCGCCATCGAGCACCATGCCCTCGTCGAGATCCTGCGTGCGACTGAAATAGCAGACGCGGACGCCTGCGGGCACGCGGTCCTTCATGCCGCGCACGCGTTCGTCGTCATAGTTCAGCACGACGAAGTCGCCATCGCCCTCATGCGCGAAAATCCGCTCCTTCATGGCCTGATAGACATCCATCGAGCCGTGGCGGATGATGTGGTCGGGCGTGACATTCAGCACGGCCGAGACATGCGGATGGAAATACTTTGTCGCCTCCATCTGGAAGCTCGAAATCTCAGCCGCGAGCGCACCGCCCTTGCCGATCCTGAGCGCCGTCTCGGAAAGCGGGATGCCGATGTTGCCGCCAACGCCCGTCTTGTCCTTGCCGTATTTCGTCGCGAGCAGGCGGCCAAGGAGCGTCGTCGTCGTCGTCTTGCCATTCGTGCCCGTCAGCGCGAAAATCGGAGACTCGGCGAGATCCTGCGCGAGCTCGACCTCGCTTGCCACGCGGATGCCTTTTTCGTACGCCGCCTGCACGAGCGGGATGCGCACGGGCACGGCCGGCGCGACGACGACGAGGTCGATGAGCTCGACGCCGAGGTCGCGGAGCGGCTGGAAGTCGGCTTTGATGTCTTTTTCCATCTTCGCATCGGAGAGCGTGACAGCAGCACCGAACCGGCGGCCGATCCGAGCCGCCGCGAAACCGCTGACGCCCGCGCCGATGACGAGCATATGTTTTGCGGTGAATGACATGGTATCGTATCCTTTCAAATCAAGGTTGGGGAACGAGGGAAAGGCCGATGACGCTGGCGAGGAGACCCACGAGCCAGAAGACCGTGACGACCTTCCATTCCGACCAGCCGCCGAGCTCGAAGTGATGGTGGATCGGGCTCATGCGGAAGACGCGCTTGCCCGTCGTCTGGAACGAGATGACCTGGATGATGACGGAGAGCGCTTCGCAGACAAAGACGAAGCCGATGACGATGAGCAGGAGCTCCGTGTGCGTCAGGATGCCGACGGCCGCGAGCGCGCCGCCGAGCGCGAGGCTGCCCGTGTCGCCCATGAAGACCTTCGCGGGGTGCGCGTTGAAGCGCAGGAAACCGAGGCAGGCCGCAGCAATCGCGACGCAGAACAGCGCGAGGTCGGGATGCCCCGACAGCACGGAGACGACGGCGAACGCACTGCCCGCAATCGCCATCTCGCCCGAGGCCAGGCCGTCGAGGCCGTCCGTGAGGTTCACGGCGTTCGACGTGCCGACGAGCACGAAAAGCACGAGCGGATAGTAAAGCCAGCCGAGGTCGATGTCGATATTGGCCCCCGGAATCCAGATGCCCGTGTCGATGCCGAGCACCTGCGTGCCGATGTACATCGTGACGACGGCGATGAGGATCTGTCCCGCGAGCTTCTGCCGCGCCTTGAGGCCGAGGTTGCGCTTCTTGACGACCTTGATGTAGTCGTCGAGGAAGCCGAGCACGAAATGGCCGAGCATGATAAAGAGCGCCAAAAGAACCTCCGTGCTCCACGGCGCGGCTACGAGCGTCGCGAGCGTGATGCCGCCGATGATCATGATGCCGCCCATCGTCGGCGTGCCGCTCTTGGCCTGATGGCTCTTCGGGCCTTCCTCGCGGATGCTCTGGCCGAACTTCAATTTATGAAGCTCGGGGATGAAGAACGGCCCCGTCAGGAGCACGAAGCCCGCGGCGACGACCGCCGCGATGATGACTTGCTGTAACATGGATTCCACCTTATAGTAACTTGATAATTTCTTCCATCTTCATGCCGCGCGAGCCCTTGAACAGGACGGCATCGCGGGGCTGGAGGATGCGGTGCAGGATATCAGCCGCTTCCTCGTGCGAATTTGCACGGTAGACCTCTTTCATGCCTGCCGCCTCGGCGCCGTTCGCGATTTCCTCGCCCATTTCGCCGCGCGTGACGAGCGCCGTGAAGCCATGCTCTGCGACCTCGCGGCCGACGGCGCGGTGCGCCTCGACGGAAATGGCGCCGAGCTCGAGCATGTCGCCGAGTACGGCGACCTTGCGGCCCTTCGCGAGCTCCGACAGCGTCTCGATGGCCGCCTTCATGGACATCGGGCTCGCGTTGTAGGCGTCGTTGATGACATGATAGCCCTTGACATCCTCGACCTCGAAGCGCATCTTCGTCGCTTCGAGGTGCGTGAGGCCCGTAGCAATTTCCGCCGGCGTCTCGCCCATCGCGAAACCGCAGGCAATCGCCGCGAGCGCGTTCTCGACATTGTGGCGGCCGACCATGGCCACCGTGTAGGCATGCGTCTCGCCCGCAAACGTCACATCAAACGTCGTCGTACTGCCGTCCGTCTGGACGCTATCGCCCTTGACATTCGCCGGATGGTCGAGGCCGAACGTCAGCACGCGCACGCCTTTCTTCGCTTTCGTGCGCATGCGCGCGACATATTCATTATCGGCATTGAGGATGACCGTGCCGCCCTCAGGAATCGCCTCGACGAGCTCACTTTTGGCTTTTGCAATATTCTCAAGCGAGCCCAAAAGCTCCATATGCGTCTCGCCGACATTCGTGACAATGCCGATGGACGGTGCGGCCATCGGCGCCATCGCCTCAATCTGGTGGAAGCCGCGCATGCCGATTTCGACGACGGCCGCCGTATGCGTGTCATTGAGGCCGAGGAGCGTCATCGGCAGGCCGATTTCATTGTTGAAATTCGCCTGCGTCTTGAGCACGGGGCCGCGCGCCGACAGCACGGCCGCCGTCAGGTCTTTCGTCGTCGTCTTGCCGTTCGAGCCCGTGATGGCGACGACGGGGATGTCGAATTTTTCGCGCCACGCATGCGCGAGCTGCTGGTAGGCGCGGAGCGTGTCAGGGACGGTAAAAACGTCCGCGCCCGCGATTTTATCGTACTTTTCCGCAGGGCACTCCGTGCTGACGACGACGCCCTTCGCGCCTTTTTCCACGGCCTCGGCCGCGAAATCTTCGCCATTGAAGCGCTCGCCTTTCAGCGCGATGAAGAGCACGCCTTCCGTGATTTTTCGCGTATCGGTGACGATGTCCGTGAACGCGCGGATTTCCGGCTCGGCATGGGCGGCTTTCGCCTTTGTGGCGACGAGGAAGTCTCGAACTTCAAAGGATGGCATTTAGGCGTTCTCCTTTCCGAGCTTCTTCGCAATCGCCGCGCGCGCCTGCTCGCGGTCGTCGAAATGAATCGTCTTGTCCTTCAGGATCTGGTAGTCCTCATGGCCCTTGCCGAGGATGACGACGATGTCATCCGTCTCGGCGAGCTCGATGGCGCGGAAAATCGCCTCGTGGCGGTCAGGAATGAGCTCGTGATGCTTGGAGCCGATTTTCTCCTTGACACCGGCCTCAACCTCAGCGAGGATGGCGTTCGGGTCTTCCGAGCGCGGGTTGTCGCTCGTCGCGATGACGACGTCGGCGAGCTCGGCCGCGAGGCGTCCCATGATCGGGCGCTTCGTGCGGTCGCGGTCGCCGCCGCAGCCGAAGACTGCGATGATCTTGCGCTTCGCGATTTCGCGCGCCGTCTTCAGCACGTTCTCGACACCGTCCGGCGTATGCGCGTAGTCGACGATGACCGCGAAATCCTGCCCGCCCTTGACGAGCTCGAAACGGCCCGGCACGGCCGTGAAGTTTTCGAGCACGGCGCGGATATGCTCGGGCGCGATGTGCTCAGCCAGTGCCGCACCGACGGCGCTCATGACATTGTAGACATTGAAGATGCCCGTGATATGGAGCGCAAGCTGCATTTTGCCAAACGAGCTATGATTCAGCGTGAAATGCGCACCGTCCGCCCGCACGTCGATGTCCGTCGCGCGCAGGTCGGCGTTTTCCGCATGGATGCCGTATGTCAGATGACCGCAGGACGCATGGTCGAGCATCGTCTGGCCTGCCGCATCGTCGATGTTGACGACGGCCGTCTTGCCCTGCTTCGCGCCCGCCTCGCTGACATGCTCGAAGAGCTTCGCCTTCGCGAGCTTGTAGTTTTCCATCGTCTTGTGGTAGTCAAGGTGATCCTGCGTGAGGTTCGTGAAGACCGCCGTGTCGAACTCGATGCCGCCTTCATGAGCGCGAGCGTGTTCTGGAGCTCGACGACGTCCGGCGTCGTGTTGTGGATCGGCAGCACCTCGTCCTCGATCATGATCTGGATCGTGCCGATGAGGCCGACCTTCTTGCCCGCATGTCGCAGCATCGCGCGCGTGAGATAGCTCGTCGTCGTCTTGCCATTCGTGCCCGTGATGCCGATGACGCGCATCGAGCGCGCCGGGTAGTCATGGAAAAACGGCACCATCGCATCGAGCGCCGGCTGGAGCTCCGGCACGACGAGCTTTGCGATGCCCTCCGGCACCTCGGCGTCCTTGCGCGTCGTCAGAACGGCGACAGCGCCAGACTTCACGGCCTGCGGGATGAACGTGTGCCCGTCGACATGCACGCCCGGAATGGCGACGAACAGCGTCCCCGCCTCCACCTTGCGCGAATCGTGCTGGATGCTCGTGATTTCTTTATCAACACCTACGACCTCGGCGCCCGGAACGAGCGCAGCGAGCTGGCTGAGTTTCTTCATGGATGTGGTCCTCCCAGATTTATTACTAGCTGATACTAAATGGAGCCGTCCTTCATTATATATCGGATGGACGGAATTTAATAGAGGGAAAATGACCCGATGTTGTAAAAAATGCTTGTTTTCCCGTTTCTCCCATTATACAGGAATCAAAGGCTTGTGTGCGGCCTTGGCAGGATTTTTCCACACAAGCCGCGAAAATAGAAAGCAATCCCATTCGAAAGGGGCAGTTTCATGGTCACGATCAAGCAGCTGGCCGAGCTCTGCGGGGTGTCGCGCGGGACGGTCGACCGCGTGCTGAACAACCGCGGCAAGGTAAATCCCGAGAAGGCCGAGCTCATCCGCCGCACGGCCGAGCGGCTCAACTACCAGCCGAATCCCGCTGGCAAGGCGCTCATCGCGCGGCGCAAGAATCTCACGGTCGCCATCGTCATGCCGTCCGTCGGCATCGCGTTCTTCGACGATGTCATCGCTGCGCTGAAGCAGGCCGAACAGAAATATGCGCTGTTCGGCCTCAAGGTCGTCTGGCGGCTCTCGCGCGGCTACGACGTCGCCGTGCAGGCCGCCGCGATCGACGAGCTCGCGGACGAAGTGCAGGCGCTCATCATCAATCCGATCGACGACCCGCACATCGTCGAAAAAATCAACGGCTGCGTCAGCCGCGGCATCTTCGTCGTGACGCTGAACAACGACGCCCCTCAGTCGAAGCGCCATGCCTATGTCGGACCGGACTACCGCTCTGGCGGCGAGACGGCCGGCGAGCTCATGTCCATCCTCGCGGGCGAACCGAAAAACTTTGGCGTCACGCTCGGCAGCCGCCAGATCCTCGGACACCGCCTGCGGCTCGAGGGTTTCGTCCGCGCCATCCAGAAAATCCCCGGCGCGCGCATCGCGGCCGTCTGGGAGGACGGCGACGACGACATCCAAGGCTACGAGACGACGAAGACGATGCTGACGCAGCATCCCGAAATCGACGCGCTCTTCCTCGCGTCGTCCGGCGGCGCGTATGGCACCTGCCGCGCCGTGCGCGCGCTGCACGCGGAAAACGACCTGCGCATCGTCGCGTTCGACACGACGCCGCCGATTGTCGAGATGATGAAGGCGCACGTCATCGACGCCGTGCTCTACCAGCACCCGCACACGCAGGGCACCCGCGCCATGCAGCTCGTCTACGACTACCTTTTCAACGGCATCGAGTCTGACCACGACCAGCACATCATGCAGAACGAGATCCGCTTGCTGGCGAATCTATAAAAGAAGCACGTCCGGCTGCCCGCCGAACGTGCTTCTTCATGTATCTCTATCTGTCGTTTTCTGTTTCCTGTCACGGCTTCTGCTGCGCCTTTGCATTGTGCGTAAAGTAGACGTTCTCCGGCACTTCCATGCCGAGACTGCTCGTCGCGATGTCCTTGATGCGGCGCGGCGACTTCAGCTTCGCGATGTCGATCTTGAGGCGTTCGTTCTCCTGCTCGATGGCCTCCGCTTTCTGCTGCGTCTCCACGAGCGTGTAGCCGCGGTTCGCGCTGATGCCAGCGCGTGCCGTCACGGCCATCGCGAGCACCGCGACGATCAGGAACAGCCACTTGCAGCGCGAACGCAGGCGCTCGTCGAGCATGACGAGCGGGCGCGGCGGTCGTTTCGGGCGCGGCGGAGGGGCGACGGGCTCCTCGTATTCTTCGTAATATTCCTTTCGGAGTCTCGCCGGCATCAGGCCGCACCCCCTTCCTCAAAAGGAGGCAGCTTTTCCGCCACGCGGAGCTTGGCGCTCTTCGCGCGCGAGTTCTCCGAAAGTTCGTGCTTCCCGGCCTTGCGGCCTTTCACGAGCAGCCGGACCTCGGGATGGTGGTGGCAGACGCAGACCGGGAGCTCTGGCGGGCAGATGCAGCCGCGCGCGAGCTCGCGGAGCGTGTTCTTCGCGATGCGGTCTTCGAGCGAGTGGAACGTGATGATGACGAGCCGCCCGCCCGGCGCGAGGTGCGCGGCCGCTGCGCGGAACGCCCCTTCAAGGATGCCGAGCTCGTCGTTGACCTCGATGCGGATGGCCTGGAAGATGCGCTTCGCGGGGTGGCCGTTCTCCGCACGGCGCACGGCCTTCGGCACGGCCTTGCAGACGATGTCGACGAGCTCGCCCGTCGTCTCGACGGGCTTTTCCCTGCGCGCGTCCACGATGAACTTCGCGATGCGGCGCGCCCAGCGTTCCTCGCCGTAATCGTGGAAGATGCGGTCGAGGTCGTCCTCGCTGTAGGTATTCACGACATCATAGGCCGAAAACGACGCCGTCTCGTCCATGCGCATGTCGAGCGGCGCGTCCTGCATGTACGAAAAGCCGCGCTCCGCCGTATCGAGCTGGTGCGACGAGACGCCGAGGTCGAACAAGACGCCATCGACGACCGGCGCATCCACGCGCCCGAGAATGTCATCGAGATGGCGAAAATTGTCGTGCACGATGTCAATTTTGCAGGGAAAGCCCGTGAGACGCTCTTTCGCGGCCGCGATGGCCTCTTCATCCTGATCGATGCCGATGAGGCGCCCCTGCGCCGAAAGGAGGGATGCGATGCGCGAGGAATGCCCCGCGCCGCCGAGCGTGCAGTCCACGTAGACGCCATCGGGCTTGATGGCGAGGCCAGAAATGACCTCTTCCGGCATCACGCTGATGTGATGGAACGAGATATGTTCTGTTGTATGAGCCACACGCTCACCTCCTTTTGGAATGGAATAGGGGACGGCGCTTCGCGCCTTGATGAAAGAATCGCTGACGCGATTCCATCCCCTTCTAGAAATGCTTCAAATGCCGAAATCCATCAGTGTCGCGGCGATGGCCGTGACATCGGGCTCGACCTCGTCCGTGTATGCCTGCCAGCGCTCGCGGCTCCAGACTTCGATACGGCTGTCCGTGCCCGTCAGCACGACATCCTGCCGCAGCGTGATGCCAGCGTAGCTGCGCAGGTTTGCCGGCACGAGGAAGCGCCCCTGCTTGTCGCACTCGAGCGTCCGCGCACTCGCGAAAAAGAACCGGGCAAGCGCCCGGGCCTCCGGCTTTACAAGCGGCAGCGTGCGGAGCTTTGCCGCCAGGGCATCCCACTCCGCCTGCGCATAGAGGAACAGGCAGCGGTCGAGCCCCTTCGTGATGACGAACGAAACGCCGAGCTCCGCACGGAAATCGGCCGGCAGGATGACGCGCCCTTTCGCGTCAATCGCATGGGTATATTCCCCCATGAACATCCTGCTTCACCACCTCGCTGCCACCAAGTGACACTTCTCCCCACAATTCACCACTCTAATATATTCTTTTTATAGCAGAAAATTCCTGCCTATGCAAGGGGAAAAAGGAAAAAAGGAAGGATGACCGCATAAAAAGCACAAATGGAACGTAAAATCACTGGCCGTTCACTCGCTCAAGCCGAGCTTCCGCCGCCAGTATCCTGCATAGATGGCCGCCATCGGATTCGACATACGCGGCCGCCTGCATGATGTTCCGTTCTTCGTCATCATAAAGGGCGAGCATCGCGTCCTGGTCGACGGGCACGCAGCTCTTCCCCTTCTTGTAGCACATGCGGTTGGCATTGCAGTTTGCGCAATCTCCTAACATCCGATTTCCCTCCCGGATTCAAAGATGGTTTCAACGTGTCTTCGGCGCGGCAAAGGCGCCGTGCCAGGTGATGTCGCGATAGCGTTCGCGGTCGGTCGCGCCCTCCGTGCTGATGCAGAGGATGGTCGCGTCTCTGCCAAGGCCGACGGCTTCGGCAAGTGCCTTGTTTTCCTCACGGCTGAGCAGGGCGAGCGCGGCACCGACGCCGGAAGCTCCGCTCTCGCCAGAGATGATGCGCGGATCGTCCCCGAGCGGCGCGCCGAGCGTCCGCATGGCATCGGCGGCCGTGAAATCTTCGCAGGTCAGCGCGAAATCAGACGTATGCTGGAGGATGTCCCATGCGATGCTGCACGGCTCGCCGCAGGCCAGTCCCGCCATGATGGTCTTCATGTCGCCCTCTGCGAAATGGCGCTTGCCGTCATGGGCAGCTGCCGAGCGATAGAAACAGTCGGCTGTCGTCGGTTCGACGATAATCATCGTCGGCGGATTTTCCGGCCAGGCGGCTTTCAGCACAGCCGCGACACCGGCCGCCATCGAGCCGACACCGGCCTGCAGAAAGACGTGCGTCGGCGGCTCCGGCATCGCTTCGACGATTTCCGCCGCCATCGTCCCATAGCCCGTGATGATCCAGCCGGGGATTTCCTCATAGCCGGGCCACGCCGTATCCTGCACGAGCACCCAGCCGTGCTTTTCCGCCTGCTCGCTCGCCATGCGCACGACATCGTCATACTTGAGGTCGGTGATCGACGCCTCGGCACCAGCAGCACGGATGTTTTCGAGGCGCTCAGGGCGGCTGCCTTTCGGCATGTAGACGACGGAATGCTGGCCGAGCGCATGCGCCGTCCACGCCACGCCGCGCCCGTGGTTCCCATCCGTCGCCGTGATGAACGTGATGTCGCCGCAGGCCGCGCGAAAGGCCTCCGACGTCAGCGTCGCATACGTCGTCTCGTCCGGCCGCAGGCCAGCCCTCCGCGCAAGGTAGCGCCCGATGGCGTAGCTGCTGCCGAGCACCTTGAACGCATTGAGGCCGAAACGGTACGACTCGTCCTTCACGAAAAAACGATGAACGCCATACGCCTCCGCGAGATGGCGCAGGTCGCAGAGCGGCGTCGGCGCATACTGCGGAAACGACGCATGGTAGCGCCGCGCATCCGCGACAGCCTCGGCACTCATGAGCCCAAGGCTGTCCCCATTCTTCTCTCCCGGCATCTTTGCAATCTGCATCACGATTCCTCCATTCGAATGTCTCTTGATGTGCGGGCTCTCGACCTTCGGCAACGTGATGCAAGATTCATAGAACACGCACCAGAAGATTTTATCGAGAAATGTTGCAGCATAATTAGCCAGCTTTTCGAAACCTGAAAGGAGCATCCATTTCGGGGGTCCCCATGCCTGTTATTTCTTCGATATTTTTCTTTGTGCCCTGCTTCAGGCCGAGAGAATCTTTTGCCCGATGACGATGTTCGTGCCTTTTGCCCCGCGCTTCGCGAGCCGCGCCATGGCGCGGGCGACGGAGAGCGTCGACATCGGCTTCATGCGCGAGAGCAGGCCAAAAGTGTTCAGCGTTTGCAGAAGTTTCACGGAGAGCGTTTCCGTGAAGCGCTTTGCCGGATGGCGGATGAGGGAGGGCGGGCGCAGGATTGTGAGCTCGGGGAACTGGAGGGCTTCGAGGTCTTTTTCGATCTTGCCCTTCATCTGGAGGTAGAAGAACGAGGACGCGGGATCTGCGCCGAGGGATGAGATGACGACCATCTTCGGCACGCCGTTTTCCCGCGCGGCCTTCGCCGCTGCGAGCTGGTAGTCGTGATCGACGCGCCACTGCGGCTGCTTGCCGCCGGCCTGCTTCTTCGACGTGCCGAGCGAGGAAAAGAGCACGTCGCCAGTGACGAGGCTTTTCCATGTCTCAGGCTGCTCGAAGTCGATGATGTGGACGTGGAATTTTTCTGCGTGTTCGCTCGGCAGCTGCGGCAGGCGGCGTACGAGCACATCGACGCGTTCAAAATCAGGGTCGTCCGCGAGGACGGTCAGGAGGTCGCGGCCGACCGCGCCCGTCGAGCCGATGGTGATGGCTTTCATCAAAAAATCCCTTCTTTACTTGTTTGCAATGGTCAGCACGTTTTCCAGCGGTTCGCGGTCGCTGCGGAAGCCGTTGATCTTGCGGCCGTCGGCGTAGCCGAGCGCGATGCCCATGACGATGGCTTCGTCCTGCGGGATGGGGAGGAACCTGCGGATGGCTTCGGGGTACTTGACGATTTCATAGGCTGCCATCGAGTCGACGCCGCGCTCTTTCGCCGCAAGCATGAGGCTCTGGCCGAACGCGCCCATGTCGTAGATGCTCCACTCCGGCGAGTCCTGATGCATCGTGAGGTAGGCGATGGCGGGTGCATCGAAGAGTTC
The DNA here is from genome assembly GCA_902780535.1 of uncultured Selenomonas sp. GTDB lineage: Bacteria > Bacillota > Negativicutes > Selenomonadales > Selenomonadaceae > Selenomonas_C. The sequence continues at coordinate 1,087 of CACZFT010000095.1, read as the reverse complement.
GGCCTGGCTCATCGGGAACTCGCGGACGGACATGCCGAGATACCCCTGCAGGTCATCGCTCCAATGCCCCATGTTGTTGTACGCCTTGCGGCCCCAGTCCGTGCGGTGGCCCGTCTCGATGTCCGAGCGGCCGCGCAGGCCGCGCTGCGCGTTCTGGAGATGCGATTCGCGAATCTGCCGCGCAAGGTCGCCCGTCGCGATGTAGACCTTCCACGGCTGCGCGTTCGCCCACGACGGCGCCCACTGCGCGTCCTTGACGATGGCGCGGAGCGTTTCCTCCGGCACCTCTCTGTCCTCGAAATAACGGATGGATCTTCTTGCTTCCAATGCTTCGCTGACGTTCATGATAGTTCCTCCTAATATTCGATAAAAATTGCGTTTTTTCAAAAATGCGATGGAAAAGGCAGATTTAGATGACGAACGTATCGACGTAGCTGTCGAACGCTTTCGAGATGATCGTCCAGCGGCCGTTCTCCTTCAAAAGCTGCAGGTACTCGACGTAATCCTGCCCGTGCCAGTCCTCGACGATGACCTTCGCGACGCCCGCGATGCCGCTGATGTCGAGGTAATCGATGCGCGCCGTCGCATGCGTCTCGCCGTAATGCTCGACGGAGCGGAACAGCGCTTCGATGGGCGCGCCGTTAATCAGTCGATGTATTTCTGGATGGTCTCCTTGACCTGCTCGATTTCCTTGTACTGCTTCGTCGTTCTGCCCATGATGGTTTCTCCTTTGTTGTATGTTCATGCATGTATTATCTTGAAAAGAAAAGCCTCGCCGCGAGGCTCATTCTTTTTCGGTCAAAATATCTCGGATGGCTTCGGCAGCTTTGACATAGGCGTCGTGACCGGCATCCGTGAGGTGCGCGTACACGCCGCGCTTGTCGATGTTGCACGTCGCGCGGTAGACGAGCTGCGGCTCCATGCCTTCGAGCCGCTGGATGAGGCGCGACATCGCGCTCTGGCTCATCTGGATGAGCTCCTGCGCCTCCTGCACGCGCATCCGCCGTTCGGGACACTTCGACAGGTAATAGAGGAAATAAAACTCGTTGAGCCCGAGCCCCGTCGCCTGGTCGATCCGCGCCGCGAT
>CACZFT010000094.1 GCA_902780535.1 uncultured Selenomonas sp. | reverse complement strand
CAAGTCTTTTGCCGACAAGGTCGTCATCGAGTTCGACAAGGGCGTCACGGCCATCGTCGGGCCGAACGGCAGCGGCAAGAGCAACATCACCGACGCCATTCGCTGGGTGCTCGGCGAGCAGAACGTGCGCAATCTGCGCGCGGGAAAGGCCGAGGACATCATCTTCGCGGGCAGTGCGGCGCGCAAGCCCTTGGGAGTCGCCGAGGTCTCGCTCGTCTTTGACAACACGGACGGCACGCTGCCCGTCGATTTCGCCGAAGTCGTCGTGACGCGCCGCCTCTACCGCAGCGGCGAGAGCGAGGTCTATCTCAACAAATCGCGCTGCCGCATCAAGGACATCTACCAGCTCTTCGCCGATACGGGCATCGGCCACGAGGGCATGAGCGTCATCGGGCAGAACCGCATCGACGACATCCTGAACAGCCGCCCGGAGGAACGCCGCGCGTTCTTCGAGGAAACGGCGGGCATCACGAAGTACAAGGCGCGCAAGAAGGAAGCGCTCAAGAAGCTCGACGACACGGAGAAAAACCTCGTACGTGTCGGCGACATCCAGCAGGAAATCGAGAGCCAGCTCGGCCCGCTCGCTGCGCACGCCGAGCGCACGCGCACGTATCAGGAACTTGAAGGCACATACAAGAAATGCCGCCTGACGAGTCTGAGCCAGCAGCATGAAAGTCTGACATCAAAGCGCACACAGGCCGAGGCGGAGCGGCAGGGCGCCGAAACGGAAAAGACGGCCGCCGAGACGGCTGCGCGCACGGCCGAGGCCGAAAAAGAGCGCACGCAGGCCGCCATTGTCGCCATCGAGCAATCCATGCAGAAAGAGGGCGAGAAGGGCGCGGCGCTCCAGAAGCAGGTGGACAGCGTGACCGCCGAACTTGCGACACTGCGCGAGCGCACGGAGAACAGCGCATCGGTGCGCGAACGTCTCGCGGCGCGCAAGACCGCCATCACGCAGGAACTCGTGCGCGCGGCCGGCGACATCGGCCGCCTGACCGAGACCGTCGCGAAAGGGAAGAAAGACGCGGCGGCCGCTGACGAGCGCATCGAGGAAGAGCGCGGCAAGCTCCGCGCCCTCCGGGAGCGTGCGACGGAAGCGCGGAAGGCGGCCGAAGGGCTCGACGCCGAAGCTGCCAGGCTCCAGACGCAGCTCACGGAGCAGCAGCAGGCCATCGCTGTGCTCGAAAAAGACATCGAGCTCGGTGGCGCGGGCAAGCGCGAACGTGAGAAAGCGCTCGCGGCGGCAAACGAACGTCTCGGCGTGCTCCGCGAAGAGCGCGATCATCTTGCGGAAAAGCTTGCAAAAAGCGAGCAGGAGCGCGACAAATGCCTCAAGGCCGGAAACGAGAATGCAGCAGCCATGCGCACGGCGCAGAACGCGCTCGAAGCGGCGCAGGAAGCACGCGAGACAGCGGCGCGCGCGGCAAAGCGCACGGCTGACAAGCTCCAGATCCTGCGTCACATGCAGCAGTCATATGAAGGCTTCGGCCGCGCCGTGCGCGCCGTGCTGAAGAGCACCGCGCCGTGGCACAAGGGCGTTGCAGGCGCCGTCGCGGAGCTCCTGACCGTGCCGGAGAAATATGTCACGGCACTGAGTACCGCGCTTGCGGGCAGCCAGCAGCATATCGTCACGGAAGACACGGATACGGCGAAAGCGGCCATCGGCTACCTCAAGGCGCAGAAGCTCGGCCGCGCGACATTCCTGCCGCTCTCGACGATCCAGGTGCGCCAGCCGTCGGATGCCGACGCCGTGCGGAGCATGACAGGTGCCGTCGGCTGGGCGAATGAGCTCGTCACGACGGATGCGAAATACCGCCGCGTCGCCGACCACCTGCTCGCGCGCACGCTTGTTGTCGATACGCTCGACCATGCGCTTACCATCGCGCGGGAGACGCGCTACCGCCTGCGCATCGTCACGCTTGACGGCGAACTCCTGAGCCCCGGAGGCTCTCTGACGGGCGGCAGCCGCGGTCACAAGGAAGGCAGCTACCTCGGTCGGCAGGGCGAGATTGCCGCGCTCGAAAAAGAGCAGGCAGCGGCCGCAAAAGAAACCGCTGCGCGCCAGCAGGAAGAAGATGACGCGCGCGCGGCGTACAGCACCTGCCAGCGCAAGGCCGAAGACCTCGAAAAGCGCCTGCAGCAGGCAAATGTCGAGATGGCCGAGCTCCGCGTCGCGCGGAAGAAGGCCGAAGAAGCGGCCAGCGAGCAGGAAGCGGCGCTCGCTGAGCAGAAACAGCAGCATGTTGCCGCCGAGACCTCGTTTGCCAAGGCGCAGAAACAGCGCTCCGAAGCGCGCGAAGCCGCGCGGGCGACGCAGGAAGCGCTCGAAAAGGCGCAGAAAGCCTGCGCCGTGCAGCAGGAAGACATCGACGATCTTCTGGAAGACGCCGACGACCTCGAAGCCCTGCTGCACGACCGCGAGACGAAGCGCGCCGTTCTGACAGTCCAGTGCGAGCGCGACGCCGACCTTTTGCAGTCAAAAAAAGAAGAAAAAACGAAGCGCGAGCAGGAGCTCGCTGGCGTCGAACAGGAGACGGAAGACCAGAAAGCGCTCGAAGCCACGAGCGCCGAGCGCCTGGCCGCACTCGAAGAAGAGGAAGGCCGCCTCGCCGAGCAGCAGATGGAGCTCCGTACCGCGCACGACCGCCTCTATGCGGAAAAGATGGACAAGATGGTCGCAGCGCAGGACATCGAGAAAACCATCAAGAAGCATGCGCGCGAAGCCGCGCGGCTGACAGACAAACTTCATGCTGCCGAACTCGCCGTCTCGAAAGCGCAGTTCGCCATTGACGAATGCGAGAGGGCGATGTTTTCGGACTATGGCCTGACAGCTGAGCGCGCGGCCGAAGAAGCGCTCGACCTCCCGCCCGAGGAACTCCAGCCGAAGATGCAGGAGCTCGAAGAAAAGATGAAGGCGCTCGGCCCCATCAACCCGAACGCCGTCACGGAATACGAAGAACTGAAAAAGCGCCATGACTTCATGGAGGCGCAGACCGAAGACCTGCGCAAGGCGCGCGCGAACCTCGAGACGCTGCTCGCCGAAATGGATGCGACGATGACGAAGCAGTTTGGCGAGGCGTTCGCAAAGATCCAGGAATATTTCCAGGAGAGTTTCACGAAGCTCTTCGGCGGCGGCAAGGCCGAGCTCAAGCTGCTCGACGAGAGCGACATGCTCGCGAGCGGCATCGACATCCTCGTGACGCTGCCGAAGAAGAAGCGGCAGAACCTCTCGGCGCTCTCGGGCGGCGAGCGTGCGCTGACCGTCATCGCTCTTCTTTTCGCCTGCCTGCACTACAAGCCGTCACCGTTTTCCGTGCTCGACGAGATTGACGCGCCGCTCGACGAGGCGAACGTCGTGCGCTTCGGCCACTACCTGCGCGAGCTCGCCGACCGCACGCAGTTCATCGTCGTCACGCACCGCAAGGGCACGATGGAGAACGTCGACGTCCTCTACGGCGTCACGACCGAAGATGCCGGCGTCTCGAAGATTCTTTCCGTGAAACTCAGCGACTATATCGAATGAAATAGGAGAAGAACATGGGATTTTTTGACAAACTGAAAAAGGGTCTGAACAAGACCCGCGAAAACCTCACTCAGAAGATTGAGAAGCTCGTCATCGGCTATGCCGACATCGACGACGACTTCCTCGACGAGCTCGAAGAGACGCTGATCATGGCCGATGTCGGCGTGCAGACGACCGAAAAGCTCATGGCCGCCGTGCGCAAGGGGATCAAGAAAAAGGAAATCAACAGCCCGGCCGACCTCAAGCCGTTCCTTGCAAAGGAAATCACAGCCATCCTGACGGCGGGCGAGGAAAACGACAAGACGCGCGTCGCGGCCGACGGCCCGACCGTGCTGCTTGTCATCGGCGTCAATGGCGCGGGCAAGACGACGACGATCGGCAAGCTCTCAGCCTACTACAAGGAGCAGGGCAAGAGCGTCATGCTCGCGGCGGCCGATACGTTCCGCGCGGCGGCCATCGACCAGCTCGAAGTCTGGGGCCAGCGCACGGGCGCGAAAGTCATCAAGCACAAGGAAGGCTCTGACCCCGCCGCGGTTGCATTCGATGCCGTCAAAGCGGCGAAAGCGCGCGGCGTCGACATCCTGATCGTCGATACGGCCGGCCGCCTGCAGACGAAATCAAACCTCATGCAGGAGCTCGAAAAAATCAACCGCGTCATCGGCCGCGAAATCCCCGGTGCGCCGCACGAGACGCTGCTCGTGCTCGATGCGACGACGGGGCAGAATGCCATCAGCCAGGCCGAACTCTTCACGAAAGCCGCGCCCATCACGGGCGTCGTGCTGACGAAGCTCGACGGCACGGCGAAAGGCGGCGTCGTCATCGGCATCAAGAGTCAGCTCGCGATGCCCGTCAAATGGATCGGCGTCGGCGAAGCCGTCGAGGATCTGCGCCCGTTCGTCGCGGAAGACTTCGCGAAAGCGCTGCTGGGAGAATAAATAGCGCAAATTCTGAGTGGATTTTTGTCTTTACGGGGGGGGACTTTCCTTTTATAATAAAAACAGTTTGTCCACAGAACTGTTTTTCATAAAGGGGAAGTGCCGCCATGATGGAAGTGCCGGAAGCCGGAGAAATCGGGCAGAAGATGCATGCGCTCTATGCACGGGCATCGAAGACGAAGTTCATCAATACGTCAGAGATTGCAGCGGAGCTCGAGCCGCTGTTCGAGAAGCATGGCTATCGGGAACACGCGGCAGGGGAGCCGTTGCACATCCTGCTGCTCCACGATGACGGCGTCGGCGACTTCATCAATTGCTCGCCGGCCATCCGCGAAGTCCGTCGCGCGTATCCGGATGCATATATCACGCTGGTTGTCTTCCGGCTGGGCTACGCGATGGCGGCGACGTGCCCGTATGTCGACCAGGTGATTGCCGATGAGCGGAAATGCGACTGGAACGATCCGCTCGCGCTCTTCGGATGGTATGCCAGATTGGCGCAGAAGCTTCTGCCGATGCATTTCGACCTGTCGTTTCATTTCACGGTCTATGGCAGCTTGGTTCTGCTGTCGTATCTGTCGGGCGCGGCCCGCCGGATCGGCTATGCGCCAGAGCATGGGATGCTTCCGGGCCCGTTTCCGCTCGAGGCCGTGCGCGGCTTCGTGACCGACCCTGTCCCGACGATTCCTCGCGGGACGCATTCGGTGTACCGCTATCTGCCGCTCATCGAATCGCTTACGGGAAAGGAAACGCAGGACTGCCGCCCGGAAATCTGGACGCTTGCGCAGGAGACAGAGCAGTGGCGGGCGCGGCTCGGAAAGGCAGCGCCTGATGCGCTCTGGATTGCCGTGGCCATCGGCTCGACGGACGGGCGGCGCCACTATCCGGCGGCTTCGTATGCCGAGCTTTTCCAGCACATCCTCGAAGTGGAAGCACGCGACGTCCGGTTCCTGCTCCTCGGCGGCCCAGGCGACCGGGCGGATGGCGAGGTGCTTGCGGGCGCACTGCCGGAGCAGCGGGTATGGAACGCGGTCGGACAGATGAGCTATCGCGGTTCTGCGGCGGCGCTCAGCTGCTGCCGTCTCTATATCGGGAATGATACGGGCCTCATGCATGCGGCAGCGGCTGCGCGTCTCCCCGTGCTCACGCCGTGCTGCTATCCTGCCGACCGGCCGATGGTCACGAACGCCGTGCCCATTGTGCATTATCCCTATGGCGTGCCGGCCGTCCTCGTCCGTCCGGCGCATGCGCTGCCAGAGTGCCAGGACTCGGACGACATCTGGGGCTGTGCCATGAAACGGCCGCACTGCATCACGCAGGTCACGCCCGACCTGATGCTGCGTGGCTATCACCTGCTGAACGAATGGATCCGGCAGGGAAGGAGCGGCCTTTTCTGCATCTACGAGATGGAGAATCCGACGCACGATGGCACGGTAACGGCGGTCGAGCATCTCGATGTGGACTCTTTTGAAAACATTGCTGAGAAATAACGAAACTTAACGAAGGATTCATTGACATTCGTCCTACGCTTTTCTATAATGTAGGAAACAACCGTATAAAAGATATTGCATTCGCTCCGAGTGCAATATGCGGATTCGGCAAAGTCGCCAGAGACTGCTCTGACGTCTTTGTCTTTTTTGTATGACAAACCATTTCCAAAGGGTGATTTCCATGGGATTAAGAGAACTGCAGGATCACGTCGATGTGATCAATCAACAGATGGCCCGATACGGTGTGAAGTTCGGCATCTACAAGAATGGTTCGTATAATGAAAGGCTTTTTCCGTTCGACCCGATTCCGCGCATTATCGAAGCGGACGAGTTCCAGACGCTCGAGCGCGGCCTCGCGCAGCGCGTCAATGCGCTGAACAAGTTCCTCGCGGACATCTACGCGGACAAGAACATCATCCACGAAGGCGTCGTGCCGGAGGAGTTCGTCTACCGCTCTCCCGGCTATCTCGCGCAGTGCGAGGGCATCCGTCCGCCCGAGGGCATCTACAGCCACATCTCGGGCATCGACCTCGTCAAGGGCAAAAATGGCGTCTGGTACGTTCTCGAAGACAACCTGCGCATCCCGTCGGGCGCCTCGTATCCGCTGATCGCGCGCTCGCTCTGCCGCCAGTGCTGCCCGCAGACGTTCCGCGAACGCGCCATCCGCGACAACCGCGGCTACGGACAGGCGCTCAAGGCCGTCATGGATCATGTGAACTGCGGCGGCATCAACGTCATCCTGACGCCGGGCCGCTACAACTCCGCCTACTTCGAACACTCGTATCTCGCGGAGCAGTCTGAGGCCGTGCTCGCCGAGAGCATGGATCTCTATGTCGAGAACAACTGCGTCTTCTACCGCAGCAACCATGGCCCGATGAAGGTCGGCGCCATCTACCGGCGCCTCAGCGACGATTTCCTCGATCCGCTCTGCTTCCGCCCCGATTCTCTGATTGGCGTGCCGAACCTCATGGCCGCCTACCGCGCGGGCAGCGTCGCCATCCTCAACACGCCGGGCAACGGCGTCGCGGACGACAAGGGCATCTACTACTTCGTGCCGAAGATGATCCGCTATTATCTCGATGAGGAGCCGATTCTCCAGAACGCGCCGACGTACCTGCCGTATTTCAAGGACGACCTCGACTACACGCTCGAACATCTTGACGACCTCGTCATCAAGGACGTTGCCGAGGCTGGCGGCTACGGCGTCGTCTTCGGCAGCAGCCTGCCGAAGGAAAAGCAGCAGGCGCTCCGGGACAAGATCATCGAGGAACCGCGCCGCTTCATTTCGCAGCAGGTCATCGATTTCGAAGACCTGCCCATCATGGAGGGCGAACGCGTCGTCGGGCGCAAGGCCGACCTGCGTGCCTTCGTGCTCTCAGGCGAGGAAACATACGTCTGGCTCTGCGGCCTTACGCGCTTCTCGCGCAATCCGTCGAGCTTCATTGTCAATTCGTCACAGGGTGGAGGTTTCAAAGACACATGGGTTCTCTCACATTAAGCAAGATTGATC
>CACZFT010000093.1 GCA_902780535.1 uncultured Selenomonas sp. | reverse complement strand
CACGGCGAAGCTGGCACGAATGGCGGCGGCTACGGCGACCTCTACGTCTACATCTTCATCAAGCAGCACAAGTTCTTCAAGCGCCAGGGCAACGACGTCATCGTCGAAGTGCCGGTCTCGTTCGTCGAGGCCGCGCTCGGCGGCACGGTGCAGGTCCCGACGCTCGACGGCCCCGTCGATATGAAAGTGCCGGCTGGCACGCAGAGCGGCAAGATCATGCGCCTCAGGAACCGCGGCATCCCATTCCTGCGCGGCTCGGGCCGCGGCGACGAACACGTCGTCGTCAAAGTCCTCACGCCGCAGAACCTCAGCTCGAAGCAGAAAGACCTCCTGCGCGAGTTCGGCGAACTCAGCGGCGACAAAGTCAACCCTGAAAAGAAAAGCTTTCTCGACAACTTGAAGAAGCTTTTCAAGTAAGCAAGAAAATGCGCCAGCAGATTCGATGGAGAATGTGCGGGCGCATTTCTTGACGAAAAGGTTTTTCACAAGTATAATAAAAGAAAAGAGCGAACCGCAATCCGCAGGTCCGCCGACAATAACGCAAATGGGTGTTTAGCTCAAAAGGTCATTATCTTTGGACGGAGAGTGGCCTTTTTTGCTGTCCGGTTTCTTTCTTGAACCTTGGATGCCTGCATACGCATCACCTCGCTTCCAAAACATATTGCCAAATGGATGGCGCGATAGAGTGAGAAGTGGGTATTTGCGCATTGACAGGCAGACCAAGACGGATGTGTTCGCTTTGGGGCAAAATTCCCCGATGACAACAGTATACGACCAGACGCGTTTTTGCGTCAATGAAAATCCGCCGAGACAGTTGAATGTTTCGGCGGATTTCGTTACTGGAGCAAGAAGAGTTGCGGTGCTTCCGTTCTTTTGCTATGATAGGAAGCAAACGCATTTGAAGAAAGGGGCCATGTGCATTGAAGTGGGCGGAAGTCAGCATTCAGGCGGCGGAGGCGGAGACGGATCTCGTCGCGTCTTGTTTTTATGATGTCGGGGCGACGGGCGTTGTCATTGAGGATTCGGAGAGCGAGGCACCCGCGGGGCGCGTGGTGGTGAAGGCGTATCTGCCGGTCGACGACGAGCTCGACGGGCGCATCGCGGATTTCCGTGCGGGCATCGAGCGGCTGGCGGAGATGGACGGCTTTGATGCCGCGGCCTGCCCGATTGCCAAGCGCCTCGTGCAGGATTCCGACTGGGAAAATAATTGGAAGGCATATTTCCACACGCAGCGCGTCGGTCAGCACATCGTGATCCAGCCGTCGTGGGAAGAATACACGCCGCTTGCAGGCGATGTTGTGCTGAAGCTCGACCCGGAGTCGGCATTTGGCACGGGCACGCATCCGACGACGGCGATGTGCCTGCGCGCACTCGAGCAGATGGTGCGCGGCGGCGAGACGGTGTTCGACGTCGGCACGGGCTCGGGCGTGCTGGCCATCGCGGCGGCAAAGCTCGGCGCGAAGACGGTCGTCGCGAAGGACTACGCGCGCGCGTCGGCCGAGGTCGCGGCGAAGAATGTCGCGGAAAACGGTGTGCAGGACGTCGTGACGACGGGCGTTTCCGACCTGCTGACGGCGTTCGACGGGCAGGCCGACCTCGTCGTTGCGAACATCATCGCCGACATCATCATCCGGCTCTTTGACGAACTGGATGCACATCTGGCAAAAGGCGGGCGGCTGCTCGCTTCGGGCATCATCGACGAGCGCGCGGCCGATGTCACGGAGGCGGCTGTCGCGCACGGTTTCGTCATCGAGGACATGTACACCGATGCAGGCTGGGCCGCGATGGTGCTGAAGAGGGCAAGCGAATGAGGCGGCTGTTTCTGAAGGGCTTGCTCGAAGACGAGGTCACGATTACGGGCGACGACGCGCAGCATCTGATGTATGCGATGCGGGCGAAAGCGGGCGACGAGGTCGTTCTCGTCGATGACACGGGCGCGGTCGGCCGCATGGAACTTACGGGCTTTACAGCCGACAGCGTCACGATGCACCTCGTCGAGCGCCTCGAAGCTGACACGGAGCCGCCCATCGACCTCGTGCTCGCGCAGTGCCTGCCGAAAGGCGACAAGCTCGAGCTCATCATCCAGAAAGCCGTCGAGCTCGGGGCAATCGCCGTCCAGCCGCTCGCGAGCCGCAACTGCGTCGTGCGCTATGACGCGAAGAAAGCGGCGGCAAAGCAGAAGCGCTGGCAGAAGATTGCCGAAGAGGCGGCAAAGCAGTGCGGCCGGACGCGCGTGCCGGAGGTGCTGTCCGTGCGGCCGCTGGCGGACTGGCTGAAGCAGCCGGCAGAAAGTGCGCTGCTTTTTTGCTATGAAAATGAAGACCAGCAGCCCATCAAGGCGGTGCTTCGCGCTCTGCTGGAGGACGTGCACCGCATCACGGTGCTCATCGGCCCCGAGGGAGGCTTTTCGCTTCCCGAAGCGGCGGCCATCACCGAGGCAGGCGGCCAGTCCGTGACGCTCGGCCCGCGCATCCTGCGTGCCGAGACGGCGGCCATCGCCGCGATGAGCATCGTCCAGTATGAAAAGGGAGATTTGTAAAGCTTGAAAACTGCATTCATGACGCTCGGCTGCAAGGTCAACCAGTTTGAGACGGAGACGATGGAGGGCCTGTTCAAGAAGGCGGGCTATGAAATCGGCCGTTTTGACGAGCCGGCCGACGTTTATGTCATCAATACGTGCTCGGTCACGAGTCTCGGCGACCGCAAGAGCCGCCAGATCATCCGCCGCGCGCATCGTGAGAATCCCGAGGCCGTCATCGTCGGTCGTGCTCGGCACGAAGGAGCGCAGCCGCATCGTCGAATACGTCGAGCAGGCCATGCGGGAGCAGCGCCAGATTGTCGGCGTTTCGGACATCATGCAGGCGCATACGTTCGAGGACATCCCGCTCTACGATATGCCGGAGCGCACGCGCGCGTTCCTCAAAATCGAGGACGGCTGTGAGAATTTCTGCTCGTACTGCATCATTCCGTATGCGCGCGGCCCCGTGAAGTCGCGCCAGCCCATCCATATCCGCGAAGAGGCGGAAAAGCTCGTGCGTGCGGGCTTCCGTGAAATCGTGCTGACGGGCATCCATCTCGGCGCCTATGGCCGCGACCTCGCGCCGATTGCCTGCGGCGATGGCACGGAGCGGAAAATTACGCTCGCGGATGCCTGCCGCGAGGTGCTCTCGGTGCCAGGGCTGCGCCGCCTGCGGCTCGGCTCGCTCGAGTCGCTCGAACTCTCGCCAGAGCTTTTCGAGCTCATCCGCAGCGACGAGCGCTTCTGCGCGCATCTGCATCTGCCGCTGCAGGCGGGCTCCGACCCCGTGCTCCATGACATGAACCGCCATTACACGACGGCGGAGTTCGCGCAGCTCATCGAGGGCGTCGAGCGCGAAGTGCCGGGCATCGCCGTTTCGACGGACATCATCGTCGGATTCCCGGGCGAGACGGAGGAGATGTTTGCGGACGGCCTGCGCTTTGTGGAAAAAATGAACTTCTCGCGCATGCACGTCTTCCCGTACTCGCGCCGTACGGGCACGCCCGCGGCCAAGCGCAAAGACCAGGTGCCAGAGCCCGTCAAGAAGGAGCGCGTCCACCGCATGCAGGCGCTCGCCGACCGCAAGTCCGAGGAATTCCATCGCATGTTCCTCGGAAAGAAGATGCGCGTGCTGTTCGAGACAAAGAAGGACGGCGTGACCGACGGACTGACGGACAACTATATCCGCGTGTATACGGGAAGCGCGGTCACGTGCGGAGAAATCTATGAAGTCGAGATTGAAAAACTGTATAAAGACGGTGTGTGGGGGACGGCGGCTGAGAAGATGTGAGGCGAACTTTTGCCTCCCTCACAGAGGGAGGGGGACCGCGAAGCGGTGGTGGGAGTCTCACAAGCTCGACGTATGAGGTATACGATTGTTTGTTATGCGGGCATCGAAAGAAGCGACTGTGTATCCCGCGCAAACAGCAATCATGCATTTCATATGCCCATCTTGTGAGACTCCCTCAGTCAGCCATTCGGCTGACTGCTCCCTCTGAGAGGGAGCCTGACATAGAAGAAACGTTCAGCATCCAAAACATTTTTCTCCCAAAGCAGGGAAATTCTCACGAATCGCGAATATAATACAGATAGCAACCGAAAGGGGGTGACACAATGGCAGATTGCATTTTCTGCAAGATTGCGGCGAAGGAGATTCCGTCGAGCCTTGTCTATGAGGATGAGCAGGTCGTGGCGTTCAAGGATCTCGAGCCGCAGGCGCCGGTGCATGTGCTCGTGATTCCGAAGAAGCATGTCGAGAGCGTGCTCGCACTGGCAGAGGAGGACAAGGGCCTCGTCTCGCATATCCTCGTCGACGTCATCCCGAAGCTCGCAAAGGAGCTCGGCGTCGCAGAACGTGGCTTCCGCGTCGTGGCGAACACGGGCGAGGAGGGCGGCCAGTCCGTGAAACACCTCCACTTCCATCTCCTCGGTGGACGTTCCATGCAGTGGCCTCCGGGCTAAGTCACCGAGAATAGGGTTCGACCATCCATCTTGCCCATCTTTTTCACCCGTACTTTGTCGTCAAATCCTCGACGTAGCTCTGCTACGCCTTGCGGTTTGACTCCTCGTCCGGACGAAAAATCTGTGGCAATCTGGACGGTCTCACCCTATCCTCGGTGCCTGAGATTTTTGCTCTCCTCAAAAATCATTGACAGAAGGCACCGTATCGGTTATACTATTACGGTGTAGTTACGATAGTAGCTCACGCCCGAAGTCAAGTGGAGGGGGGGAAACCAAATGGCAAACGAAATCAAAGTTGGAAAAAACGAATCGATCGATAGTGCTCTCCGCCGCTTCAAGCGCATGTCCCAGAAAGCTGGTACGCTCGCTGAGGTACGCAAACGTGAACATTACGAGAAACCGAGCGTTCGCCGCAAGAAGAAATCCGAGGCAGCTCGTAAACGCAAGTACAGAGGCTGATAAGCTCACGTAGATGCAAGAGAGGCGCCTGCGAGTCCCATGGACTTGCAGGCGCCTTTTTCATCGTGAAAAATTTTCAGGAGGAACCCAATATGTCTATCAAGGAACAGCTCACGGCAGATATGAAGGAAGCCATGAAGGCGCATGAGAAAGACCGCCTCGCCGTCATCCGCGGCGCGCGCGGCGCCATCCGCCAGGCCGAGATTGATGGCGGCCACACGGAGCTTGACGACCAGGCCGTCATCGGCGTGCTGAGCAAGGAAGTCAAGATGCGCAAGGACTCCATCGAGGAGTTCCAGAAAGGCGGCCGCCAGGATCTCGTCGACAAGACGCAGGCCGAGATCGACGTGCTCATGAAGTACCTGCCGGCACAGCTTTCCGAGGACGAGGTCAAGGCTCTCGTCAAAGAGGCCGTTGAAAAGACGGGTGCGAAGACGCAGAAGGACATGGGCAAGGTCATGGGCGCGCTGATGCCGAAAGTCAAAGGCCGTGCCGATGGCAAGATGGTGAACCAGCTCGTGCGCTCGATGCTCGTTGGCTGAGACAGCATTTTTCTTGGAAGGAGCACTTCTTTGGTCAAGCGTGTCAAGAACTGGATGGCGCTCCGCGAGCGCTACATCTTTCCTGCGCTCTTCATCGCCCTCGACTACTGCGTGATCCTCCTGACGGAATGGGAGGCGCTCTGGGCGCATGACATTCTGCGCCATCTGCCGGTTCCGTACCGACTCGCGCCGCAGTTCATCTATCTCTGGGTGCCGCTCGTCTTTGTCGCGTTCCTCGGGCAGGCGCGGGCCTATCGCTCGATGCTGCCGATTCTCGAGACAGTGAAAGCGGTTTTTTACTCCGTCTGCGCGGCGGCGATTACGTGCCTCGTCATCATCTATTTCACGAAGACGGGGCCGCTGACATCGCGCCTGTTTTTCGGCCTGTTCTGCATCTTCGTGCTCTTCAACATCTATGTTGCGAAGTACCTGCTGCTGAAATTCCTCAAGAAGAGCCATTTGCTCTATGCGCCTGTGCTGCTTGTTGGCGCGGGCAAGACGGCAGAGCGCGTGTTGCGCTTCTTTCAGGAGGACCTCGGCTATCGCTATGACGTCGTCGGCATCATCGACGATGCGCCGGTGTCTCCGCACATCGCGCAGCGCTACGGCCTTTGCGGACGCTTTGACGAGGCAGACCGCATCGTGCAGGAGCGCGGTATCAAGGATGTCATCATCACGGCGCCGGGCCTCACGCGCGAAAAGCTCACGGAACTTATCACGCGCATCCAGCCGCATGTGCGGAACCTCTCGTTCGTGCCCGACCTCATCGGCACGCCGGTGTCTGGCGTCGAGCCGCATGTGCTCTTCAGCGAGGAAATCCTCATGCTGTCGATGCATAACAACCTCGCAATCCGGCGGAACCGCATCATCAAGCGGGCGTTCGATCTCGTCTGCACGGTCTGCGGCGGCCTGTTGCTCCTGCCGTTCTTCATCGGGCTTGCGCTCGCTGTGGCCATCAACAACCGCGGCCATGTCATTTTCACGCACATGCGCATCGGCAAGGATGGCAAGCCATTTCCATGCTACAAGTTCCAGACGATGGTGCCGGATGCTGAAAAAAGACTTGCGGATTATCTTGCGAAAAATTCCGAAGCACGGCGCGAATGGCAGGAGAATTTCAAGCTTATGCATGATCCGCGCGTGACGAAATTCGGCGCGTTTTTGCGGCGGACGAGTCTCGACGAACTGCCGCAGATTGTCAACGTGCTCAAAGGCGAGATGAGCCTTGTCGGCCCGCGCCCGATTGTGCGCGAAGAGATTCCGCGCTATGGCGACAACTTCCGCGAGTATGCGATGGTGCTGCCGGGTATCACGGGCATGTGGCAGACGAGCGGCCGTAGCGATACGACATATGAGGAACGCGTCGAGATGGACACGTGGTATGTCCGCAACTGGTCGCTCTGGATCGATCTCGTCTATCTGTTCAAGACGTTCAAGGCAGTGTTCTTTGCCAAGGGCGCATATTGAGTTTTCGAAAGGGCTTCCCTCCGCGGGAGGCTCTTTCTTTTTGGCAGGATTTCAGATGGTTGCTGTAGAATTGTAGAAATATGGAAAGGATATGCTTTTGAAAAGGAGGTGTTCCTCATGGCCATCGTTACGCTGCCGGTCATCAAGATGCTGCTCGTCGCGATCATGCTGCTCGGCCTGCTTGTTGAGATCAAGACGGGCGGCATGGGGGCGGGCGTGCTCTTGGGCATCGTCGCGGCCGGCGTTTTCTGGGGGAGCCAGTACGTGCAGGGCGCGGTCAGCCTCTACATGATTGCCGTGTTCTTCGGCGGCATCCTCTGCATCATCGTCGAGATGCTGCTGCCGACGGTCGGCCTGCTTGCAGGCGTCGGCGTGGCTGCGATGCTCTACAGCGTCGTGCTCGCGCTCGGCGGCGATGTCGATGCGATTCTCGCGATGCTCGGTTCCGTCTTCATCGCCGCCATCATCTTCGCATTGATTGTGAAAAAGCTGCCGTCAAGCAAGCTCTGGAACAAATTCGTGCTGCACGACCAGTCAACGTCGCGGCGCGGCTTTGTGAGTGCGCAGCCGCGCACGGAACTCGTCGGCCGCACGGGCGTCGTCACGACGGAACTCCGGCCCTCGGGCACGGCGGAGATTGACGGGCATCCCGTCGACGTCGTCTCGGAGGGCGCATTTTTGCCGAAAGGCACGAACGTCCGCGTCGTCACCGTGGAAGGGGCGCGCGTCGTTGTGCGCAAGTCGTGAAAGGAGTATCTTAAATGGCATCTTTGATTGGTTCTGGTTTCCTCCTCGTCATCATCATCGCGGCCGTCATGCTGTTCCTGCATTTCGTGCCGCTCGGGCTCTGGATTTCGGCGCTCGCGGCCGATGTGCGCGTCAGCATCATCACGCTTGTCGGCATGCGCATGCGCCGCGTGCCGCCGTCGAAAATCATTTTGCCGCTCATCAAGGCAAACAAGGCCGGTCTCGATGTGCAGGTCAACCAGCTCGAAGCGCACTACCTCGCCGGCGGCAACGTCGACAAGGTTGTTGATGCGCTGATTGCTGCGCATCGCGCGCAGATTCCTCTGCCGTTCGAGCGCTCGGCCGCCATCGACCTCGCAGGCCGCGACGTGCTCGAGGCCGTGCAGATGAGCGTCAACCCGAAAGTCATCGAGACGCCGGTCGTTTCGGCCGTTGCGAAGAACGGCATCGAGCTCAAGATCAAGGCGCGCGTGACCGTGCGCGCGAACATTGACCGCCTCGTCGGCGGCGCAGGCGAACCGACGATCATCGCACGCGTCGGCGAGGGCATCGTCACGACGGTCGGCTCGTCGGAAAGCCACAACGACGTGCTCGCAAATCCGGACGACATTTCAAAGACCGTGCTCGGCAAAGGCCTTGACGCGGGCACGGCATTCGAAATCCTTTCCATCGACATCGCCGACGTCGATGTCGGCCGCAACATCGGTGCCGAGCTCCAGACGGACCAGGCCGAGGCCGACAAGCGCATTGCGCAAGCGAAAGCCGAAGAGCGCCGAGCGATGGCCGTCGCGAAAGAGCAGGAGATGAAAGCCTACACGCAGGAAATGGAGGCGAAAGTCGTCGAAGCGCAGTCCGAAGTGCCGCACGCGATGGCGCAGGCGCTGCGCGAGGGCAAACTCGGCGTCATGGACTACTACAATCTCAACAACATCCAGTCCGACACCGACATGCGCAACTCCATCAGCCAGTCGGGGACGGGCGACAAGCTCGCGCCGCAGCAGCCCGTGACGAAGTGAGGTGAGCTCCATGGATGACGTCATCGGCATCCTCGCGCTGATCCTCTTCATCGTCGCGCCGATGCTCGACAAGAAAAAGAAGAGGGTGCCTTCCGAGGCTCCCAAGGAATCCAAGCGGCGGGGCATTTCCTTCCGGATTCCGGAACTTCGTCATGCAGGAGAAAGCGTCCCCGAGCCGATGCCGCCTGAGAACGCGGGGGCAAGCGATGAAATCCTGCTCCAGCAGGAAACGGAACTGCGAGACGAGACGCATACGGCGGCGTATGAAGCGCAGCGAAAACTTCAGGAAGCCGCGACGCGGGCGGAGGAGGAAGCTGCGTATGAACGCGCAGCGAAGCTGCCGAGCGTGCCGCCACAACCGCAGCCGCAGATCGGAATGACGGCGCAGAAAGCCCGTGAGGCCATCGTGCTTGCGACCATCCTCGGCGCACCGAAAGCGAAACAATGCCAGCGAAGGCGCTTTCATATAAAATAAACAATGACAAAACGCTATTCATGGTGTAAAATAAACAGGTATGCATTTTGCAAATCTGCGGATTCTGTCGGAATCCTGATGAAATATGGGTGATCATGTTGTCGAACGCGATGTTTGATGTAATCAAGAGCGACCTGGAGCAGCTGGAAGACAAGCTTCTCGAGGCGGTGACGGCGCCAGACGATCTCGTGACGGAGGTCGGCACGCACCTCGTGACTTCGGGGGGCAAGCGCATCCGTCCGGCGCTCTGCCTGCTCTCGGCGCACGGGGGCAAGGCGTTCGACCTCGAGCACACGCTGCCGCTCGCGACGGCGCTCGAGCTCATCCACACGGCGAGCCTCGTGCATGACGATGTCATCGACAAAGCTGACACGCGCCGCGGCGCGCCGACGGCCAATGCGAAATGGGACAACAAGATTGCGATTCTCGCGGGCGACTACATCTTTGCGCGCGCGTTCCACCTCGTGACGGACGGCGGCTATGGCGACCATGTCTCGGGACGGCTCGCCTGGCTCGTCGGCAATCTCGCGGTCGGTGAAATCACGCAGGACAAGCAGATGTACAAGGCCTCGCGTGATGAAGCCGACTACTATGACCGCATCCAGAAGAAGACGGCGGATTTCCTCGAGGTCTGCTGCGAGCTCGGCGCCCGCGTCGGCGGCATGGAGCCGCAGGAGGCCGATGCGCTCGCGCAGTATGGCCACGACATCGGCATGGCGTTCCAGATTACGGACGACCTCCTCGACATCTGCGAGACGAGCGAGCAGATCGGCAAGCCGGTCGGCAACGACATCCGCCAAGGCATCATCACGCTGCCCGTGCTGCGCGCCCTGCAGAAAAGCGACGACCGCGATGAACTTCTTGCCATCGTCCAGAACGCGCAGATGACAAATGAAATGGTCGAGCGTGCGCTTGACATCGTCAAGGCAACGGACGGCATCGACTTTGCGAAGGCGAAGGCCGATGAATTCCTCGCGCACGCGAAGGATGTCCTGCCTGCAGCGCTCCCTTCGGACATCCGCGACGCCTACGAGCAGGTGGCCGATTTCATCGGCGACCGC
>CACZFT010000092.1 GCA_902780535.1 uncultured Selenomonas sp. | reverse complement strand
CACGAGCACGGACTTCGCACTCGAAGGCTACCGCCTGAAGGCCGTGCGCTATCTCGAAAAGCCCGTGAAGCAGGCTGACGTCCGCGAGCTGCTGCGCTTTTTGCGAAAGACGCAGATCGGCCGACCGCTGTTTCACCTCGGGCCGAACGAGTCCGTCCCGCTCGCGGACATCCTGTACTTCGAGCAGCAGAAGCACAAGATCGTGCTCCATCTCACGACGGGCGAGGAGCGGACGTATTATGGCAAGCTCGATCAGCTCGAGTCGCTGAGCCCCGCGTTCGTCCGCAGCCACAAGAGTTATCTCGTGAATCTCGACCATGTCGTCGCGATTGATCGCGAGCTCTCGGTCTTCCGCATGCGCAACGGCTCGATGGCCTACATCCGCAAAGGCGAGCTGCCCGCCATGAAGCGGTGCTATGAAGAGCGGCTCATCGAGCGCGTGAGGTCCGAGTGATGGCGCGGCTGAAACGGTGGACGACGGGACATGCCATCGCGGCGGCCGCCGTGCTCCTCATCGTGCTGGCCGTTGCATTCTCGATGCCGTACCGCCTGCCCGCGCTGCCGGGCGGCGCGATGCCTTCGCGCCATGTCGAGCAGGTGCTCGCCGCGGTGAATGGCGAGCAGAAGACGCTGATGCTGCCGTATACGTTCCGCAATCTGCCGCCGGGGACGCCGATTTCCATCTCGTTTCCCGTCGAGACGCGGGAACCGTTCTCCGTGCTCGTGAAGACGGTCTACGCGCCCGACGAAGTCGCGTTCAATGGCGAGACGGTCAGCACGTATGGTACAAAGGGGACATATCCCTCGTTCCTCGACGACCCGCCGACGACCGTGCGGGTCTACACGTTCCGCCCCGATCCTCTCGGCAACGGGGAAAATACCATCACCGTCACGTATGATTTCCCGCACGACCGCGCGCAGCTGCCCGTCGCGCCATTTGCCATCAGCAACATATCGGGCATCTTCCGCTACGAATTCATGGGGCTCATGGCCTGCTTCTTCCTCGAAGCCTTTCTGGCGCTCACGGGGCTCGCGCTCGTCCTGCTGTCGCTGTCCGTCTACCGCCTCGAGAAAGGGCGCAGGATGCTGCAGCAGCTCGGCCTGTTCTTCCTCGCCGTCGGCGTCTGGAACATCGGCGAAAATGATTTTTCCGTCTTCGTCATCCAGAACCCCGTGCTGCTGTACACGATGGCGTTCGCGGGCCTGTTCTTCGTCATCGCGCCGCTCTACGGCTTCGCGCTGACTGCCGTGCCGTTCCGCTGGCGGCGCTTGCTGACCACCGTGTTCTATGCGTCGGCCGCACTGCCGGCCTTCGCGCTGCTGCTGCAGCTTTCTGGCCTCGTCATGATGATGCAGAGCCTGTTCTTCTTCCACGTCTTTCATCCAGCGGCACTGCTGCTGCTGACGGCAGCGCTCATCCATGAAGCCGTCCGCGAGGAAAATCGCCGGGCGCGGTGGATGCTCGTGCCCATCGCCGTGCTGTGCGTGTCGGCCGTCGTCGAAGTGCTGAACTATTATGTGTTCCACAGCTTCGAGTTCTCGCTGATCTTCCTGTTCGGCTCGTTCGTCTTCCTGCTGCTGAATGCGGCAGGCGTATGAGCGGCAGCAGCACGAAAGCGAGCTCATGGCCGTCCGCCTGTCGGCGGAAAAGAAGCGCCACGACATGATGATGCGGGAAGAGCGGCGGCTCGCAAAGCTCCGGCATGACCTGAAGCACCACGTCGCTCTCTTGACGTCCTTCATCGCGGACGGCGACCCCGGGCGCGCGCAGGACTATCTCGCGGAACTCTCGGAGAACATCCGCCGAAAGACGTCCGTGCCCTGCTGCGAGAACGTCGCCGTCAGCGCCGTCATCGAGCATTATGCCGCGCTGGCGCGCCAGGACGGCATCGACACTGTCATCGACACAGACGTCCCCGAAAAGATCGGCGGCATTTCTGACACGGAGCTCGCCTCCGTGTTCGGCAACCTGCTCGAGAACGCGCTCGAGGCCTGCCGCCGGGGGAATGGGGAGAAGGCAGCGTTCATCCAGCTGAAAGCGCGCATCCTCGACCAGCGGCTCGTGATCCTGATGGAAAATTCCCTGTTCGAGCAGCCGAGGCCGAGCGGCGCGTTCTATCATTCGTCGAAGCGAGGCGGCCAGCACGGCATCGGCCTGCGCTCCATCGCCGACATCGCCGAAGCGCATGGCGGCACGGCGCGCTTCGAAGCGGATGGGGACGCGTTCCGCTCGTCCGTGATTCTGGAGCTTTCGGCGCAGTGAACCGGCGAAAAAAGGGAAGGGAGGGGAAGACGATGGAGGACATGCGAATCATGATTCTCGACGACGATCTCGAGGCTCGGACACGCCTCGAGCGGCTCGTCGAGTATTGGATGACGAAAGAGCATCAGGAAATCTTCCGTGTGCGCACGTATGGTGACGCGGCCTCGTTCCTCGAAGCGTTCCGCGCGCGTCCGGCCGAGATCGTCTTCCTCGACATCCTGCTCGAAAAAGATGTCAACGGCATCGGCGTCGCGGCCGAGGTGCGCGAGCTCGCGCCGGAGTGCGTCATCTTCTTCACGACGGGCACGCCGGAATATGCCGTCGATGGATTTGCCGTCCATGCGCTGCACTACTGCGTGAAGCCAATCCGCCCCATCGACATCGCCGAGTGCATGCGGCGCGCACAGGAAAAGCTCCACTGGGCAGAAAAAAGCATCGATCTGCGCATCTCGGCGCAGACGATTCCTGTCCCGCTCCGCGACATCACGTATGTCGAGAGCGAGCTGCACGACCTGATCGTCCATCGCGCAAATGGAAAGGCGCCGCTGCGCACGCGCATGACGATGACGGAGGCGGAAGCCATCTTCACCGATCGGCGCTTCCTGCGCGTCGGGCGCAGCTTCCTCGTCAACATGGACGCCATCCGGGAAGCGCGCGGGGACGTCTTCGTCCTCACGGACGGCACGGAGCTCCCCCTGCGCCGCCAGGGCCGCGCCGAGCTGCGCCGGATCTATGAAACGTACCGGTACCAGAAGATGCGGGAATGAAGTTAGGCCCCCTCGATGAGGGAGCTGGTTTGTACACGAAATGCATTTCGTGCCAAAAACATGCATTTCGTGCCAGGTTCGGCCATCGGCCTGATATTTTCTGCTACAGTAGAGAAGGGAAAGAAGGTGCTGGATATGGAGACGAAACGCCAAGATTTATCGGCGCGTTCTCTGACGCTCGGCCTGCCGCCGTGCATTCTGGCCGTTGATGATGACGAAATGAGCCTCATGATGATTGAGCGCATCCTCGGGGAATCGTATGAAATCGTGAAAGTGACGAGCGGGAAGGACGCGCTTGCGTATCTTTCGGAACACACCGTCGATCTCGTGCTGCTCGACTACATGATGCCGGAGAACGATGGCATCACGGTGCTCACGCGTATCCGCGAGACGCTCGAGACAGCAGACCTGCCCGTCATCCTGCTGACGGGCGACATGACAGCAGACCTCGAGGCGCGCGGCTTCCAAGCTGGTGCGACGGACTTCCTGCACAAGCCGTTCTTTCCTGACGTGCTGCGCCTGCGCGTCGCGCGCATCCTGCGCTATGAATACCTGCAGACGCATCTCGAGATCGAGGTCGAGCACAAGACGGCGCTCGCCGAGGAACGCCTCGCATCGAGCGAGCGGCTGCTTCGCGAACTCATCCTCGCGCTCGCGAAGACCGTCGACGTCAAAGACCGTTACACGAGCGGCCATTCGGAGCGCGTCGCGACGTACGCGCGTGAGATCGCGCGGCGTGCGGGCGATGACGAGAAGGCGCAGGAGACCATCTACGCCGTCGGCCTGCTGCACGATATCGGCAAGATTGGCGTCCCAATCGACATCATCAACAAGACGTCGCGCCTGACGGATGAAGAATACGAGCTCGTCAAAGCGCACACGACGGCCGGCGCGAGCATTTTGAAGACGGTCGGCGAATTCCCGGAGCTCTCCGTCGGCGCGCGCTCGCATCACGAGCGCTACGATGGGCGCGGCTACCCCGACGGCCTCAAAGGCGAGGCCATCCCGCGCATGGCGCGCATCATCGCCGTCGCCGATGCCTACGACGCCATGACATCGCGCCGCAGCTACCGCGACGCCCTGCCGCAGGCCGTGGCGAGGAGCGAGATCGTGAAAGGCCGCGGCACGCAGTTCGACCCGCAGTTTGCGGACATCATGCTGCAGATGATTGACGAGGATACGGAGTACATGATGCGGGACAAATCCTAAGCCTCCCCCGATGGGGAGGTGCCGAGCGAATGCGAGGCGGAGAGGGTAGCGCAGTTACGGGATTCGTGATTCGATCGAAAGGAGGAAAGCGATTATGCGCATGCTCGCTGGGATCGGCACTATCTTTTTCATCGTGTTCCTCATCATTGCCGGGCTCACGTCTTCGCCGCATGCCGCAACGCGCCCGCCGGCTTACCGCGTCGGTGTGCTCCTGATCGGCGATGCCTCGATGAGCAGCTGGAACGCTGCGCACATGCAGGGCCTCTCGAAAGTGGCAGACGAGCTCGGCCTCGTGCTGCAGTACAAGGAGAACGTGGCGCCGGACGCCTGCCGCGACGCGGCCGACATGCTGATTGCCGATGGCTGCAACATCATCGTCAGCACGTCCATCTCCTTCGAAGACGGCATCGTGCAGGCGGCCAAGGCGCATCATGACGTCATGTTCCTCCAGGCGACGGGCACGAAGGTGCGGCCGAACCTCGTGCCGTACATGGGGCGCATGTACCAGGCGCGCTACCTCGCCGGGCTCGTCGCGGGTCGCACGACGAAGACGGGCGTCATCGGCTACATCGCGGCGACACAGATTCCCGAAGTCGTGCGCGGCATCGATGCCTTCACGCTCGGCGTGCGCCGTGTCAATCCAGAGGCGCGCGTCTATGTCCATTACATCGGCTCGTGGTCGGAGGACGGCGAAGCGCAGCAGGCGACGGAAGATCTGCTCAGCGGCGCGCCTGCCATCGACATCCTCGCGATGCATGCCGATACGTATGGCCCGCTCGCCGTCGCGCGTGCGCATGGCATCCACGCCATCGGCTGCAACATCGCAGCTCCCGGATATCGGGACATCCTGCTCACGGCGCCCATCTGGCACTGGGACGCGATCTATGGGAAATACCTGCGCGAAGCCATGAAAGGCCGTCTTTCCGGCCGCAGCTATCTCGCGGGCATCGAGACGGGCATTGTCGGCCTTTCGCCGCTTTCTCCTGACGTGACGCCTGAGACATCGCGCGATGTGCGCCAGATGACGAAACTCCTCGAAGACGGCGAGATGGATGTGTTCTATGGCCCGATCCGCGATACCGGCGGGAAGCTCCGCGTCGCCGAAGGCGAAAACCTTTCCGATACCGAGCTCTTTGACAAGCTCGACTGGTACGTCGAGGGGGTGGAGCTGCGATGAAGCCGATATGGGAAAACCAGATGTGGGAAAATCATACGCTCTTTTTCGTGTTCTGCGCCATCGCGCTCGCGCTTGTCATGGGTATCTCCGCGCTCATCGTCTCCATCCGGCGGCAGGAAGACGTCATCGCCGTGCGGCAGAAGCCGCGCATCGGCCTCATGCTCTATGGCGGGCAGGATGAGGCCGGCTGGAACCGGCAGCATGCCGAGGGCGTCAAGCAGGCGGCGCGCCGCGTCGGCGTCGATGTCGATATCATCGACCATGTGACGTTCGAGCAGGCACCTGCCGAAGAGGCGCTCTCGCGCCTTTCTGCGGAAGATGGCGGCCATGACTTCGCCATCGCCACGAGCGCCGATTTCGCTGCGGCGGCGGAGGCGCTGCACGCGGGCGGCAGCCGCATGGACATCGCCTTGCCGAAGCTCGACGAGGCCGGCAAAAGCTGCGTGCCGTATTTCGTGCGCCTCTATCAGGGCGAGTACCTCGCGGGCATCCTCGCAGGGCTCACGACGCAAACGGGGCGTATCGGCTACGTCGCTTCGACGCGCAATCCCGAAGTCTGCCGCTCCGTCAATGCCTTTCTGCTCGGCGCGCAGGAAACGCGGCCGGACGTCCGCGTGCTCGTCAAGTTCGCCGGCAGGTGGAGCAATCCTGACGCCGAACGGCAGGCCGCTGCAGAGCTCATCGAAGAGCGGTGCGACATCCTGAACAGCCATCAGGACACGATGGCCGTGCAGGCGTACGCTGACGCGCATGGCGTGATGTACATTGACTACCTTGAGCCGTATGCGACAGCGTCCAGCCGCAGCCTTGCGACCGTCGAATGCCATTGGGACATGGTCTATGAGGCGATGTTCCGCGACTACCTGCGTGGGCGGTTCCGCAGCATGTACTGGATCGGCATCGAAGACAATGCCGTTGGGCTCAGCGGCTTTTCCCAGCGTGTCAGCGACGAAGCGCGGGTGCGCGTGATGGTCGAGGAACAGCGCCTCCGCGAGAATGGCAGCGTGTTCTCCGGCCCGATTTATGACACGGACGGCGTGCTGCGCGTTGCGGAGGGCGAGACGCTTTCTGACGCCGCGCTCATCCATCTCGACTGGTATGCGGAAGGAGTGGAGTTCCTGTGAAAGCAGAAAAAGTCCTCCAGAGGCTCGAAAGCCGCAAAACCGCGCTGCTGCTGTTCCCCGTGCTGTTCCTCGTGCTGCTCGTCGTTGTCGGCGTGCTCCTGCAGCAGCGCATCCGCACGATGTTCCACACGTATGTCGAGCAGGAAGTCGCCATGAACGTCGACATGCTCGCGAACCGTCTCGACGCCCGCTTCGGCGCCGAGCTCATGGGCATGGAGAACCTCATCCGCGTCAAGGGCACGGACTCGTGGGAGAGCCTGCTGTCAGAAAATGATGTCGATGGCATGGGCATCAAGCGCATGGGCGTGCTCGCGCACCGCGGCCGCGCCATCGTCGGCGACTCGCTGAAAGTCAGCGAATGGGATGGCATCCGCCAGTCGTTCCAGGGGTATCCCGCTATCAGCTATGCAAGCGGCAAAGGGCTTCTCTTGACCGTGCCCGTGTTCTATGGCGAAAACATCCGCTATGTGCTGTACCGCCACTACACGGAGCGCGAGCTCGCGAAAGAATTTGACATCGACTGCTTTGACGGCGCGGGCCGCGTGATGCTCGTGCTCTCGGGCGGCTCCGTGCCGATGAGCAGCAGAGAATGGACGGAGGCCGACCGAGGCTACATCGACCGCATGGAGGCCGGCGGCATCCTGCGACAGCTGCGTGCACGCCTCTACAGCGCGCCATCGGCCGCGCTCTACGACCAGGAGGAAAACATCGTGTTCATGGCGGACATGAAGCGCATGGACGGCCAGGTCATCGGCTTTGTGCCAGCGTCGGCGCTCGACGGCGGCCTGCTCGCCGTCATGCGCCTCGTCATCTGGGTGTTCTCCATGCTCGTGCTGCTGTTCGCCATCAGCGCGATTTACCTCTTCACGCGCGAGCGGCGCGTGATGGAGGCCGACCAGGCCAGCCAGGCAAAGAGTGCCTTCCTCGCGCACATGTCGCACGAAATCCGCACGCCAATCAACGCCATCCTCGGCATGAACGAGATGATTCTGCGCGAGAGCCGCGAAAAAGACACCCGCACGTACGCGCATCGCGCGCATGAAGCCGGGCAGACGCTTCTGAACCTCGTCAATGACATCCTCGACCTCTCGAAGATCGAGGCGGGCAAGATGGAGCTCGCGCTGGCAGAGTTCCGTCTCTCCGATGTGCTCGAGCGCGTCTGCACGCTCGTGCGCCTGCGCGCGGAGAAGAAAGGGCTCGATTTCCATGTCATGGTCGATTCGGAGCTGCCAGCCGCGCTCTATGGCGATGGCGCGCGCGTGCAGCAGATCATCGTAAACCTCCTGACGAATGCCGTGAAATACACGCGCAAGGGCAGTGTCTCGCTGACCGTCCTTCGCGCAGAGCCCGAGGAAGCGCCAGAGGGCGTTGTCGTGCCGGTGGGAGACGTTCTGCTCGTCGCCAAGGTCGAGGATACGGGCATCGGCATCAAGCCCGAAGACATGAAGCGGCTGTTCGGCGACTTCGTGCGCTTCGATGCGCAGCGCAACCGCAACATCGAGGGCACGGGGCTCGGCCTCGCGCTCACGCTCCGTTTCGCCCGCCGCATGGGCGGCACGATCACCGTCGAGAGCACCTATGGCGAAGGCTCGCTCTTCACGGCGTGGATTCCGCTGCGGGTGCGGTCGAAGGAAGCGATCGGCGCATTCGATGCGGAAAGCTGCACGGAAAGCGAAGCCGTACACACTGCCCCGTTCGTCGCACCCGACGCGCATATCCTCGTCGTCGATGACAACGAGATGAACCGCTTTGTCGCGCAGAGCCTGCTCAAAGAAACGAAAGCGCACGTCCGCCTCGCCGCCAGCGGCCGCGAATGCATCGGCCGCCTTCGCAGCGAGCATTACGACGTCGTGCTGCTCGACGACATGATGCCGGAGCTCAGCGGCACGGAGACGCTCGAACGTATCAAGAATCAACATCTCGCCGAAGGCACGCCCATCGTCGCGCTGACGGCGAACGCCATCACCGGAGCGCGCGAGGAGTACCTTGCCGCAGGCTTCGACGACTACCTCGCCAAGCCCATCGCGCCTGAAGACCTCATAAAACTGCTGCGCCGCACGATCCCCGAGACGCTGCAGAAAACGGGAGAAACGCAGGAATCGAAAGAAGCGCAGAAAACAGAAGGAGCACAGGAGACAGAAGGAGCGCAGAAACCAGAAGGGACGGCGGCGAATACAGCCGAAGGACAAGTGGAAGGAGCGGCGCCATCAGAAGCTGCAGCGGCAGAATCGGTCGCAGAGACGGAGGAAACCGCCGTGACAGCTGGAACGGCAGAGGCAGACGGGGGAGCAGGGGCGTCGGACACGTCTATATCCGCAGCGCCAGCCGACGAAGTCGATACCGTCGAGGACGCGCCGCTGCTCGACACCGAGCTCGGCATGAGCTACGCCGGCGGCATCCTGGAGCTCTACCAGCCCATGCTCCAGATGTTCGCCGACCTCCAGCCCGAGAAATCGAAAGTCATCGCGGCCGCCTACGACGCCGCCGACTGGAAGACCTACGCCATCGACGTCCACGCCCTGAAATCCAACGCCCTCTCCATCGGCGCCCGCAGCCTGTC
>CACZFT010000091.1 GCA_902780535.1 uncultured Selenomonas sp. | reverse complement strand
TCAGCATGACGGTCGGGCCTCCTGCAAATTGATACTTCTATTATACAGGAAGTACCAATAAGAATCGACCCACTAAAGGGACTTTTTCAGCAGCCTCCCCTCTGGAGGGGGGCTGAAGGAATGAGTTACACCATCGTCATCACGATGGCCGCGAGGGGGAAGCAGGGCGTATAGTTGGAAAGGTCTTTCTGGTTGCGGCCCATCGCGAGCAGCACGAGGGCGGCGAGGCCGCTCAAAAGGAGCCCGGCGATGGCGACGGCGAGGAGCTGGTCCGTGCCGAGCCAGAGGCCGAGGACGGCGATGAGCTTGATGTCGCCGCCGCCGATGGCGCCGTGCGTGAGGAAGGCGAGCGCGAGGAAGACGGCAAAGCCGAGGACGGCCGCGAGCAGGTGGTCGGTGAAGACGCGCCCGAGGAGCGGCAGGCTCACGAGGCCAAGCACGGCGAACGGCGCGAGCATGCGGTCGAAGATGACCCGCTGCTCGAAGTCCGTGACGGTGCAGAGGACGAGGAAGAATTGGAACAGGAGCACGAAGAGGAGCGTGAGGATGGCCGCACCGAGGCTGTCCGCGCCGCTCGCGACGCCGCTCGTGAGCATCGACCAGGTGAAAATCAGGCCGTAGACGCCCGCGAGAATCATCGGCCGCCGCTTCGTCTGCGCGACAAGTTTCTGGGGAAAGCTCAGGACGCCGCGTTCGGCCGCATAGCGCAGTTCGGTCCACCGCGCCCCGAAGATGCCGCCGGAGACGGCCAGCACGATGGCGCAGAGAATCAGGAAGAGTTTGAGAAGCATGATGATATTCACCGCCTTTTGACTTTATTGTAGGAGATTTAGGATGGGGATGCAAGGGAGAAAAAAAAAGGCTCAATCACAAAACCTGTGGGATGAATAATCCCTATACATAATTCATGTTGTCAAAAAAGAGGACCTCCCGTAAGATATGGATATGCATCTAGCAAATGTAAATCCACACAAAGGAATGTCCTCTCCATGGATTATACCGAAAATCTCCGTTATGAGCAACTGTCTCTTCTGTTCGAGGAAGATGCTCCTGTGCAAGAATATCTGCTGATTCCGTCATCACTGACAGGTTTCCACAATACGGATACCACCAGCGAGTTCCTGACGAATGGCCGTAAATCCCTCTGCATGAACGGAACACTGTCGCTTCCA
Organism: uncultured Selenomonas sp.; assembly: GCA_902780535.1. Lineage (GTDB taxonomy): Bacteria > Bacillota > Negativicutes > Selenomonadales > Selenomonadaceae > Selenomonas_C. Next base: position 15,753 of record CACZFT010000091.1, on the reverse strand, counting down.
GAAGAGCGCATCTGCCCGTTTTGCGGCAAGTCCCACCTGCATGTCAACCAACGCCTCAACAGAACATTGAGGCATCTCCCAGTCGGGAACGGAACCAGCATCATCAGCTTCCAGAATGTCCAGTACCTCTGCTTGGATTGTGGGCGCACGCATATGCAGGAGATTCCGTTCGAGTCCGAGCACCATCACATCACGCGGGAACTGGAGGACTACATCTGCTTCCTCTTAGCCCGCCATTCGCTCACCAACAAGGAGATCAGCGAGCTCATCGGCGTCGGTCAGAACATCGTGAAGGCCATCGACAAGCGCCGGCTGGAAGGGCTGTATGTCGCGGACGGGAAACTCCGCCGCCCTGAAGCGCATGCGAGATTCCTCGGCATCGACGAGTTCAAGCTGCACGACGGCCACAAGTACGCGACGCACATCATCGACATGAAGACCGGGCATATCCTCTGGATTTCAGAGGGGAAGAAGAAGCAGGTCGTCTATGACTTCATCGAGCACGTCGGCTTGGAGTGGATGTCGCACGTCGAAGCGGTCGCGCTTGACATGAACTCCGACTTCCAAGAGGCGTTCCTGGAGAAGTGCCCGCATCTCCGCGTGGTCTTCGACTACTTCCACATCGTCAAGAACTTCAACGACAAGGTCGTGAGCGAGATTCGGAAAGACGAGCAGAAACGTCTGGAGGACGCTGGAGATTATGAGGCTGCAAGAAGCCTGAAACGCAGCAGGTATATCCTGATGTCCAGCCGTGCGACGCTGGAGAGGAAAGATCTCGAAGCGAGCGAGGGGAAGACCCTCCGCAAGGAAAGCAGCATCTTCTCCGTGACAGAAGTCAAACGTCGCAACATCGGGTACATGAAGCGCTATGAGAGCATCCTCGAAAAGAACCGGCTGCTATTTGTGACGGATCTCATCAAGGAGATGCTGCAAGAGGCGTTTTCGTGCCAGTCGGAGCATCGCATGATGGAATACATCAATCGCATCATGGATCTTTGCTTGGAGCGCACGCCCGGAGAAGAAGAACGGAACCGGCATCTGATGTGGTTCCGAAAACTCCTTGCATCGCATCTTGACGGAATCCTTGCCCATGCAACCTACCGCATCTCTGCTGGGAAGATCGAGGGCATCAACAACAAGATCAAGACGTTGCGGCGGCAGGCATATGGCTATCCAGACGATGAATATTTCTTCTTGAAACTCATCGACATGAGCCGCTATTGATGTGCGTGGGATGGCTCATCCCACAGAAAAAATGATTGAGCCAAAAAAAATCCTGCGAAGATTTGTCATTTCTTCGCAGGATTTTTCATTGGCAGTCGCCTTTGGCGACAGCTCTCCCTGAGGGAGAGCCTTTCTTACGCGAGCTCGACGCGGTCGCTGGACTGGATGTAGAACTCCTTCACGCCCGTGGCGGCGAAGCCGTTCGCGCGGATGAAGTCCTTGGCGATCATGTCATCGGCTGCCGTCTGGACTTCGGCCTTCGTGAGGCCGTCCTTCGGGTCGGCGATGGAGATCGTGGACGTCTTCTGATCCTTGAGGGTGAAGACGATCTTCAGGGTCTTGGACATGGGGTGTTACCTCCTTCCTAAAATTTGAACTTGGCCGGCGTCAGGCTTCTTCGACGAGCGAGGCGCTGTCGACGCGGCTGACCGATGCGACGTCGTGCGCCTGGAGGGCGCCGAGCTTGCTGCCGATGGCGAGCAGGTCGTCGTCCGAGATGGCCGGGTTGACGTTCGCGAAGGAACGCTGCGCCGTGAGGGCTTTGCCGTCCGTGTTCGTGCCGGTGACGACTTTGAGCACGAGCTTCGTGCTCTGCGTGTCTTTCTTGGCTGCCATGTGGTATCACCTCCTTTCACCTGGATACTTGCAGGGAAGGGGGAGGGATACAACGGGGAGAGGAAATTTTTTGCAAAAAAAACGTGACCTCGCACCCGCGGAAGTCACGTTTCTGGTATTCAATTGGCGTGCAGGGGACTGCCGACTGCGTCGGCATAAGCGACCTCTAAGCGCTAAAGCGCTAAGAGTCTGCTTATCCCCCAGTCAGATGGAGATGCGCAGGTATTCTTCGAGGAAGTCGCGGACGTTGCGCGGGCCGCTGTAGTCGCCGCCGAAGAGGGTCGTCCAGCGGTCTTTGTATTTCTTGTAGATGTCCATCGTGCCGCGATAGATGTCGTCTTCGATGGAGCCCGGGGTCAGGTCTTCCCAGTTCTGCGACATGTAGCCGCGGCCTTTGACGGTGTTGTCGGGACGGCCGCCCGAGACTTCGAGTTCGGAGAGGAACTGGATCTGCTGCGTCTTCGGCCGGATGTAGTAGTGGGCGAGGTAGTATTTCGGCGGGTAGGAGTAGTCGCCGCTTTCGGCATCTTCGTCATCGGACGTGGTCTTCGTGAGGCGCACCCAGGTGTCGAGGATGTATTCGCTCGTGCTGTGAGGCAGGAGGATCCAGCGCGAGCCCTGCGTGTCGAGGTCGTAGGAGAAGCCGTTGTCATCGAGCAGGTGCATGTAGTGCGGCAGGGCCTTGAGCTCTCTCAGAGCCTTGTCATTGGCTTCTTTTGCCTGTCTGCGTTCATTCCGGATCTGCTGTTTTTCGCGTTCTTCCTGGGCCTTTTCCTGCTCGCGTTCGAGCTTTTCCTTTTCTTTGGCTTTCCATTTTTCGAGGTCTGCCTGCCGCTTGGCTTTGGCTTTCGCGGCCTGCTGCTGCTTCTTGGCCTGTTCCTTGGCGGCTTTGGCCCGCTGCTTTTCCAGGGCTTTCTCCTGTTTCGGCGTCAGCTTCTGCAGTGCTGGCGTCTGCGTGGTCGCAGCCGGAGCCGCTGCCGTGTCCGCCTTCGGCGTTTCTGCCGGAGTGCTGGCAGGCGCGGCAGACGGGGCAGGTGCGGCGGATGGAGCTTTGTCAGTCGTGGCTGTGCTGGCCGTGTCTGTCGGTTTTTTCGCAGCCGTCTGGCTGGAGTTTTCCGTGTCGCCGTAGATGATGGCGCGCATGCGCTCGTAGATGGGGTTCGGGGCGGCGTTTTTGGCATCATTGTCTGCCGCCAGCGCCGTGCCGGGCAGCATCAGGGCCGCGAGGGCGAGGGCAAAGAGTTTTTTCTTCATGGGAGAGGCCTCCAATCGATTATAAGGGCTTCCTGGCAGGCGTGCCGGCTTTGCGCGGATAGGCTTTCGGAGTCGGGGCGATCTTTTCGATGGTGAGGACGGCGCGCTTGTCGTCGAGGCCCGGGAGGGTGACGGGGCGGATGCTTTCAATGCGGCCGCCGAGCGTTTTGAGCGCGCGCTTCGAGGCGTCGGCTTCCTCCTGATAGGCGCGGCCTTTGAGGGCGATGAGGTGGCCGCCTTTCTTGACGAATGGCAGCGTGTATTCGAGCAGGACGGGCAGGCGGGCGACGGCGCGGCTGACGGCGATGTCGTAGCGCTCGCGGCGCTGCGGCTCATGCGCGGCGTCCTCGGCGCGCGCATGAACGCAGGTGACGCCCGTGAGGCCGAGGTCTTCGACGACAGCTTCGAGGAACGCCAGCCGCTTCGCGAGGCTGTCCATGAGCGTCAGGCGGATGGACGGGTCGAAAATCTTCAGCGGGATGCCGGGAAAGCCCGCGCCTGTGCCGACATCGATGACGGTCGGCGCACCGGAAAAGAGCGCCGCATCGTAGGCCGTCAGCGAGTCCACCATGTGCTTCACCGCGACATCGCGCGGCTCAGTGATGGCCGTGAGGTTCATGCGCTCGTTCCAGTCGATGAGCAGCGCATCATAGCGCGTGAATTTCAGAATCTGCTCCTCGGAGAGAGAAAGGGAAGCCGCCTCTGCGGCGGCACGGAGTTCGGTCGTGAAATCGGTCATAGAAAGGTCCTTTTCGTAGATTTCTTTTCATACAGTACTTTCGCCGTCCAGCGCGGGATTTCCTGCCGATGCTCACCATTTCTTCCGCACGCTCTCGCCGCCGATGGCGCCGAGCATCAGCAGGGAAAAGATGCCCGCGCGGCCGGCGAGCATCAGGAAAATGGCGACGGCCTTCGTCGCGGGAGCGAGGGCGGCCGTGCCCGGGAGGCCCAAGAGCAGCGCGACCTGGCCCGTGCTCGTGAGGCACCCGGCCGAGAGCCCCATCGCCGGGAGGATGGCGACGCCCGACGCCGCGATGGCGATCGTGCCGAAAAAGAAGAACGCCGCCGCGAGGAAGAAGAACGCGAGCATGCGGCCGACGACCTTGTCCGGCACGGCGAGGCCGTCGAGGCGCACGCTGACGACCATGTGCGGGTGGAGCGTGCGGCGGAGCTCCTGCGCCGTCAGCTTCGCGAGCACGAGCAGGCGCACGACCTTCAGCCCGCCCGCCGGACTGCCGATGCAGCCACCGAGGAACGCGAGCAAGAACAGCACGTAGCGGTCAAAATCCGGCCATGCCGAGGCATCGACCGACGAAAAGCCCGCCGTCGTGAAGAACGAAATCACATGGAACGCGCCGTGGCGCAGCGCCGTCAGCAGAGGATACGTGCCCGTGAGCGCGAGATGCAGCGCCACGAGGAGCGAGCACGCCGCCGCGATGGCGAGCGCCGCGCGCAGCTCCGCATCAGCCCACAAAAGGCGCGGACTGCGCCGCGCGATGCATTTCCAGTACAGGAGAAAATTGCCGCCCGTCACGAGCATCATGCAGCAGCCCGCCGCCTCGAGCGCGGGCGACTGCCCGGCCGCGCCCATCGAAAACGCCGACGCCGCGCCGCTCCCGGCCGTCGAAATCGTCGTGAGCGCCAGCAGCAGCGCGCGCAGCGGCGTGAGCCCGAGCGCGAGGAACACGCCGATGAAGATGACCGTCAGTCCGCCATACACCGCGAGACCCTGCCAGATGGACTGGTGCATCTTCCGCCAGACCGGGCTGAAATAGACGCTCTGCCGCGCCGTCAGCGTGATGCCGAAACAGCCGCTGACCTGTGGCAGGACCGTCACGAGCATCACGACGAATGTGAGCCCGCCGAGCCAGTTCATGAGGCCGTGCCAGAGCACGAGCGACGGCGGCAGCGCCCCCGCCACATAATCAAAATTCGAAAGCCCCGTTGCCGTGAACGATGACATGCTCTCAAAAAACGCATCGAGCGGCGAGAGCCTGCCCGACAGCGCGAACGGCATCGCCCCGATCCAGGCGAGATACGGCCACGCCAGCACGGCAAAAAGCGCCCCCTCCGCGAGCGTCAGCGGCCGCTTGTGCTCCCGTCCGAGATGGCGGAACATCGCGCCCGTCGCGACCGCCACGAGCAGCGGCACGCCATAGATGTAGAGCCCCGCGGGCGCCCCCGAGACCGCTACCGCCTTTCCCGTCATCCACGTCCCCGAAGCCCCCGTCACCCGCGCGACCGCCCCCGTCAGCACATCCTGCTGCGAAAGCGCGAGCGGCAGCAGCAAAAGCGCTGAAAGCGCGACCGACAGCCGCGACAGCAGATACCAGAAAATCGCATAGGCGTGGCGCATGGGGAGCCTCCTTTCGGGAAAGTTCACGAAAAAGCAAATGTATATGCAATTACCATACAATATGGTATAATACAGGTAGAAGGGAGCGATGCAGAATGGCTGCAACAAAATCACTCAGCATCCGCGTGGATGCTGATCTCAAGCGAGAATCAGAAGATGTCTTGGAAAAGCTTGGTGTTTCTACATCGACAGTGGTCTCAATGCTTTTGAAAACCATTGTCCGCAATCAGGCCATTCCTCCAGAGCTGTTCACCATCACATCAAAAGAAGAGCGCAACCGCGCGTACCTTGCAAAATTGGAAAAAAGTTTTGCGGAATACAAAGCGGGAATGGGAGAGGCGCATCCTCTGATGGAGGGCGCAGATGCATAACATCATCTGGACACCGACGGCATGGGAGGAATATCTTTCTTGGCAGACGGAAGACCGAAAGACACTTCGTCGCATTAATGATTTGATTAAAGACATTCGGAGAAATGGTTTGCAGAAAGGCATTGGAAAACCAGAAGCCTTGCGGCATTTTCCAGCATGGAGCCGCAGAATCGATGCGGCGAACCGTCTCGTATATTCTGCCGATGCGCAGAAGAATATCGTCATTTTTTCTTGTCGGGGACATTACGAGGGGTGAGGCGGAAAATCAGGAGGCATGTGGCGGTGAAAAATCATTCCTTCCCCTTGAAATACTTCATGACCTTCTGTGCGAACTGGGTCTGGATGAAGAGGATGATACGGTCGCCGGGGAGCAGGACGGTGGTGCCGTTCGGGATTTCGGCTTCGCCGGCGCGGACGTAGGCGCAGACGAGACATTCTTTCGGGAGTTTGGCGTCCATGAGGGGCTTGCCGGCGGCGGGGGCGCCTTCCTGCATGATGACTTCGACGGCTTCGGCTTTCGCGCCTTCGAGAAGAGACACCGAGACGACGCCGCCGCGGCGGGCGAAGGCGAGGACTTCGCTCGCGGAGAGCAGGCGGGCCGAGAGGACGACGTCGACGCCGACTTTTTCCATGAGGTCGACGTATTCGTTGCGGGCGACGCGGACGACGGTCTTGTCGGCGCCGAGGTGCTTCGCGAGCAGCGCGAGCATGAGGTTGAGCTTGTCGTCTTCCGTCAGGCAGACGACGACGTCAGCTTCGGCGACGCCTTCTTCGAGCAGGAGGTCGATGTCGGTGCCGTCGCCGCAGATGGCGATGCCGTGCTCGAGTTTTTCAGCCATGAGCTGGCAGCGCTCGTGGTCTTTTTCGACGACTTTGACTTCGACGTCCTGGCCGTCGAGGAGGCTCGCGAGGGCGCGGCCCGTGCGCCCGGCACCGATGACCATGACGCGGTGGATGCGTTTGGCGTCGCGCTGGACGAAGTTCTGGCTGAACTGTTCGATGGCGGACGGAATGCCGATGAAGTAGGCGTTGTCGTGCGGCAGCAGCGAGTCGTTGCCGTGCGGGATGATCATGCGGTGGTCGCGGAAGATCATGCCGGCGAGGACGCCGCGCGGGAGCTCGATGTCTTTGAGCTGCTTGCGGGCAAACGGCGACGAGCGGCGCACACGGGTTTCGAAGAGGCGGACTTTGCCGTGGGCGAAGTCTTCGACGTTGAGCGCGGCGGGCGTCATGAGGATGCGGTTGATTTCATGCGCCGTGATGAGCTCGGGGTTGAGCATGAGGTCGATGTCGAAATTTTCCTTCAGGTATTCTTTTGCCTCGCCCATGAACTGCATGTCGCGGATGCGGGCGATGGTGTGGGCGATGCCGTGCTTTTTGGCGAGGATGCAGCTGACCATGTTGACTTCGTCGCTGGCGGTGACGGCGATGAGGATGTCGGCGCCGCGGATGTCGGGCTCGTTCATGGTGATGGGGCTCGCGCCGTTGGCGTGGATGGTGAGGACGTCGAGGGTGTTCTTCGGCCCTTCGAGCTGGGCGGCGTCATGGTCGACGATGACGACGTCGAAGGATTCTTTGGACAGGAGTTCGGCGATGCTGTACCCGAGCTTGCCCGCGCCGATGACGATGACGCGCATGGGTAGGGCCTCCTTTTCTTTCGTTCTGATTTTATTTCAAGTATACGTTTCGCAAAGGGCTCCGTCAACCGCGATTTTCCTTGACACTCTGCCGCGCGTTTGCTAGATTATTAGTAGGAATCTTGCACGACTGACGGAAGTGGAGTTCACCACGGGGAGTGCAAGTGCAGCGTTGCTGCGTGAGAGCCGACCGTCTGGGCAAGAGCCTTGGACTTTGTCGGCTCTTTTTTCGTGCGATTTTGCAAAGGAGACAGCAAAATGAAAGAACTCGAACTGAAGTATGGCTGCAACCCGAACCAGAAGCCGGCGAAGGTGTTCATGGAGGAGGGCGAGCTGCCGTTCCAGGTTTTGAACGGGCGTCCGGGGTACATCAATCTGCTCGACGCGATGAACAGCTGGCAGCTCGTACGGGAGCTCAAGAAAGCGACGGGGCTGCCGGCGGCGGCTTCGTTCAAGCATGTGAGCCCGGCGGGTGCGGCCGTGGCGGTGCCGCTGTCGAATGTGCTGCAGAAAGTGTATTTCGTCGAGGGCGTGGAGCTTTCGCCGGTCGCGACGGCGTACATCCGCGCGCGCGGCGCTGACCGCATGAGCTCGTATGGCGATTTCGTGGCGCTGTCGGATGAGTGCGATGCGCAGACGGCGTCGTTTTTGAAGCGCGAGGTGTCGGACGGCATCATCGCGCCGTCGTACAGCGCGGAGGCGCTGGAAATCCTGAAGACGAAGCGCAAGGGCAGCTATCTCGTGATCCAGATGGATCCTGCCTACGAGCCGCCCGCGGTCGAGACGAAGCAGGTCTTCGGCGTGACGTTCTCGCAGAAGCGCAACGATGTGGCCATCACGGAGGACTGCCTGAAGGACATCGCGACGAAGGCGAAGGAGCTGCCGAGCGCGGCGAAGCGCGACCTGCTCATCGCGCTCATCACGCTGAAATACACGCAGTCGAATTCGGTCTGCTACACGTATGACGGGCAGGCCATCGGCATCGGCGCGGGCCAGCAGAGCCGCGTCCACTGCACGCGCCTCGCGGGCGGCAAGGCGGACCGCTGGTTCCTGCGCCAGAGCCCGCAGGTGCTGAATCTGCCGTTCAAGGAGGAGGTGCGCCGCCCGGACCGCGACAATGCCATCGATGTCTACATCGGCGACGAGTGGGAAGACCTGCTGGAGACGGACGACTGGAAGCGCGTCTTCACGGAGAAGCCGCCGGTGTTTACGGCGGAGGAGAAGAAGGCGTGGCTGAAGAAGGCGGCGCACGATGTCTGCCCCCGTTCGGCGACAATATCGAGCGCGCGCACAAGTCCGGCGTGCAGTACGTGGCGCAGACGGGCGGCTCGATTCGCGACGACAATGTCATCGAGACGGCCGACAAGTACGGCATGACGATGGCGATGACGCATATTCGTTTGTTCCATCATTAATCCACAGCAAGGCATACAAAAACTCCGCACCGGATTGGCGCGGAGTTTTTGTTTTCAGAACCCTTTCGTCGACCTTCCGCGGTCTGCCTTCGAGGCGGAAGGGGATGAGGGTGAACATCTGGGGTTCGGGGCGGTCTGTGAGTTCGTCGTAGACGTTGAAGACGGCCGTGACGTGCTCGTTGCGGGCGGCGTGGGAACGCTCTTCGACGGTCGTCATGTCGTAGAAGGAGAGGAAGTTTTCGCGGTCTTTGTCGTCGATGTACATGTCGGCGTAGCGGCGGAGTCCCTCGTCTGTGAACGGGACGATGTCGAGGACGCGCTGCTGCGAGGCGTCAACGACGAGGTTTTCGGCCGTGCCGTCCTCGGAATAGAGGTCGACGCGCGTGTAGATCTGGAGCATGTGGCGCATGGCGACGTCCATGAAGCGCTGCTGGTGCTGGATGCCCCAGTCGGAGAGGTCGATGATCTGGTAGGCGATCGCGGAGACGCCGCGCGGTTCGTCGCGGGCGATGCGCACCATGCGGACGCTGTAGGCGCGGCCGTTGATGAAGTTTTCCATCGATTCCGGCTTGCCGCTCTGGAGTGCGCGCTCGACGAGGTTCCAGAAGCGCCGCTCGGGCTGCATGAGGTCGTCCCTGTGGCGGCGATCCCGGATGGCTTCCTCCAGATTGTGGAAGCCATCCGGGATCGCCATTTCCCGGACGCGGTCGTTGGCGTAGAGGTAGCGGCAGCTGCCGTCGTCGCGGCACTCGAGGATGGCGAGCGCGAGGCCCCAGCTGTCTTTGGAAAAGCGCAGGGGGTCGGCGTCGAGCACGTTGAACGAGCCGATGGTGCGGAAGTAGTCTTCCGCTTCGGTGCCTTCGATGACGAGCCGGTTCTCTTTCGAGCCGGAGACTTCGCCGGTGTGCTCGTCGGAGTAGGGCACGGGCGGGGAGAAGAGGTAGCCTTGCAGGATTTCGCAGCCGATGTCTTTCAGGAATTTGTACTGCTCTTCGGTTTCGACGCCTTCGCAGAGCGTGTGGATGCCGAGCTTTTTCGCCATGTCGACGATGGCTTCGAGGATGACGCGGGCTTGCGGCTTCGTGTCGAAGTCGCGCAGGAATTCCATGTCAATCTTGAGGAGGTCGAACTGGAAGTCCTTGAGGTTGTTCAGCGAGGAGTAGCCACTGCCGAAGTCGTCCATCCAGAGCTCGAACCCGGCATCGTGGAAGCGCTGGATTTCGTGGCGCAGGAATTCGTCGTTGTCATTGAGGGCGCTCTCGGTGATCTCGATGTGGAGGTAGCCTTCCGGGACATCGTAGGCGCGGCAGATGGACTGGATTTCTTCGAGCATGTTGCTGAGCTGGAAATCGACGCGCGAGAGGTTGACGGAGATGTGTGAGGATTTCCGGCTCGGGCGCTCCTTGCCTTTCTGCTGGTCGCTGCAGACGCGCTGGATGACATAGAGGTCGAGCCGGTCGATGAGGTGCGCGCGCTCGAGGACGGGGATGAAGTCTCCAGGCGAGATGATGCCGCGTTCGGGGTCGCGCCAGCGCGCGAGGGCTTCAAAGCCGCAGACTTCGCGCGTGGCGGCGCGGATTTCGGGCTGGTACCAGACTTCAATCCAGCCTTCTTCGAGGGCGCGGTAGAAGTTCGTGACGATGTAGGTGCGCAGGCTCCGCTGCGTTTCGAGGCCTTTCGTGAAGTGGGCACAGCGCTTGTCGTAGATGCCTTTGATGCTGTCGCAGGCGAGCTTGGCGCGGTCCATGATGAGCGCGACGTCCGTGACGTCGGGCGGCGGGTCGTAGATGCCGACTTTGACGGCGAGCGACATGCGCGCCTCGATCTGGTCGACGGTCTCGACGACGGCCTGGATGTGCTCTTCGAGGCCCGTCGAGCGCGTCATAACGATGAAGCGGTCGTCGTTGAGGCGGGCCATCGGCACGGGGCCGAACGTCTCGAGGAGCGCTTCAGCGATGCGCACGAGCAGCTGGTTGCCAGCCTGGAAGCCATATTCCTGGTTCATGAGGCGGAAGTTTTCGACGTTGAAATAGAGGAACGTCGCAGGGCCGCGCGCGATTTCGCGGTCGGCCCGCTCCATGAAGTCCATCATGGAGAGCAGTCCTGTGAGGTCGTCACGCCGTTCGCGGCGCAGGACGCCTGCGAGGTCTGAATTTTTCGGCTGCCAGTCCATAGCTTTCCCTCCCTCAGTTCCGTCCTGCACCGTTCCCACGGGCGCAGGGCGCGTCCCATCCTTTACTCTCTTGTCTGATGAAGGTTCCAAAACTCAGTAGTTGTCGCCATCCCCGAACGTGAACCGCGTGTTCTTCTTCATGCGGCGGTAGTACGGCAGCAGTTCTTCGAGGGATTTCGTGTCCACCTGGCCGTTCATGTTTGCCATGACGACTTCGGGGACGTCGAATTCGGCGAGCAGCTGCAGCGAGAGGCCCGAGGGGATGTAGGGATCCTGCGTGTCGGCGATGATGGCGACGCCGTCGAATTCGCGCTTGCCATCGGCGAGGGCCTTGTACATGGCGACCTGCTCGGCCGAGACGCAGAGCTGCGGCATGCGGTTCTGGATGTTGCAGCCCGTATAGAGCGTGCCGTCGCTCGAGAGCACGCAGGCGCCGACCGCGAGCTGTTCCTCGTGGCGCAGATAGGCGTTGCGCGTGATGTCCATGGCCTGGCGCACCATCGTGTCGATGATCTCTTCATTCAGCATAGTCGTTTTCCTCCTGAAAAATTTTTTCTTATAAAGATAATGAAAGTTCTTTCTTGCCTGCGGTGGGAGCGGATGACGTCGCGGCAGTGGCCGGGCGGCATGGTACGGGGGACGGACGGGATGCTCGTGCCCGACCCATTCGTCGAGCCGCGAGAGGAAGCCGAGCGTGCCGAAGACGAGCGCCGTCGTGAAGAGCGCGCCCGTGTAGAGGCCTGCGCCGACGGCGAGGCCGACGCCCGCGACGACCCAGAGGCACGCCGCCGTCGTGAGGCCCGTGACGGTCACGCCTTCCTTCATGATGGCGCCGGCGCCGAGGAAGCCGATGCCGGAGACGACCTGCGCCGCGAGGCGTGCGGGGTCGGCATTCGTATGGCCTTCGACGCGCAGGTAGAGTTCCTGCGAGAGCACCATGATGAGGCAGGAGCCGAGGCACACGAGGAGGTTCGTCCGGAGTCCCGCCGACTTTCGTCTCGCCTGGCGTTCGTAGCCGATGATGCCGCCGAGCACGCACGAGAGCACGAGGCGCAGCAGGAGCTCTTCGTCGCTGATGGTCGTCATGGGCGCACGTCCCCCTTTCCCTATAAACATCATTATACTACAGAATGAGGAGAAAGAGGAACGCTGTACGAAAGAAATTTGTTATCCACAATTTCATCCACACCTGTGGATAACATCGACGGGGGAAGCGTTCCGAGGGGGCAGTTTATCCACAGAACGGCAAGGATTTGCGGGGATTCTGCCATCTTGTGCACAATGTGCATAGTTTGGGCGCCCGTTTTTTCGCCAAAACTGTGGATACTGTGGATAAAACGGGGGATAACTCAAGATTTAGGTGGTACTTATCCACAAACACAAGATTTAGTGCTAGGACTTTCCGACTTATCCCTCGTGGGTGTGGAAAACGCGTTCGCTCGTCCTTTTGCTTTCATTTTTCATAGAGAGGCGCTAAAATGGAGAAATCGGATATTGCACAACTCGTGAGGAATCACTATAATGAAGTTACTTCCTACTATATAGAAAAGAAGGTATCGTTTTGAGCAGCAATCCCATCCCGCCGCGGCACGGGCGCGCGAAGAAGAAGAAGACACGCATCTGGCCGTGGGTGGTCGTCTTCCTCTGCTTCCTCGGCGCGGCCGTCGCGGGCGCCATGTTCGCTTCGAATTCGCTCCTCGACCGCCCGGTTGCTGAGAAAGTCGAGGAAGGCCTCCTGATGGCGAAGGATAAGTCGACCATCATGATCATGGGCGTCGATGAGCGCGAGGACGATGTCGGCCGCTCCGACACGCTGATGATTGCGACGGTCGATCCGAAGAAGGATCAGGCGGCGCTCCTGTCCATCCCGCGCGACACGCGCGTGAAAATCAACGGCCACGGCTGGGATAAGATCAACGCGGCCTACGCTTATGGCGGCGAGAAGCTCACGCAGCGCACGGTCGAGGATTTCCTCGGCGTCAACATGGATCACTACATCATCATCAATACGCATGCGTTCCAGAAAATCATCGACGCCATCGGCGGCATCGACATCGACGTCGAGAAGCGCATGTACTACGAGGATCCCTGGGACGACGATGGCGGCCTCGTCATCGACCTGCGCCCGGGCAAGCAGCATATGGACGGCAAGACGGCCGTGACGTATGTGCGCTTCCGCGATGAGGAAGGCGACATCGGCCGCATCAAGCGCCAGCAGAAATTCATGAAGGCCTGCATGGACAAGATCACGTCGCCGGCCATCATCCCGAAGCTGCCGAGCGTCATCAAGGAAGTCCTCTCCTCCGTCAAGACGGACCTCTCGATGCGCCAGCTCCTGGAGTTCGCGGGCACGCTGAAGGAATCGCAGAAGAACGGCCTCAAGACCGACATGGTGCCGGGCCGTCCGCTCTACATCTCGGGCATCAGCTACTGGATTCCCGATGTGGAGAAGCTCCGCACGACGCTCGCGTCGACGCTCGGCATCAGCCTCAGCAGCAGCGCGAAAGCCAACCTCGAGCGCGCTGCGCATGAATACGAGAATTCCATCCCGGCGAACGCGACGGAAGTGCCAGCCAGCGACCACAGCATCGGCCGCATGGAGGGCACGAAGAGCAGTTCTTCGTCATCGTCGTCGTCCTCCTCCTCGAAGAAGAGCGAGCTCAAGAAGAAAGACGGCACGGAGGGCAGCGGCCGCCGCTCGGAGAGTGCGGCGGACAGCACGGCCGATACGAACCCCGCGACCCGCGCGAATGACGCGCGCAGCGAGGACACGCAGACAAGCCAGACGCAGAACAACGCGGCCACGGATGACGCCCCGACGCCAGGCGCGGGCGGCAAAGGACGCTGAAGTCCCTCAAAAACGTAACAGCACGTTATGATTTCGCGGACAGATGGCCGCGAATCAACGACAAAGAAACCACAGCCCCGGGGACTTATCCACAGAAGTGTGCATAACTTTGTGGATAAGTCCCCGGGGCTTGTGATATAATGGTAGAAAAAGAAGGGAGTGATTTCCATGAACAATCTCGCGTACATCGACCCGCCGGTCACGGAGCGGATCGAGGGCAAGACATATCTCATGTCTCCACGACCACGCATTGACCACACATTGGTATCGGCCAATATCTATCGAATCTTCGGAAATTATCTTGAGGGGAAGACTTGCAAGGCATTTCCGGATGGCGCAGAAGTTCATCTCGATAAAGACAACGTCTATGTCCCCGATGGTATGATTGTCTGCGACCGCTCGAAGATTCACCGCAAAGGCATCTATGGTGCGCCTGACCTTGTTGTCGAAGTGCTGTCCCCATCCACCATGAACCATGATCGTGGTCCGAAGATGCGGCATTATGCTGCTGCTGGTGTCAAAGAATATTGGCTGGTCTTGCCTCTGGAAAAATCAGTTGAGGTCTATCATGGACATGATGGTACATTCGAGCTCGACTGCGTTTACACGCAGGTAGATGCAGAAGATCTTGCTGATATGGATGAAAAAGACCGTGCAAATATCCATACGGTCATTCCCGTCTCCCTTTATGATGATCTCCGCGTTCGTGTCGAGGATGTCTTTGATGATATTGACGTGGAGGATTGACGCAGGAAGTTGCATTAAAAAAGGCTGCACACCATTGCGATGTGCAGCCTTTTGCATTTCAGAAATACTTTTTTGTCGTTTTTATGCGTTCTCTTTCAACGGTTTCTTGAGCACGCTGAGGATCGCGCAGCCGACGATGGCGCCGATGATGATGGCCAGGAGGTACATGGCCGGGTTGCCGATGGTCGGGACGACGAAGATGCCGCCGTGCGGAGCACGGAGCGTGCAGTCGAACGCCATCGAGAGGGCACCGGCGACAGCGGAGCCGACGACGAGCGACGGGATGACGCGAATCGGGTCAGCAGCGGCAAACGGGATGGCGCCTTCCGTGATGAACGAGAGGCCCATGACGTAGTTCGTGATGCCGGCTTTGCGCTCGCTCTCGGTGTAACGGTTCTTGAAGAACGTCGTGGAGAGGGCGATGGCGAGCGGCGGAACCATGCCGCCAGCCATGACGGCTGCCATGACGTGGAACTCGCCGGAAGCGAGAAGGCCCGTGCCCGTGACATACGCTGCCTTGTTGATCGGGCCGCCCATGTCGACGGCCATCATGCCGCCGACGATGATGCCCATGAAGATGCGCGCGGACGGATCCATGTTCTTCAGCGTGTCAACCATCCAGCCGTTCAGCGCGGAGACCGGCGGCGCGATGATGAACATCATGATGAGGCCCATGAAGAGGATGCCGAAGAACGGATAGATCAGCATCGGCTTGATGCCTTCGAGGGAATCCGGCAGGCACTTCGTCAGGGCTTTGAGCTTGTTGACAATCCAGCCACCGACGAAGCCTGCGAGGAGAGCGCCGAGGAAGCCGGAGCCCGTCGTGCCAGCGAGCGCGCCGCCGACGAAGCCGACCGCGAGGCCCGGACGGTCCGCGATGGACATGGAGATGAAGCCTGCGAGAACCGGCAGCATGAAGCCGAAGGCCGCGCCGCCGATGTCTTTGAAGAATTTCGCGGTCGGCGTGTTCGAGCCGAAGTTCTTCGGGTCGATGGAGTAGTCATCGAGCAGGAATGCGAGGGCGATCAGGATGCCGCCGCCGACGACGAACGGCAGCATGTGGCTGACGCCGTTCATGAGGTGCTTGTAGATCTGGCGGCCGATGCTCTCGCC
>CACZFT010000090.1:3213-12601 GCA_902780535.1 uncultured Selenomonas sp. | reverse complement strand
TTGAACGCGGGCGGGATGATGACGTGGAACAGCACTTGCCGCTTCGTGAGGCCGAGCGCATAGCCCGCCTCGATCTGGCCGACGTCGACGCTTTCGAGCGCGCCTTTGACGATGGCCGAGATGAACGCGCCCGCATTCACCGTAATGACGATGATGCCTGCAATCGTGCTGTCAAGCACGTACTGCTCGCCCTGCGCCAGCGAGATGATCGCCGGCACGACGAAGTAGATGTAGAGTGCCTGCACGACGATCGGCGTGCCGCGGATAATCCAGACATAGACGCCCGCGATGCCCTGCGCGACGCGGTTCCCGCTCTGGAGCGCATAGCCGCTCGCCGCGCCGAGCACGAAGCCCAGCAGGATGCCGATGATGGCGATCTCCATCGTGATGTAGAATCCCTTGACGAGCATCGGCAGGACCGCAGTGAATAACGCTGCATCCATAAGGTCACACCCCTTCGCGAGAGCCGCGCCATGCAGCTCCTCTCATTTCTTTGTCAGATCAGTCCACGTACTCTTTCTTGAGCTGGTCGAGCGTGCCGTTCTCCTTGAGCTCCTTGAGCGCCGCATTGAACTGGTTGATGATGTCCGGATGCTTCTTCACGATGTTCTTCGAGAACGCGATCGTGTACGGTGCCTGTCCTTTGAAGAACTCATCGCCGACAATCTTCACGTTGAGCTTGCCCGTCTTGATGCCGTAGGCCGTGCCCGGCTGGTCGTAGAGCGTTGCATCGGCCTGGCCATCTTCGACGGCCTTGTACGCAAGCGCCTGCGAGTCAAACGACTGGAGGCATTCCTGCGGCAGTTCCTTCGATGCGTACTCATACGCCGCGCAGCCCGTCTGGACGGCGACCTTGTACTTGCCGGATTTCAGGTCATCGACGCTCTTGATCGTATTGTTGTCCTTTGCGACGATGACGACGATGCCGGCATCATAGTAGACATCGGAGAAATCCATGTTCTTCTTGCGTTCGTCCGTCGCGCAGAGGGCGGCAGCGCCGACATCGAGCTGGCCCTGGCTCAGCGACGTGCCGAGCGGCCCGTAGTCCATGTCCTGAAGCTTGTCATCTTTGATGGTGAAACCGAGGATTTCCTGGAGCTTCTGCACGAGCGCGATATCGTAGCCCGTCAGCGTCGTGCCGTCTTCCTTGAAATACGAGAATGGCGCATACGTGCCGGACGTGCCGACCGCGAGCTCGACGCCCTTGAGCGCGCCATGATAATCACCGGAGCCCGAACCTGAACCGGAGCTCGCCTGCTGCGATCCACCGCAGCCCGTGAGCAAGCCGATGCAGAGAATCAGCGCCGAACAGAGTGCCAATAGCTTCTTCATGATGTGTCTCCTCCATTCCATTTCTTTTCTTCAAAAAACGTTTTCCACCCCCGCGATTGTTTCATTCGCGAAGCATGGCTTTATCTTACACGCACTCTTGTCTACTGTAAAGAAACGATTTCCTATTTCAGGCATAACGAATCGTTATGCTTGCTGCACAAGCACAGGCATAAAAAAATCGGGAGGCTTCCGAAAAAGCTTCCCGATGATGGGTTCTGATGGGTTCAAGTTTACAGCGTGCCGAAGATGCGGTCGCCGGCGTCGCCGAGGCCCGGGACGATGTAGCCTTTGTCGTTGAGGTGGTCGTCGATGGCCGCGACGTAGACGGGGACGTCTGGGTGCTCCTTGTTGACGACGCGGATGCCTTCCGGCGCCGCGACGAGGCACATGAGCGTGATGGACTTCGCGCCCTTCTCTTTGAGCAGCGTCAGCGCCGCCGCCGAGCTGCCGCCCGTCGCGAGCATCGGATCGGTGACGATGAGCGTGCGCTCCGCGACGTCCTTCGGCAGCTTGCAGTAGTACTCGACCGGCTTCAGCGTCTCAGGGTCGCGATAGAGGCCGATGTGGCCGACGCGTGCCGCCGGAATCATGCGGATGACGCCGTTCATCATGCCGAGGCCCGCGCGCAGGATCGGCACGACGCCGACCTTCTTGCCCGCGAGCACCTTGCCCGTGCACTTCGCGACCGGCGTCTCGATGGCCTTGTCCTTCAGCGGGAAGTCGCGCGTGATTTCATACGTCATGAGCATCGCGATTTCTTCGAGCAGCTCGCGGAAATCCTTCGTGCCCGTCTCCTTTTCGCGCATGAGCGTGAGCTTGTGCTGGATCAGCGGATGGTCGATGAGATGGACGTTCAGTTCTTCTGCCATGTTCTTTCAAAAACTCCTTCGATGATTCGATTATTCGTAGAGAGGATATTTCTTGCAGAGCGCCGCGACGCGCTTCTTGGCCTCTTCCTTTGCGGCCGCGTCCTCGGGATGGTCGAGCACGAGCGCGATGATGTCGGCGACTTCCTTCATATCGTCTTCCTTGAAGCCGCGCGTCGTGAGTGCCGGCGAGCCGAGGCGGATGCCGCTCGTGACGAACGGCGAGAGCGGCTCGAACGGGATCGTGTTCTTGTTGACCGTGATGTTGACTTCGTCGAGGAGGTTCTGCGCGACCTTGCCCGTGAGGTTCTTGCTCGTGAGATCGACGAGCATGAGATGGTTGTCCGTGCCGCCCGTGACGATGCGGAAGCCATCGGCCGTGAGCTCGTCCGCGAGGACTTTCGCGTTTTTGATGACCTGCTGCGCATATTCCTTGAAGGACGGCTTCAGCGCCTCGCCGAGCGCGACGGCCTTTGCCGCGATGACATGCATGAGCGGGCCGCCCTGGATGCCGGGGAAGATGGCCTTGTTGAACTGCTTGCCGAACTCGGCGTCCTTGCAGAGAATCATGCCGCCGCGCGGACCGCGGAGCGTCTTGTGCGTCGTCGTCGTGACGACGTCGGCATACGGCACCGGGCTCGGATGGAGGCCAGCGGCCACGAGGCCGGCGATGTGCGCGATGTCCACCATGAGGTACGCGCCGACGCTGTGCGCGATGTTCGCCATGCGCTCGAAGTCGATGATGCGCGCATAAGCGGACGCGCCCGCGACGATGAGCTTCGGCTGGCATTCTTTCGCGATGCGCTCGAGCTCGTCATAGTCGATGCGCTCGTCTTCCTTGCGGACGCCATACGGCACAATCTTGAAATACTTGCCGCTCATGTTGACGGGCGAGCCATGCGTGAGATGGCCGCCATCCGTGAGGTTCATGCCCATGACCGTGTCGCCGGGCTTCACGAGCGCGAAGAAGACGGCCATGTTCGCCTGCGCGCCGGAATGTGGCTGGACGTTTGCGTATTCCGCGCCGAAGAGCTTCTTCGCGCGGTCGATGGCGAGCTGCTCGACGACATCGACGTACTCGCAGCCGCCGTAGTAGCGCTTGCCAGGATAGCCTTCGGCGTACTTGTTCGTGAGCACGCTGCCCTGCGCCTCGAGCACCGCCTTCGAGACGATGTTCTCCGACGCGATGAGCTCGAGCTTCGTGCGCTGGCGATTCAGCTCGTGATCAATCGCCTCGAAAACTTTCGGATCGGATTCTTTCAGTTCATCCATCAGGCTCATGTAGGTGTCCTCCTCTTTTATTTCAACAATACATCATCCCCAGGCCCCCTCTAGAGGGGGCTGTCAGCGAAGCTGACTGGGGGAGTAGTTAGAGGCTGGAGACAAACAGATATACAGAACGTTGCTAAAGACTTTAGCAGCGACTGCATTCTTGTCAGGCTATCGCATCCTACTACTCCCACCACCGCTCCGCGGTCCCCCTCCCTCAAAGAGGGAGGCATGAGGGCGTTTACTTCTTTTCCAACGCCATGATCTTATTCACCCGGCGCTCGTGGCGGCCGCCGTCGAAGCCCGTCTCGACCCAGGCGCGGACGATTTCGCCCGCAGGCCCGTTGCCAAGCACGCGCCCGCCCATTGCGAGCACGTTCGCGTCATTGTGGTGGCGCGACATCTTCGCCGAATAGACATCATTGCAGAGCGCGCAGCGGATGCCCTTGATCTTGTTGCAGGCAATCGAGATGCCGATGCCCGTGCCGCAGAGCGCGATGCCGCGGTCCGACTTGCCGCTCGTGACATCCGCGCAGACCTTCTCCGCGATGTCCGGGTAGTCGACCGACGTCGTGCCGAACGTGCCGACATCCGTGACCTCGATGTCGCCATACTCCGCGAGCACCATCTTGACTTCATCCTTCAGAGCAACGGCCCCGTGGTCGCTGCCAATCGTAATCTTCATACAAGATCCTCCCATCCTCATTTCATACGGCTTCTATTCTACCACATCGGACGCAAAAAAAATAGGAAGCAATCGCTCCCCCTTGAAAAATCAACCATGTTCTTGCATCGTGCAGCAGGGCTGAGGTAGAATGAAAAGACAAGGAGGCTTTCCATGGACATCTACGAAAACACGACCGTCTACATCACCAGCATCTCGCATGCCGTTTCGGGCGGGCCCGAGCTCCTGCACCAGCTCTGCTCCGAACTTCTGCGGCGCGGCATCCGCGCCTGCCTCTGGTACTATGACGGCGCTCCCGATCCCGACCCCGCCGCCTATCGGAAGTACCATGTCCCCTTCACCCGGACGTGCCCCGACCGGCCCGAAAACATCCTCATCTTTCCCGAAACGCTGACGGATGCCTACGGCCAGTTCCATCACATCCGCAAAATCCTCTGGTGGATGAGCGTCGACAATTATCTCCGGCACCTCAAGTTCCTGCTGGAAAACTATTTCAACATCTTCCTGGAACGTCCGTTCCGCACCGCCACCTACTGCTTCTTTCCCGATGCACAGATGGAGCACTGGGTGCAGTCAGAATACGCGCGCCAGTACCTCCGAAAGAACGGCGTGCCCAATGCGCAGGTGCGCGCTGTCGGCGACTATCTGCAATCCGGTACGCATTTAGGACTTTCGGGGGGGGTACAAAAATTCCGCGTCAGGACATCATCGCCTACAACCCGCGAAAAGGGCTCGACTTCACGAAACAGCTCATGGCAGCGGCCCCCGATCTCGCATGGACGCCAATCGAGCACATGACAGCCGAAGAAGTGCACGACCTCCTCTGCCGCGCGAAATGCTACATCGACTTCGGCAATCATCCGGGACAAGACCGCATCCCGCGCGAAGCAGCCGCAGCAGGCTGCTGTGTCATCACGGGCCGGCGCGGGGCTGCCGCGAATGACATCGACATTCCGATTCCCGCGTCCTATAAATTCGAAGATGCCCCGCAGGCCATTCCCGCCATCCTCGCCTGCCTCCGCGCGTGCCTCGATGATTACGACGGCCACATCGGAGACTTTGCAGGCTACCGAGAGATGATTGCGGGGCAGAAAGAAAAGTTCCGCCACGACGTTGCCGCCGCGCTCCCCATCTGCTATGACGTGCAAAAGCGTCAGCGCGTCGCGGTGCGCCTCGGCCCGCACACGGGCCGCATTCTGTCCGCACTTTCACAGCGGAACGATTTCGAACTCATCGGCACCTGGGTCAATCAGCCAGACGCCACCGCCATCGCCTTCGGCGACCAGCAGTCCTGCGATGCCCTCTCGCTTTTCGACATCGTCTTCCTCCACCAGGAAGGCCGCATCGACGCCGTCCTCCTGGAACCAGGAGCAGAAAAAGACGCCGACCGCCTCCACGCGGCCGGCATCGAAGAAGAAGCCATCGGCTGGGTGAAACTATAATCTGTTGTTACTTCGAGCACTCGTCAACGAGGTACGCGATGGACTGGTACGGGAAGCCGGCTTTCGCCGAGAGGCCGATTTCGCAGGTGCGGCTGTTCGAGTAGCCGTGGTCGCAATCTTCGGGGATGGCTTCGTTGAGGTGCGTCAGCGCGGATTTGTTGAGTTCGGGGATGGAGAAGCCCTTGTCGCCCGAGAAGCCGCAGCACTTGACCTTGTCCGGCACGACGACCTTCGTGACGCAGCGGTTCGCAATGTCGAGGAACTTCTTCTGCAAGCCCATCTTGACAGCCGAGCACGTCATGTGGAGCATGATCGTGCGGTCGATCTTGTGGATTGGCAGCTTGTCGATGATGAAGTCATGCAGGAACTCGACAGTGTCGTAAATCTTCAGGCGCTCGTCCATCGTGTGCTGCATGCGGTACGTGCAGGGGCTCATGTCGCAGAGGATGGGGATTTCGCCGTTGTCGCTGGCCTTGAGCAGTGCGCCTTCGAGCTCTTTTGCGAGCTTGTCGGCGACTTCGAACACGCCTTCGCTTTCGAATGGCATGCCGCAACAGTAGCGCGCGACGTTGTCCGGGATGATGACATCATAGCCTGCGCGGTCGCAGAGCTCCATCATGACGGCGCTGAGGTGGCGCTGGTCGTAGTCGCCCTTTGCCGGGCCCATCATGCGCGTCGTGCAGCTCGGGAAATAGACGATCTTCGTGCGGCCTTTCTGCGCGGGCTGCGTCGGCAGCTTGCCAGCCTTCGGCATCCACGGATTCCAGAGCGGCAGCTTGTCGCCCGTGATGGAGCGCGTCTTTTTCGCGACAAAGCTCATGAGCTGCGAGCCGAAGATGCTGTGCGCGACATTCGCGCCCGTGAGGCCGAGGCGCACGGCCGAGCTCGCCGTCTCGAAGTTCGCGGCCATCTTTTCCGCGCCCGAGAGACGTGCCGGCGTCATGTGGCTGTGGCGGAGCTCCTTCGTGAATGCGCCCGTGTTGATGGACAGCGGGCACGTCGTCTGGCAGAGGCCGTCGACGGCACACGTCTCGTCGCCGAGGTATTCATAGTCTTCCTCGAAGCGCTTGAGGCGCTCGGGGTCTTCGCCTGTGATGCGCAGGCGGCTGATTTCGCGCTGCACGGCTGTGCGCTGGCGCGGCGAGAGCGTCAGGAGATGCGACGGGCACATGACCTGGCAGTAGCCGCACTCGATGCAGCGGTCGACGATTTCGTGCACCGGCTTCATCGACTTGATGTGCTCCATGAAGACGAGGCCGTTCTTCGTGATGATGACGTCCGGGTTCAGCGTCGTCTCGGGATCGAACGCCTTCTTGATGCGCTTCATGAGCGCATAGGCTTTCTTGCCCCACTCGAGCTCGACGAACGGGGCCATGTTGCGGCCCGTGCCGTGCTCGGCCTTCAGAGAGCCGTGGAAGTCCGTCGCGACCATTGCGCAGACATCCTCGATGAATTTCTGGTATTGCGCCTTGCCCTTGTCCGTCTCGAAATCCTGCGTGATGACGAAATGGACGTTGCCGTCGAGGACGTGGCCGTAGATGATGCCGTCGCCATAGCCGTGGTCGTCCATGCACTGGCGCAGCGCCATGACGCCGTCTGCGAGGTCGTCACGCGGGAAAGCGACGTCCTCGATGATGACGGTCGTGCCAATCGTGCGCACGCCGCCGACAGCCGGGAAGATGCCCGCGCGAATCTGCCAGTAAAGACCGTAGACGTTCGGGTCTTCCGTGAACTCGATCGGATAAAGGATTTCGTATTTGCCGACGACTTCCTTCGTCTCCGCGATGCGCTTTTCAAGCGTCTCGTGGTCGTCCGCGCGCGTCTCGATCAGGATGGCCGCCGCACCATCCGGCAGCGTGCGGATGACTTCGGGAATGCCGTCCCAGTCTTCGATGGATAGGCTCGGGAAGAAGACGAGCGCCGACGCCTTGTATTTCGCCTCGACGACCGTGCGGTACGTGATTTCGGCGATGAGCGCGAGCGTGCCCTCCGAGCCGATGATGACGTGCTTCAGGATGTCGATGGGGTTGTCGAAGTCAATGAACGAATTGAGGCTGTAGCCCGTCGTGTTCTTGATCTTGTACTTGTGCGCGATGAGCTCCTTGAGCTCCGGATCGGCTGCAATTTCGTCGTGGATGGCCATGAGCTCTTTCACGATGCTCTCGTGCGCCTTGCTCCACGTCCGGACGCTCGTATCATCCGCGGTATCGAGCACCGAGCCGTCTGCAAAGACGAGCTTCAGGTCGAGGACGGTCTTGTAGCTGTTGTCCGACGTGCCGCAGCACATGCCGCTCGCATTGTTCGCGGCCATGCCGCCGATCATCGCGTGCTTGATGGACGCGGGGTCCGGGCCGATCTTGCGCTGGTACGGGGCGAGGTACGAATTGGCCATCGCGCCGATGATGCCCGGCTCGAGCGTGATTTTCGCGCCGCCATCGTCGATGTGGTAGTCCTGCCAGCCCTCCGTCGCCATGATCAGCACGGAGTCCGTAAGCGCCTGGCCGCAAAGGCTCGTGCCAGCCGCGCGGAACGTCACGGAGATGTGGCGCTTGCCCGCCTCCTGCACGAGGAAGCTGACTTCGTCAATGCTGCGCGCCTGCACGACGATCTGCGGCGTGATGCTGTAGAGGCTCGCATCGACGCCGTACGCATAGCGCCGCACAGGGTCGCAGATGACGCGGTCAGCGGGGATGCGCTGGCGGATCGCATGGAAATATTCCTGATATTCCGGCTTCAGCGCTTCGATGTCCTCGGGACGGTTCTGTAATTTCATATGAGTGCCCTCCTATGATTGGATTTCGTGGATGGATTGCAAAAAATCGAACGAAAACGGATACGTTTCTTTCGTGTTTGGTTTTATTTTAACATAAAATCAGAACATCGTCGATACATTTCCATTTTTTAACGGCACTCGCATTTTTCTTGAACACACGAAAGGAACGCCTTCGGACGCCCGATTTTCATCGAGCATCCGGAGGCGTTCCTTTCGTCGTTCATCTTTCACTCTGCCAGCAGGCCGAGATTCTTCATGACCTCTTCGACTTTCGCCGTGTCGATGGGCTTCGAGGCGTAGGCGTCGCAGCCGAGCTCGAAGGCCTGGTCGACGTATTCGACATCGGCGAGAGCCGTCATCATGATGATTTTCGAATGTGGCAGATTGTGCTGCTTCTCCATCGCGCGGACGACTTTGAGGACTTTGAGGCCGTCGACGCGCGGCATCATGATGTCGAGGCACAGGAGGTCGTAGGGCGTATTCGCCTTGACGGCATCCATGTAGAGATCGAGTGCCTCCATGCCGTCCACGGCAAGGTCGCACGTTCCATACGCTGACATGAATTTTTGGAAGAACGACCGGCTGACGCGGTCGTCTTCGGCAATCAGGATCTTCATACGCTTCCCTCCATCTACTTCTTATCATTCGCCGCCGGGTTCCCGTCTCCTTCGAGCTTCTGCTCGCAGTACGCGAGCAGGTCGTCGATGTCGCTGACGTCGGGCGGCGATTTCTCCGCCTGCGGCTGAGGAGCCGCTGCATGCGTCGGCGCGAGGAAGACGGTCTGCCGCCCGGCCGGCGTCTCGGCGCCTTCGGCCTCGACGAGCGGAATCCAGAACGAGAACGCGCTGCCGCGATCCGGGATGGAATAGAGGTCGATGCCGCCGCCCATGCGGTGCACGAGTTCCTTGACGATGGCGAGGCCGAGCCCCGTGCCGCCGAAGCGCCGCGTCGTCGAACCATCGACCTGCTGGAACGGCTGGAAGAGCTTCTTCTGCGCGTGCTCGGGGATGCCGATGCCCGT